>JABDGU010000129.1 GCA_013285905.1 Bacteroidota bacterium | reverse complement strand
AGCATTTTGTTGGATAATATGGCTTTGTAGGGAGGTTCTATCCAAAAACATTGTTCCCGGTTGGCGGAAAGATAATTGCCGAATTCCTCATGAAACATCCATTCATAAGGATATAGTTTGAAGATATTTTTTACAGGCCGGTTATCAATATCAATAAAGCAGCCATTCTTATCAATGCCAATATCATCAATGTAAATAAATTCTGTTTGCAGGCCTGCCTGTTCTGCAAGGTCCTGGATGTATTTAACGTTTATAAGATCTTCTACATTGTCTTTAACCGAGGAAAAGTAAAGCAGGCCGGGCAGAAAATGGTCTTTACACTCCTTCATGTGCATCAATAATTTTTCGTGTATGCTGTTGAACTGGTCATAATCTTTATTGTAGTCTTGCAGCCAGTACCATTGTATAACGCTAGACTCCAGCAGAGATGTAGGTGTATCAGCATTAAACTCGAGGAGCTTTATTTGATTATTATTAAAAGCAAGATCAAAACGTCCGTAAAAAGAAGGCTGGTCCTCCTTCCAGGACCATTCGATCAATTCTGCGTATTGTGGAGGTATAAAAAATTCTTTCCAGAGTTTATGTTTTATAACGTGATCTACAACTTTCATGCACATGTCGAAAATTTCGACTGTTGCAGTTTCTATCACATCTATTTCTTTGTTAGTAAATTCGTAAGCACAGGTCTCGTTATAGTATGACTCGTTTTTGTAGAATAGAAATCCCTGTTCACTTATTTTTTTTTCCCAGTCCTGACGTGGAGTGATGGATATGCGTTTCATTATTTATGATGATACTGTTTATTATTATCCGCCGCTCCTTCCGGTGTGGTGAGCGGTGCTGCCGAAGCCAGCTCGTTCATGGTGTGGCAAGCGATATGGAAAAATTTCCCTGTTGTGTGCAAACCTGTGGAACAAAGGTGTATGTATCGCTGCATAAGTTGTATAATGATAGACAGAATCGTTTGTAAGATAGGCGGAAGTGTCTGATTTATTATAGAAGCACCCGTTTGCACGGTAGAAGGAACTGTCTGAGGCATGACCATATTTCTTATCGAGCAAGGTTTCCTCATCCACCCTGGTTTGGGCATCCAGTTTAGATTGTGCTATTGCACTTAGCAGCACCACAGATATCATTACTTTACCGGACTTTCTCATTGTTTATCATCTGAATATTTTTTTATTTTTCGCCAGATGGCACTTTTATTAGCCAAACAATAAATTGAAAACAGTATTCATTGCCCTCTTTGCAAAATTCTGCTTTAGCATGGTCGTTTTTTTATTTCATTGACTGGTTTATGATGAAGCAGTAGCGACGAACATTGAGTTGGCCGTGCTGCCGAAACCGGCTTTTTCGGTAGCAGGTGTGCGGTAGCTGGCCGGACCTCTGCTGAGAACGAAGCGCATGAACCTGGACTGTGAAAATGGGGTGTGATAAAATCTGCCCCCGCCCGATTTCTTATAAGTGCTGTCTGATTGCGGGGCCGTATCTGTGGAATGTACAGACTGTGCCTGCAGCCGGGTATTTGCTACTGCACTTAACAATACAACAGAGAGGATAACCTTTCCGGACTTTCTCATAGGTTTTATTCTGTTATCAAAGTTTGTAAAAAAAATCCAATGCTGATGTTAACAGGTTTATAAATAAAAAATATTTTTCTTGTTACAAGGTTTTTATGACTCCGTTCACGTCTTAAGCTTGACCCAAACCTAATATTTATGATGCGGAGTACTACCATTAGTCAATTGCTTAAAATAGGGACAAGTACGTTTGCCCTTAGCACATGCGCCCTGTTTTCTAATGCCCAGCCATCTATACAATGGCAGAAAACTTATGGAGGCACAGGACATGATTATATCCAGTCTTTCATACAGACACCGGACAGCGGTTATGTTTTAGCTTGTTACAGTACTTCAAACGACAGCGACGTAGCGGGGAATCATGGAAACACAGATGCCTGGATAGTAAAGACAAATGCCACGGGGGCTATACAATGGAGCAAAACGCTGGGCGGGACCGATGAGGATTTCCCTATCTGCATCAGCAAAACCAATGGAGGATATTTGCTTACAGGGCAAACGAACTCGAATGACGGTACCATTGCCGCTACCAACCACGGCGCGGGCGATGCCTGGGTGCTGAAACTGGATGACACGGGCGGCACGATATGGCAAAAAGTATTGGGAGGCAGCGGTTGGGACTTTGGAAATTTTATTATACCCACTGCAGATCATGGAAGCATAATGGTGGGTGGCACCTATTCCACCGACGGTGATATAGCAGCTTTGCATGGCGCGGCGGATGTGTGGATAGTAAAATTTGATTCCCTTGGGAATATAGAATGGAACAAAACGTATGGGGGCACCGATGAGGAATGGGGTTTCGGGATACAAGAGACTTTTGACGGGGGCTATATAGTATCGGGTTCCACAGCCTCGGCGGATGGGGACCTGACAAGCAACCACGGCTCCCAGGATGCATGGATCATTAAACTGAATGATACGGGGGCTATCAGCTGGCAGAAAACGTATGGGGGCAGCGATTTTGATCAAGCTCTTTCTAT
>JABDGU010000128.1 GCA_013285905.1 Bacteroidota bacterium | reverse complement strand
TGATATTGCTGGATATATATCCTGCCAGGGAATTGCCGGTTGCAGGAATAACATCACAGTTGGTAGCTGACAAAATGATGAACCCGGCGCATACGATTTTGTCGAAAGAAGCTTTGCTTCAATATGTGGAGATGGCCCCTTTAGACCTTTTTATAACAGCTGGGGCAGGCGATATTGACAAATTAGTGCAACCAATAAAACAGATACTCGAAACAAAGTAATGACGCAGAAACGCAAAATATCAGTTAGCAAAATTTTAAACACGGTGTTTACCATCGCACTTATTTGCTGCTGCATTATTGCCTTGTCAAGCGCGTCCAAAATTGAAAAAACAAAAACGCTCAGCAACATAGAAATAGATATCAGCAACGGGGATAAATACCGTTTCCTGGATGATAAGAAAGTGATGGACATGATAAATAAAGAGCACGGAGAAGAAGTGACACGTTTGCCTATAGGCAATCTTGATACCCGTGCTATGGAACAAGCCATTTCGACTAATCCCTGGGTAAAAGATGCGGAAGTCTATATTGATAATGCACATGTCCTGCATTTGTTTATTACGCAGCGCACACCTGTTACACGCATATTCGAAACAAACGGGAATAGTTATTATCTCGATAAGACATTAAGCACAATGCCGCTGTCTGATAATTATATATACTATACCACAGTAGTTACCAATGTGCCACCAATTAAAGATGACAGTGCAGGACATGCATTGAAAGGGCAAATAGTTGCAATAGTTAAATTTATAGAAGCCAATCCTTTCTGGATGGCACAGATATCGCATGTAGAGGTTGATACGGGCAACACGTTTGTACTGGCACCCCTCTTAGGCACACAGAAAATATTGTTGGGGGATACAAGCAGGATGAAAGAGAAGTTTGATAACCTCTATGTTTTTTATAAAAAAATATCCAACCGTATAGGCTGGGATAAATATGAAGTGCTTGACCTGCGCTATAAAGGCCAGGTAATAGCATCACCTGCTTTGCCATGGAAAGGACCCATTGATAAAGCCATGGTGAATATGAACTGGGCAAGAAGTATGGTGGACAGCAGCCTGAAGGCAAATAAGGCCGTAGTAAGCGATTCAGTACATCATACAGCAGCTATAGCTAAGGTGCCGGTTGCTGTGCCTGTAAAAAAGATGCTTGATAAAGGGAAGAAAGTAACAGCAAAACCCAGGGCTGCGCCGGTACATAAGGCAAACCCTGCAAGCGGTAAAAAAATCAACGCAAAAAAGATCCTTACCAAAAAAACAGAAAAGAAAAAAAGCAGTAAAAATGATAAAGAGAAAAAACACGGTGCCAAATATATCTATCAGAAAAAAACAAACAATTAATCTTTTTAAAAGTGACGCAATATGAGCAAGAAAGAACAACCCATTATCGTAGGCCTTGATATTGGAACCACAAAGGTGGTCGCTATTGCAGGTAGGAAGAACGAGTTTGGAAAACTTGAGATACTCGGATTTGGGCGATCGGAATCGGCGGGTGTAAGCCATGGTGTGGTTATGAATATTGAGCAATGTATCCGCTCCATTGAGCAGGCTATTGAGAAATGTCTTTTATCTAACCCGCAACTGGAGATAAAGGAAGTATATGTGGGCATAGCCGGCCAGCATATAAAAAGTCTGCAAACCCGCGGAGAGCGCGTACGTGTGCGTGTGGACGAAGAGATAAATAAAGAAGATATTGACCTGCTTATACGCGATCAGTATAAAACATATATCCCCGCAGGTGACCAGATCATAGATATTGTGCCGCAGGAATATTGTGTTGACAATAATGGTTCCTTCCTTGACCCGATAGGGATGAGCGGCATTAAGATAGCTGCTAACTTCCATATCATTACCGGCGACCGCAATGCCATACGCAACATCAAACGTTGTGTTGACAAGTGCAACCTCAATACGAGGGACCTTGTTCTGCAGCCATTGGCCTCTGCCGCGGCGGTAATGAACGAAGAAGACCTGGAAGCAGGTGTGGCCATTGTTGATATAGGTGGTGGCACTACCGATATGGCCGTATTCTTTGATGGCATCCTGAAACACACAGCAGTTATTCCTTATGCCGGTGTGAATATTACAAATGATATACGCAATGGGCTTGGTGTATTGCGTGCGCAGGCAGAGCAGATGAAAGTGCAGTTTGGCACTGCGCTTGCTGACGAAGCCAATGCGAATGCCTACATCACTATCCCCGGCCTGCGCGGTTTGCCGCCAAAAGAAATATCAGTTAAGAACCTGGCGCATATCATACAGGCCCGTATGCAGGAGATACTGGACTATGTAGTATACCACTTAAAACAGATCAATCTCGACAAGCGTTTATATGGAGGTATCATTCTTACAGGGGGCGGAGCACAATTAAAACATATCATCCAGCTTACAGAATTTGTTACGGGTATGGGTGCAAGGATAGGTATCCCTAACGAACATCTTGCAGGTGGCCATGCGGATTCCTTAATGAGTCCTACTTACTCAACCTGTATAGGCCTGATATTACGAGGCTACCATGATTTTGAGAACGGGCGTATGCGTTTTGCAGGTGAAGGTGGCAATATCATACATCTTTCAAAAGAAGAACTGCAAAAGGTTTTCACCTCTACCGC
>JABDGU010000127.1:664-2629 GCA_013285905.1 Bacteroidota bacterium | reverse complement strand
TAAGCGACTATTTGAAGCGAGTTATGACCAGGCGAAAGCAAATCTTAAAGTGGCACATGGCACCACCGTACAATCGCAGCAGGATGCAGACCGTTATGAATACCTGAATGAACATAAAGCTGTTGCAAAGCAATTATATGACCATGCAGTGATAACCCTGCAAAATGCACAGAATTCGGAGAAGGCTGCTGACGAAGCAGTGAAAACAGCCAAAACCAATCTGGCATTCTCTATTATTTCTGCACCATTTGATGGAACAATAGGGTTCAGCATGGTAAAGCTGGGGAATATGGTAACTGTAGGGCAGACAGTGCTTAACACTATCTCTACCGACGACCCGATGGCCGTGGATTTTTTAATAAACGAAAAACAACTGGCAAGGTTTGAAGCCCTGGAAAACACAAAAAAGAGTTTCCCCGATTCTCTTTTTACCATTTTAATGCCGGATAATTCGTTGTATCCATACCCCGGCAAAATTTCAGTTATAGACAGGGCTGTTAATTCGCAGACAGGCTCCATAAGGATAAGGTTGGTTTTCCCAAATCCGAATTATGTGTTGAGGGCGGGTATGAGTTGTGTGGTAAGGGTACACAACCAGGAGGCTACTCCGCAACTGCTGATACCAAGTAAAGCGGTAGTGGAACAAATGGGTGAATTCTTTGTATTTGTTGCCAAAGACACAACGATAGTTGACTCTGCACAAAAGAAGAAAGAATCTGCAGGGCCTGAACAAAAGGGACCAAGCCTTTATGCTTTTCAGAAAAAAGTTCAAACCGGCCAGACGATAGGCGCCAATGTTATTATAAAAAGCGGGATAATGGAAGGGGACCGTGTGGTTACAGACGGGGTGCAATTATTGCATGACGGTTCGCATATAACAATAGGCAATAAGCCGCCCGCAGGCGCCAAAGAGAATAGTGGCGATAACAATAAAAAGTAAGATGCATAGGACATTAAATTCCCTGGAATTTTTATACAATAAGGAAATATGATTGCTAATACATTTATAAAGAGGCCGGTAACTGCAATCGTTATTTCTATCGTTTTGGTACTTACCGGTACTATCTGCATCTTTAACCTGCCCATTGATCAATATCCTGATATTACACCTCCTATCGTACAGGTTAATGGGCAATTCACGGGTGCTGATGCACAAACGGTGGAACAGACGGTTGCCACGCCTGTTGAGGAACAGGTAAATGGTACGCCGGGCATGGAGTACATGCAAAGCAACAGCACCAACAACGGGCTGATGTCGCTGAATGTAACATTTAATATAGGTACCAATATTGATGTGGCAGCGCTTGATGTGCAGAACAGGGTAAGTATTGCGACACCTTTGTTACCTGCAGTGGTAAGCAGGCTAGGATTAACGGTACGCGCGCTGAACCCGAGTATGTTGATGATGGTTGCAGTATATGCACCTAAAAATACACACAGCATAACTTTTCTTGATAACTATACTAACATATTTATACAGGATGCATTATTGCGTGTGCCGGGAGTAGGCAGTATCAACAGGTTCACAGATGATTTCAGTATGCGCATTTGGATGAACCCGGATAAGATGGCGTCTTATAGTTTAACACCTTCCGACGTTATTGCCGCACTCAATGCCCAGAATGTACAGGTAGCTGCCGGCTCTGCAGGTGTACCACCGCAATCGCCAACACAAACATTTGAGCTGGGCATTCTTGTGAACGGCCGACTGAGCAAAGTATCAGAATTTGAAAATATTATAGTAAAAAATATCCCTGCTACCGGCGAACTTGTTTACCTGAAAGATGTGGCAAGAGTGGAACTGGGTAAGTTTACTTTTTCCAGTAATTCTTTTGTCGATGGCAAGCGTGCATCCTATCTGCTGATCTACCAGGCGCCGGGAAGTAATGCGCTGGAGACCGCAAACGGAGTCTATGCAGAACTGGCAAATCTTAAAGAATCTTTTCCTGCTGATGTAGCCTGTAC
>JABDGU010000127.1:0-654 GCA_013285905.1 Bacteroidota bacterium | reverse complement strand
TTTCTGCAAAACTGGCGTTCCACATTGATACCTGTGCTGGCCATACCCGTTTCTATTTTCGGCACCTTCTGTTTTTTCATACCATTAGGATTTACGATCAATACACTTACCATGTTTGGTTTTGTATTGGCTATTGGTATCGTTGTGGACGATGCTATCATCGTGGTAGAGGCTGTGCAGCACTATATTGATACAAAGAACATGTCGGCAAAAGAAGCAACTTATCTTGCCATGAAGGATATTTCGGCACCGGTAGTAGCCATCGCTCTTATACTTGCTGCGGTGTTTGTGCCGGTTGGCTTTATACCGGGTATAGTAGGCCGTCTTTACCAGCAATTTGCAATTACAATTGCCATATCGGTAATAATTTCCGCCTTCATAGCCTTGTCCTTAACGCCTGCACTTTGCACTTTATTGCTGAAACCAACGGGCAAAGCAAAAGATGCAAAAGGGCTCAACAAATGGTTCTTTAAGTTTAACGCATGGTTTGAGAGGGTAACAGACAAATATACCGATGGCGTAAAAAGAAGTATAAATGCTTCAAAATATATTGTCATCCTTCTGTTGTGTATATGTGTAGGTGCTTACTTTTTATTCCAACACAAATCATCGGGCTTCATTCCTTCCGAAGACGATGGAAATTTATATGTAACC
>JABDGU010000126.1 GCA_013285905.1 Bacteroidota bacterium | reverse complement strand
CGTACGTTATTTGTCTTTTCTTTTGAAAAAAGATATTCACGAGCAAAGCTATCGGCCTCGTGTTCTTTTTCTTTTACAGATAATTGTTCGTTATCTTCATCGGATAAATGATAGCAATTGTTTCTTATTTCTTCCCAATCAAAAAGTACGTGAAACAATTCATGTATTAGAGCAAACCATAAAGTTGGATAAAATCCAGCGTGATTAGTTAGCACAATACATGGCTTATCATTGACTGCAAAAGTTGCACCTCTCAAATGAAGTGAAGTCAAAGAGGGTTGATAAATTACTGTTACCCCTATTTTAAACAAGTCTCTAATAATGTTTATTAACCCTAATTCTACATTAGTACAATGCCATCTTATTTGGGGAAAATATTTTATTAGGGCTTCCCGATTATATTCATAGGGATTATTTAATTCTTCGAAAGTATCATTGGCAGTTTTTATCCAAAGTGATCGAGTTAATTCATTTTGGGGTTTTACCAAACCGGCACTAAACGCAACGTCAACATGAGGCCTTTTATAGTCGAATATTGACTTTAAACCGAAGAAAAAAACAATCTTTTTTTCTATCTCATCAAAATCTGTTATGCTACCAATAAATCCTGCTTTTTTTAAGACTGCCAAATCAAAGTTTTCTTTGATAAACTCTATATTTTGTGTAGAAACGGTATTTTCTGTCTCAAAATTCTTTTTTAATGCTGTTAAGTATAATCCTATAAGCTGCTCATGAGGTAATTGTAGAAAATTTGCAATTTTTATCAAATTTGTAAAATCAACTCGCTTTTGTGTTCCCTCTAAAATACCATTAAGTGTACGGCGCTCAATACTTAAAATATCCAATACCGTAGTTGGCGCAATCTTCAATTCATCAATCCTACGTTCAAATAATTCTTTTAAGCTTTCTTTGGAAGAAATGGGAGACGGTTTAAATATATTGTTTAGAAGATTATCAATATCTCTATATTTATATTTTTCATTTTCTGACATAGTAAATAAGGTAAAGTTACCTTTAGCGAATTTATTGATAAAATCAATAAAAACAATACTTTTAACAAAAAAAAGGTAAAATTACCCATCCAAATAGTAGTATTATTCAAAATCATATAGATTATTGTCTGTACTCCCTATATTGAGGGTAGTCTCCCTAAAATAAATAAAGGCTCGGCGTATGTCTCCGACTACCTGGCGCCTCTTGTCTTTCAACTCCCAACATATATCAGACCATATTGTTGATGTCAACAAAATGGTCTGATACCCATTCCCGATTGAGAGTAGCATTTCCTACCCATTGATTGCGTTTTCAGTTGTCCCAGATTTTGGGAGCTATATACCCGCATTATGTAAATCTTCAGCCCGCGCTGGGGCTGGTGTGGGAGGGTGTTTATTTTTCTACCGACATATAGCCCCGCTGGGGCATTTATTAATCGCACAGATCGAGCTCCCCGCCTATCTGCTCCAATTCGGGACACACTGCGTCCCGAATTGAGTTGGAGCCATTACAGGCTCCCGTCCGCAGTGGAGGAAGTCAGGCAAGCAATCGCCCGGACTGCCCTTAACTTCTGGCATTAACAAAAAAGCCACCCTAAGGTGGCTGCTAGTATTAAGAGAATGTTTGGTGCATACACTGCAAACTTGCTAAGCTCCGCTCCTATTTTATGAATGGCGTGCTCTACTTTCTTTGCTTGCTTGGCAGAAGGGTGTTTTATCCCGCTTGCGTATTGCCGCAATAGCGCAGGGTTAATTTCGGCAAGTTCTGCAATAGTTGATATCTTTAGGTAATCAAATTTTTCAAAAACGGCTGTAAGGTCATAGTGCCGTTCAAACTGCACATCTCTTGGCTCAAGTTCATGAAAATCCTTCAAGAGGGTTTTCATCTTTCTTTCAAGGCTTTCTACAGTCCTGGCGTTGGTCACCAAAAGATCATCCTCGTAATGTACTCGCCCCCAAAGTTCTCCTTGGGATTTTTCTACGATTAACATTAACGGCTTCATAATTTTCGAATTGTTCATTAACAATTTTTTCTGTGAAGCAGCGTGTTTTATTTCCACCCTGCTTGTTTAAATATAGATTTTAAAGTTCCTGTGGGGATATCCTTTCCTTTATGTATCGGTACCGTCACTTTCCCCATTTTTGTTGGATGTTTAAATTGCTTATGGCTTCCTTTCTGAGCCACTGCAAACCATCCGTCAGCTTCTAGTTTCCTTACGACTTCTAAACCTTTCATTCCTTAATCGGTTTTTTTCGGTTTTAATTAATATTGTCTCCATAATAAGCTCGAATTTTGTCAAAGGTAACGAATTAGTTACTTTTAACCAAATTTTATTATTATTTCGCCCCTCTGGGGCATAAAATATCATGTCTATCACATCAATCACCTACATCATAATTCAGACAATTACAACACATAGTCCAATTGCTCCCATCGGGCATTTTCAAATTTGCATATTTTCACATTTTCAAATTAATACCTGCTCCCACAGCCATTTTCAGAGAAAAATTTGGATTCGCCTGCCTCCGTTTCGTACCTTTAACATGAAATTCAGCATGCAAACTAATTTATCTAATATAACCCTAAAAAACAAAAAACATTAAGACTAAATCCGGCAGCATATTCTAAAATGTCCGGGTTTTACAAAAACAGCAGAAACCAGGCATAAAATGCCCGATTCCATGCCCGATGTTTTTATTGATAATCAATTGTTTACGCTCAAAATGCCCGGG
>JABDGU010000125.1 GCA_013285905.1 Bacteroidota bacterium | reverse complement strand
ATTGGTTTTTTAACATGGGCCTGTTTTATATTTTTCAACCCTTTAATAGCGACAACAATAACAGCAATTACCAGTTGACTAACAAGCTTGGTACTTATAGTTCTGTTATGAATGGTGTTACTACCAGCAATAACTCAACCTATGGACTGAACATAGGGCTGCGTGTATTTTTACATGGGCATCGTGAACCAAGGCCCATGCCAAAGCCGTGTCCAACGTGTTGCGAAACAATAATAGATACTGTAGTTATAGTGGATACTATAAGAAATACAAATTATGATTATGTGCAGAACCGTACAATTATTGATATACCTTATAAAGTAGTCTATTTTGAAACAGCAATGTATAATCTGACACGAGAATCCCGCAGGAAATTGGATGAGATCGCTTTGTTTATGAAACAATACCCGGATGTTACTTTAAGAATACGCGGCAATACGGACATTATTGGTTCAGAACGTTCTAACCAGGTGCTTTCGGATAACCGCGCTGGTGCTGTAAAAGACTACCTGATATCTAAGGGCATTGAGCCGGCCAGGATGCGTACTAAGGGCTATGGCTTCTGGCGCCCGGCAGACAGCAACCGTACTGTATGGGGTAGAGCCAAGAACAGGCGTGCGGAAATGGAAATAATGATTAGATAGTTCAATATCTTTTTCCTAATAGAACATGGCGCCTTTTTAAGGCGCCATGTTTGGTATAAGAGGCTTAGCAAGTATTGTTAAGGCGCTATTGCTTTCTCTGTTAATTATTTGTTCTTCATCAAAAAACAAGATAACCCATTGACTGACAGTAGCTAACGTGATTTCCTTTAAATTTAGCGCCCCGTTTTATGATTTTATTGGGATTTAATAGCCTTGCTTGATGAAGTGTGATTAAGTGTTTCCCCCTATATTTGCCCGTCTATTCAATACTTTGTGAAAATGATCCGGTATAAAAAAAGAAAGCTGACTCAACCTGTTTGGTTGTTGATGGCATTTTTTTGTATTGTTTTCTCTGGCGCCACCAAGAAGCTGATAGAGTTGCGACTCGATGAACAGTATAATAACTATTACACTAGTTCTCAAACACTAAGTAAGAAAATAAAAGACGGGAGCAGAGAAAGGCGCGATTCTTTTAAAACATTTGTCCTGGCGGAAAGCCGGCATGCCGATAATTCAGGCTTTGAATTATTATTGTTCTTTTCTGTTTTGGCATTCCTATCTTTATTTTTTTCATTCAATGATTACCTGTCTCCGGGCTGGCATAAAAGACAGTCCTTGAAAGCCCTAGGTTCTATTCCATTATATCTTCAGATCCACAGGCTGCAAGTCTAATATTACACGCAACAGTATCTGCAAATTCAGGTGTAATATTTGCAATCGTCCCTGTTTCTTAGAATGATTTTTGCATAAAGCGTATTGGTATTTTTTATGCAGAAAGGTAAATACCATTTCAATGCAGATTATTTGTTGAAGGTATTTTAAAGAAGGCATTGTTCCATACAAAGTAAGAGTTATATTTATATTTCAAAAGTGAATAAGTATTTAACAAAATAATGCCTTGATAAAAATTGGAAAGCATATGAATTTTAAAAAAGGTATTTCATTTACTATTGCCAATACGTGTCGTTATCTATGCGGTGTAACATGCTTCCTATGCATGTCCTTAAATATATGCGCGCAAACTGACAATGCTGATAATTCAAATGAATACTTAACGCTGCAGCAATGTATTGATTATGCAATGGTGCATCAGCCGGCACTGAATCAGGCCCAGATCAATATTTCGATCGCCAGAACAACAAACGCAATAAATTTATCAGGATGGTTGCCGCAGCTAAGCGCTTCAGGAAACCTGACACATTATTTTCAATTACCCACATCTTTTGAGCCTAATACTATTACACCCGGCGGTCCTCCCATACCGGTGCAGTCGGGTATAGTAAATGTAGCTACGCCGCAGATAAACGCAACCCAAACAATTTTTAATCCAAGCCTTATATATGCAGCCAAAAGCGCTCATTTATATGTGGAGCAGGCAAAGCAGGTAACGGACAGCACAAAGATATTTCTTGTTTCATCTGTGAGTAAGGCTTTTTATACCCTGCTGCTAACGCTGGAGCAAATAGAGGTTCTAAAGTCTGATACAGCGGAACTGCAGCGAAGTGTTACAGATGCTTATAATCAATTCGTAGGCGGTATTGTAGATGAAACGGATTATGAAGAGGCAACCATTACGCTTAATAATACACGGGTACAGTTGAAACAGGCACTTGAAAATGTTGTTCCGCAATACGCGACATTGAAACAGATAATGGGCTATCCGCCCACAAGACAGTTCAATGTGAGTTATGATACAGTAAAAATGATAAACGATATAAACATTGATACAACGGAGCAATTGCAATATGAAAAACGCATAGAGTATAAACAACTTGTTACCGAACAGAAATTGCAGCACCAGCTTATTAATTATTACCGGCTTGCTTTTCTGCCCACTATATCAGGGTTCTATAACTACACACGAGAATTTGAAAACAACAATTTTGCAGATCTCTGGAAAACAGCATATCCATATTCTTCAATTGGGCTATCTGTCAATCTGCCCCTGTTTACAGGGTTTTCGCGGCTTGAAAACATACATAAAGCAAAACTGCAACAGGACCAGCTTGACTGGGCCGGCGTAAACCTGCGCTCACAAATAAATACAGATTATACAACAGCTTTGGCTAATTATAAAAGCAACCTGTTTAGCTTTCATACCACAAGTGAGAATGTGAAGATGGCAAAGCGCGTTTATTATGTAGTGGAACTTCAATATAAACAGGGAATCGTG
>JABDGU010000124.1 GCA_013285905.1 Bacteroidota bacterium | reverse complement strand
AACTGTTCCAGGCCATGTCATTAACCTACTGCCCGTACCATCCTGTATAACTTGTAAAATATAAACCGTTCCTGCTTGTGGATTAGAAAATGCAAGTGTTCTATTACCTGCAATGGTTACTTGTTTATTTGCACCAGTAGATAAATCCCATGTTATCGTAGCGCCATCAGTTAAAGTGTTCACTGGTGTTGCGAAGCCTAATGCTGTTGCTGTTTTTGCTATACCTATGCCACCGGAAACTGTTTGTGCTCCTGTTGTTGTGGATGAAGAAGCTGTAGTATTGGTTACTGTAACCAATTCAGATGTACTTATTGTAGTTCCATTATCAGTAATGCCTGAATTTCCTATGGCAGTTGAAGATGTCCATTTTGTAATCGTGTTTGTAGTTCCTGTTCCGGTTACACTTCCCGTTGCAACAAAATTTACGTATGTTTTCCAATTACCACCAAACATGCCAGTATCAATACTACTCCATGCAGGATTGCCACTCGCATTACCTTTTAATATAGTTTCTGTTGTTCCTTGGTTTGCGTAATCAGAGCTTGCTAGGTTAAGGGTAATATTAGATGATAACGCCTTGCTATTTATAGTTCTTGAAGTTGGAACATAAGTAGCAACAACATAAGTTACTATACTATCCACCTTTTTGTTTAAACTACCACCAGTGGCTAATTGCGCTTGCGCCCGACCTGTGTCAACGCTTATAACAGTTCCCGTTATCTGTGCAGGATATGTCGCAGTTAATGAACTCGCACTAAATAGTTGTTTTCTCCACACACCCGCAGTTGTTGAACTGTCTGACAAGGCAATGTATTGGGTAGAACTGTCTGCTAAAGTAAACAACGCTGTTCCGCTTCCGTCTTTTACGGTTACTACCCCTGTTGAGTAGTTGCATATCCAAAACCAGTGACCCGGATGTAGCGTTGTAGCGTTTGGCAACACAATGTTTTGTGTAGTGCTGCCTGTAAAATATTCATTCGGGGCAGATGCAGAGGTTAAGGTAGTAGTCCCTGCCGCTGTTGCTATTACAGCTATACCGTTTTCGCATTCGTTTACTTGGGTATTTGCATTAGCTGTGCGCAACATTACAGTATTGGGCGTAGGCGAAGAAGTGGCCGTTAGATTTATTTTTTTCCTTTTTACTATATTCCCCTTGCTGTCAAACCCCGCCACATCATTGCTATCAGTGGTAGCATATTTTGGGAACCGCACATAACTATTAATAAGCAAATTAATTGTGGTACGTGCAGTATCATTTAGATTAACAGAGGGTGCGAAGTTTACATATCCCTGTCCATAAGATGCCAATCCGGAAAAAATAAATAGTATGGTTAGTATTCGTTTCATTATAATTCAGCTATTAAGACTTGTGTGTTATTAAATGTCATTCCATTTAGTAATGTGATGGTAGTTCCTGTCTGGGTGAAGTCTGCATCGATAATATATACTTGGTTATTAGTGAATATTTTCTTTATGCTGTTCGAAAAGAAAGGATCTGTCAGTGTCGCACTGGGTGCTCCGGAGGCGATGGTTATTTTTTTATTATTCTGGTATCTGTAGTCGCTAAAGGTCCCATTACCATTATCCCTCGTCCCTAACAGATAGTCCGAGCCTCCTATATCTGAACTAACAGGCTTATCTTTTATTCTGATGTCATTTCCGGCCATAATTTCTTTTTTTAAGTGGTTTTTGCAATTATGGTTTGCCCATTAGTGAAAGTAAAGGTGGTCGCCGTGATGGTAGTCCCTGCTTGGGTAAAGTCCTTATTTAATAAATAAGTATTTTTTACTTCACCCGCCACAATAACATCTATGGAATTAATACTATTGCTAAAGAAAGCGTTAGTCAATGTTGTGCCGCTGGCCACAATACTTATTTGCTGTTGCAGGAACTGCCATTTTATTGTATTGCCGGTCTTAAACAAGCCAACTGTTACGAAAGCGATCGCTAATGCACCCGGAGCCGGCAATTGCACAGTTTCAGGTACTTTCACACTTAGCACCAGGCGGCCGCATATATAATCAATAGCATCACCGGTATTAGCAGGCAGGTTGATGAAAAAATTTTCTACATGCACATTTTGAATCTGCAGACCACTTGTTTTAGGGTCAAATCCCAATGTATCATAACGGGTGTCTTCCAGTACCGCCCTGGCTATTCCCATCATGCGCTGAAGATTAACGGATGCAAGCTGATCACCTCCTTCGCCGGGTGTCGATGGACTGCCGGTATAGATGTCTATATAGTATTTATAAACCCCAAACACATTGCCGCCGCTTTCTTTGGTTTGCTTTCCCTCGTCATCCAAGTAGCTTCCCTTGGCGGTCCTCACTGTCACGATCGGAAAACTATCTTCGTCTATTTGAACAAACCTTTCTATATCTATGGCCGTTGGGGTACAAGCTGCAGGCAGGCTATAATTAGTGGCCTGGTTGCCAAATTCACAAAGCAGTATGCCCCCGATCCGGTCGCGGACCAGTTCGAAATTTTGCGGAGGGATCTGATATGTTATTTTTGGTGTTAGCGGCATTATTAACTTGCTTTATAATATCCCAATATCATTATAATATGGCCCGTACTTTCATCTGGTTTCGACTGGCCTTTTTGAACGATATATGTTTTTGTCTGGTTGCTCATATCGGTATACGTAACCAGGTAACCGTCAAAATCCAAAAGATTGTTACTGCTATCCCGGGTAATTATTCCCTTATCCTTCAGGCTTTTTTCCGTAACATCTATATAGGCCTTCTTCAGGTTCACAGATACAAAGCCGATATCATTTACATCTATACTATGCTTGCTGGCATATCCCGACACAGTTACCG
>JABDGU010000123.1 GCA_013285905.1 Bacteroidota bacterium | reverse complement strand
ACCAGGGCGGCGGGAAAGCCGAACAAATATTCCTGCGTGGTTTTGACGCCGATCACGGAACAGATGTAAACGTTTCGGTGGATGGTATACCTGTGAACATGGTAACACACGCACATGGCCAGGGCTATGCGGATCTCCATTTCCTGATACCCGAAACAGTATCTAATTATGACTTTGGCAAAGGGCCTTATTATTCGGATAAGGGAGACTTTGCCACAGCAGGCTATGTTGCTTATAATACTAAAAGTGTGCTGGATCAGAATATGATAAAAGTAGAAGCTGGCCAATTCAATACTTTCCGCACGGTGGCGCTGATAGATTTGTTAAGCGAAAAAGCGAAAAAAAATGGTACAAGCGCTTATGTAGCCGGAGAAGCTTTGTACTCAAACGGAGGACCTTTTACACAACCTGAACATTTTACACGCTATAATCTCTTTGGTAAATTCAATACGGAGCTAAACAGCAACAACAAACTCACTGCCACGATGTCTACATTTAGTTCCGCTTGGCGGGCATCCGGCGAAACACCCGACAGAGCACTTGCCGAGGGGTATATAGCAAACCGTTTCGGTACACTCGATAGTTCGCAGGGCGGATACACAAGCAGAACAAATGCAAGCCTGAAACTAATCACCAATTTAGGCAATGGCTGGACATTGGGTAATCAGCTTTGGTACTCGCATTACTATTTTGATCTTATCAGCAATTTCAGCTTTTATTACTACTATCCAACTCTAGGTGATGAATTCAGGCAAAAGGACGAGAGAGATATAAGTGGTTATACAGGCAAGATTTCAAAAACGAGTACAGTAAATGAGCTGACGTTTACTTCCACTGCCGGCATAGGCTGCCGCTACGACAACATTTTCCCCAGCGAGCTGGACCATACCCAAAACGGGCAATTCCTCGGCTATCTGCAATACGGTCGTGCTAAAGAGTTAAATGCAAACAGCTATTTTGATGAAACGATCAGTTTGGGCAAATTCTTATTTAGTGCAGGGCTAAGACTGGACTATTTTCATTTCTATTATCAAAACCTGGCTCCTCTTGAAGATACTTTTGCCTCAGGAGTTTTTGCTACTTTAAATACAAATGCGCAGAAAGCCGTACTAAGCCCCAAATTGAGTGCGGAATACACATTTAATTCGCAATTTCAAATGTATTTAAAAGCAGGCAAAGGATTTCATTCCAATGATGCAAGAGTAGTTATAGCCAACCACGGTTACGAAGTATTGCCGGCAGCCTATGGCGCAGACCTCGGTGCGAACTGGAAGCCTTTACCGGGTTTGTATATTAATGCGGCCATCTGGTATTTATACCTGCAACAGGAATTTACATTCGGAGAAGACCTTATAGACCAGCCAGGTGGTCCGGTTTCGCCGGCCGGCCGGTCTGTAAGAGAGGGCATTGACCTTTCTGCACGATACCAGATCACTCCCTGGCTATTTGCAAACCTCAACCTAAATCCTGCAAGACCCCGGTATATAGACAGTGCTAAAGGACATGATTATGTAGCCTTAGCTCCAACGCTTACCAGCACGGCAGCATTGGACTTCAGATTTAAAAACGGAATAAATGGAGGCATCAGCTATCGTTATCTTCATAACAGGGCCGCGAACAGCGACTATAGCCTGACAGCAAGGGGATATTTCATTACTGACCTTGCCCTGAACTACAGTCAAAAAAGATATGAAATAGGAATAGCGATTGAAAATCTTTTTAATCAACAATGGGACGAATCGCAATTTGAATACACCTCGCAATTGAAAAATGAAACAAAAGCGGTTGATGAAGTAAGCTACACGCCAGGTGTTCCTTTTTTTGCAAAATTTAAAATTTCTGTTTTTTTCTAAAAACAGGTAAGTAGCTATTAGCTATATCTTCTCACAGTCTTATTGCCAACGTTCAGAATATCGCGCAACTCATTTTCGTCGGTTAAATAAGTATGGCCAAGGTACATTAATTCGGCCCTGCGCAGCACTGCACTGTTAGTCATTTTCTGCCTGGCGGAAGTATGGTATTCTGTGGCCCCTGTCTTACGGATAATACGCTCTATGTTGGAAGCCCTTACACCTGCACCCGGCATGATCAGGATACGGTCGCCGGCAACTTTTACCAGTTTTGCAATAAGCTCCAGCCCATCTATAGCTACTGTTTCCTGCCCAGAGCTAAGGATGCGCTCACAACCGCATTCAATAATGTCCTCCATTGATTTAAAAGGGTCAGGCGTGAAATCAAATGCCCGGTGAAAAGTAACTTTCATTGGGTAGGCCCATTCCACTATTCGTTTTAGGTGTTCTTTGTCCACCTCTGCATTGTGCAATAATACACCCGTCGATATGCCGTTACACTTCAGTTCTTTGCATATCTCTATATCTTTTTTTATTACCTCTATTTCTTCTTTGTCATAGAAAAAATTACCTGCCCTTGGGCGGATGATCGGGTATAAGTCTATCGAAATTTTTTCTCTCGACTGCCTTATAGAGCCATAGCTCGGCGTTGTCCCACCCTCATGGTGATTATCGCAAAGCTCCACTCTGTGTGCTCCTGCTTTTTCAGCCACTGCGCAAGATTGGGAATTGTATGCACAAACTTCTAAAACAAATTTTCCAGCCATATTTCAGCTCTTAATAAATACTTTTTGAAGAATAGGTTTTCTCTTCTTTCCCGCTCTTTACCGAGTAAGTGAAATCTTTTTGCAGCGCATAAGCACCGAATTCACCTTTTTTATTCATGGCTAAAAACCCAACTTGTACTTCTTTTGCTTTTGTAGGGTTAAACTTTACGATTCGCTCTACAGCCTTCCGGCAGGCATCTTCCGGCTTCATGCCCTGCCGCATCAATTCCACAACAAGGTGCGAGCCCACAATTCGTATCACTT
>JABDGU010000122.1 GCA_013285905.1 Bacteroidota bacterium | reverse complement strand
GATATTTCTGAATGCTGTTTGACTTGTTTTAGCCAGGCTTAAATTACAGGCCACAAATTCGCAATCTGCAAATTGCATATTGACAAGATGGGCATTCGAAAAGTCGCAATTATTGAAAATACAGTTTTCATATTCGCCTTTAGCCAAAGGCTCCTGGCTGAAAACTATTTTGTTGAATGTTTTGTCTTTTATGTACAGGTCATCCATATAAGGTGGCTAATATAAGAATTTTCAACAGGAAGAACTGTTGGGTGCAATTCAAATTGCCGCAAACTATGCGTTTATTGACAAAGAAATAGAAAGCTAAAAGAATTACTCACTAAGGCTATATCATTAAAAGTCCGAAGGACTGATATGATTGTAGCAAAAAATATAGCAAAATGTCTATAAACCCCAGCGGGGTGACATTATTTCGTGGAGTATAGATATTCTTTACACTTGCCACCTTATTTTTTCATGGGACTCTTCTACAGCATAAGTTGTGCCTTCACCATTTAAATATTTTTCAGCCCGCTCATGTAGTATATTCAATTCTTCCTCGTTATAGGTATAAGTATTACCTATCTCATTTTCAACCAAGGTATATATAGCCTGTATTTTTTTCTCATCCGCATGCTCTATATACTCATGTAGCTTTTCTTTGATTACAGTAAATGTCATTGAGTGTAATTTGCGATAGTAAATATACGAATAATATAGAATTGTATCAAATACTCCATTTTAAAGCATTGATTTGAGGATGCAACATTATATTTGTCCCAAAACAAACGCATCAGCAACACCGCACCCATATTAAGTTCACCAATAGAATACCTCAAAGGCGTAGGGCCTGCCAGGGGGCAATTGCTGCGCACAGAACTTGAGATAAGTACTTTTGAGGATCTTTTATATCATTACCCCTACCGCTACAGCGACCGCAGCCAGATTACCAAGATCGGTTCTGTAAATGCCCAGTCGGATGAAGTGCAGTTGGTCGGCACCCTTGTTAATATTTTTGATGATGGTGTTGGCAGAAAGAAACGTCTTGTTGCTACCCTCTACGATGATACAGGCAGGATAGAACTGATATGGTTTCAGGGCGCCGAATGGATGAAGAAAACATTGAAAGAACATGAGCGCTATATAGTTTTCGGACGGGTCTCGGTTTTTAATGGCAACATTAATATCGCACACCCCGAGATAGAGCCGTTGAATGCAGAAACTTCTGTAGCAGGTTTGCAACCCGTTTACCCCACTACAGAGAAACTAAGAGCAAGAGGCATCAGCAACCGCTCATTCGCCAAGCTGACGCAAGTGCTCTTCGAAAAAATAGGCCAAAGCGATATACCTGAAATATTACCTCCCAATATTATCAGCCAATACAAATTATGCAATCGTTATAATGCTATGCGCTGGGTACATTTCCCCGATAGCATAGAGCAGGAACAAATTGCAAGGCACAGGCTGAAATGGGAAGAACTCTTTGCATCGCAGCTTACCATTGCGCAGTTGCGCATGAAACACCATATCCAGCCCGGCTGGAAGTTTGAGAAAGTGGCTGACCATTTTAATGATTTCTACAATAAGCACCTGCCCTTTCAGTTAACGAATGCACAAAAACGTGTATTGAAAGAGATACGTGTGGACACTGCCACCGGCAAACAAATGAACCGCCTGGTGCAGGGCGATGTAGGCAGCGGAAAGACCATTGTCGCAGTGATGTGCATGCTGCTCGCAATGGACAATGGCTTCCAGGCTTGTATGATGGCGCCTACCGAGATACTGGCCCAGCAGCATTTCAGGAGCATAAGCAAATTGCTGGCTCCTATGAATATTAATGTGGCATTATTAACCGGCAGTATTAAAGGCAAAGAACGCAAAGAGATATTGGCAGGCCTTGCGGACGGGACCATTGCAATTGGAGTGGGCACCCATGCACTCATAGAAGAAAGTGTGCAGTTCAAAAACCTCGGGCTGGCCGTGATAGATGAGCAGCACCGTTTTGGCGTTGGTCAAAGAGCAAGATTATGGGCCAAAAACGAAACTGCCCCCCACATATTGGTAATGACGGCCACACCTATACCCCGCACACTGGCAATGACATTATATGGCGATCTTGATGTATCTACCATTGATGAATTGCCACCCGGCAGGCAGGAAATAAAGACCATACATCGCACAGACATGGCCCGGGCCAAGGTGATGGAATTTATCAAGAAAGAGATTGATAAAGGCAGGCAGTCCTATATCGTATATCCGCTGATAGAAGAAAGTGAAAAAATGGACTACGAGAGCCTGCTGGCGGGTTACGAGCAGGTGAAAATATGGTTCCCGGAGCATAAATACCGTATTGCCATGGTGCATGGCCGGCAGGAAGCGGGTGAACGGCAGCGCAATATGGAGCGTTTTGCAAAGGGAGAAGCGCAGATACTCGTGGCCACCACCGTTATAGAAGTAGGTGTGGATGTGCCGAATGCTTCTGTAATGTTGATAGAGAGCGCAGAACGTTTTGGTTTATCACAATTGCACCAATTAAGGGGACGTGTGGGGCGTGGTGCGGAACAATCTTACTGTATATTACTTACAGGCAACAAATTAGGGCCTGATACTTTAAGGCGCATCAATGTGCTGGTATCTACCAACAATGGTTTTAAAATTGCAGAGGAAGACCTTGCCATGCGTGGCCCCGGCGACTTGTACGGCACACGCCAGAGTGGTGAATTCAAATTTAAGATAGCGGATATAGTAACAGACCTGGCCATTTTAGAACAAACAAGAAATGCCGCTCTACAATTGATTGCCGAAGACCCGGGGCTCAGGGCGCCGCAGCACCAGGCCATCAGGGAGTTGATCTTGCCAAAAACAAAGCAGTCACATTGGGGGAAGATTAGTTAGGGATTATTTATAATTGCTGATTTGCGATTTATGATTGATTATTTTTTGAAGTAAAGCCCTACGATCATAAGCATTAATGTAATAA
>JABDGU010000121.1 GCA_013285905.1 Bacteroidota bacterium | reverse complement strand
TCATGTTCCGAATCAAAAAAAAGCCAGCCGGTTATGCGGGCTTTATGGCCTTTTAGCGTTTGTTTTAGTGTTTCTGTGCTCCAGTCTATGCCTTTTGCGGCCATCATGGCCCTGAGCCTTGGTGTTACTTCTACTATCACTCGGTATTCTGGTCCTGTGTGTTCAGCATCCGGCACCAACTCTATATGTGTATCCCGGTAAACCGGGTCTTTGGTCTTGCAATTGCAAGACTCTACCCCACCCATTTTTACATTAAAAACATAGCCCGTAAGTATCACAGCACTGTCCTGCGGCAGATAATTTGCACTCACTGCCTTTATTAAATCTGACAGTGAAATACCAACAGCAAAATCGGTTTGCGCAGGCAGTTTATAACGATTCTTATATTCATTAAGCACATATTCTTTTCTATCGGGGCTGGATGATCCGTGAATGCCGCAGTCAACACCATCCATATTCACTATATTTTCTTCCTGCTGCTGGCCACAAGAGATGAATGGAAGAAGAAAGAAAACTGCTAAAAGCTTTTTCATCATTGTAAATTACAATTTCCTGCCAAATACAAAATACATTTATACTCATTTGTTAATACGTTAGTATTCTCTTAATTATTTCCGATTCTCTCTCATTTTAAATAATTTCGCCACGCTTTACACCTCATATTCATTCTTTTTATAAAAAATTCAATTTTTTAAGAAAATGGCATTCGATCTCGACCTCATTAAAAAAGTTTACACTCAATTACCCGAAAAAATAGCTGCCGCCCGCAAAATGATAGGCCGCCCGCTTACACAGGCAGAAAAAATCCTCTATTCCCATGCTTATGATGTTGCAATACACAATTATGTACGTGGTAAGGATTATGTGAATTTTGCGCCCGACCGTGTGGCTATGCAGGATGCTACGGCACAAATGGCACTATTGCAATTCATGACCTGTGGCCGCCAGACAGTGGCTGTGCCCAGCACGGTGCATTGCGACCACCTTATACAGGCTAAAACGGGTGCAGTAGCAGATCTTGCCACCGCTATCGATGTAAATAAAGAAGTGTATGATTTTCTTGCTTCTATTTCTAATAAATACGGTATTGGTTTCTGGAAACCGGGTGCGGGTATCATTCACCAGGTGGTACTTGAGAATTACGCTTTTCCGGGTGGCATGATGATAGGCACTGATAGCCATACGCCTAATGCGGGCGGATTGGGTATGGTAGCTATAGGTGTTGGCGGCGCCGATGCTGTTGACGTGATGGCAGGCCTGCCATGGGAGCTTAAAATGCCCAAACTGATAGGCGTGAAGCTTACAGGCAAAATGAGTGGCTGGACGTCTGCAAAAGATATTATCCTTAAAGTGGCAGGCATACTTACCGTAAAGGGTGGGACCGGTGCTATTGTTGAATATTTTGGTGATGGCGCAGAAACTTTAAGCTGCACTGGTAAAGGAACTATATGCAACATGGGTGCCGAGATCGGCGCTACCTGCTCTATATTCGCTTATGACAGCAAAATGGCCGATTACCTGCGTGCAACCAGTCGTGCTGATATTGCAAACCTTGCAGATGGCGTTAAAGAACATTTGCGCCCCGATGTTGAGGTATATGCTGACCCTGCGTCTTATTATGACCAGGTAATAGAGATCAACCTGGATGAGCTGGAACCTTATATAAACGGCCCTTTCACTCCGGACCTCGCAACCCCCATTAGCGAAATGGCTGCGGCTGTAAAAGAACATGGCTGGCCAGAAGATGTGGAAGTTGCCCTCATAGGCTCTTGTACCAATTCTTCTTACGAAGACATATCCCGCTCTGCTTTTATTGCTACCGATGCAATGGCTAAAGGCTTGAAAGCTAAAAGTGAATTTACCATCACCCCGGGCTCTGAAATGGTGCGTTTCACCATAGAACGCGATGGCATGTTGGCTACTTTCGATAAATTAGGCGGCATAGTGCTTGCCAATGCCTGCGGGCCTTGCATAGGCCAGTGGGCGCGCCATATTGACGATCCCGCGCGTAAGAACACCATCATTACATCCTTCAATCGTAATTTTGCGAAACGTAATGACGGGCTTTCTTCCACCCATGCATTCGTTGCATCTCCGGAAATAGTTACCGCCATTGCCCTTTCAGGCAAACTGAGTTTTAATCCTCTGAAAGACAAACTGAAAAATGCGAATGGTGAAGAAGTGATGCTTGCAGAACCTCAAGGTTTTGAACTGCCTCCTAAAGGTTTTGATGTAGATGACGCCGGCTACAAAGCGCCTGCGGAAGATGGCAGCAAAGTATCTGTTGTTGTAAAACCCGACAGCACCCGTTTGCAATTACTGGCCCCATTCTCGGCATGGGAAGGCACTGACCTTACAGGTATGAAATTGCTGATAAAGGCTTTTGGCAAATGTACTACCGACCATATATCTATGGCAGGCCCATGGCTTAAATATCGTGGGCACCTCGATAATATCTCCAATAACATGCTGATCGGCGCTATCAATGCCTTCAACAAAGAGACCAATAAAGTAAAGAACGAGCTTACCGGCCAGTATGATGAAGTGCCTAATGTGGCACGTGCCTATAAAGCCGCAAATATCGGCAGCGTAGTGGTGGGCGATGAGAACTATGGCGAAGGCAGCAGCCGCGAACATGCGGCTATGGAACCCCGCCACCTGGGCGTTCGTGCCATCATCGTAAAAAGCTTTGCACGGATACACGAAACCAACCTGAAAAAACAAGGTATGCTTGCACTTACTTTTGCAGACAAAGCAGACTACGACAAATTGCAGGAAGACGATACTTTAGATATTATCGGCCTGGCACATTTTGCTCCGGGTGAACCTGTAACGATGGTATTGCACCATAAAAATGGCAATGCCGAGACCATTAAACTTAACCATACTTATAATGAGCAACAGATAGAATGGTTCAAAGCCGGTGGTGCACTGAATGTGATAAGGCAGGAATTTGCAAAAGC
>JABDGU010000120.1:1830-3225 GCA_013285905.1 Bacteroidota bacterium | reverse complement strand
GCATCTGGCTTTTGTGGCGGCTTTACTACATTTTCAACGTTTGCCCTCGAAAATATCAACCTTCAGCAAAAAGGCGAGGTTTTTACTGCTATCCTATATATTACCCTAAGCGTGGTAATTGGCCTATTATTATGCCGGCTGGGAATTTGGCTCGCAAGATAATATTCCTGAAATTCAACTTGCAGATAAAATCATTGATTTACAGCGGTTTATTTGAATAATCTAAAATGTTTTTATAAGTTTATAGTACCCCAACGACCAAGCGATTTAATTAAAAGCAGAATTATTCGGGATGAATGGTTTTGATGAGATATTAGTAGTGAATAGGCACAATGGTGCAAGAATATTGGCTGCTATAAACCGCTTTGAAGCCTTTGTTAATATGGGGAGTATTTCCGTAAAACGTTTTGTTATTATTAATGAAGAACTTCTCCATAATTAGATGGCTTCGAAATGTTTCTATAGCAAGGAAGCTATACTTTACAGTTGGCTTAATGGCCTTGCTGATAGCAACAGAGTTAATGACCTTGTTTTTTGCTATTCATACCCTGTCTTCGGTACGGGCCTATGTAGGCGCTGAGGGCCTTTGGTCAAAAGCACAGAAAGACGCAATTTATAATCTGCAGAAATATGGGGTCAGTCATGATGAAAAGGATTACATTGTTTATTTGAGTTTCCTAAAGGTACCCTTGGGCGACCGGAAAACACGCCTGGAATTACTAAAGCCCGATCCGGATATTAATGTTGCGCGCGAAGGCTTTTTAGAAGGCCGCTTTCATCCGGATGATATAGACGGTGCTATTAAGCTGGTCAGGAGGTTTCATAGTGTGTATTATATTGATAAAGCAATTGGCTATTGGACAATAGGAGATACCTTAATATCCCGGCTCCAGTTGATAGGCGAGGCGCTTCATAAAGAGGTTACGGCACCCGCCCCTTCTAATGAAAAAATCAAACAAATACTTGATCAGATAGACCCCTTAAATGCCAGGCTCACAAAAATCGAAGACGATTTTTCCTTTACGTTGGGTGCGGGATCTCGCTGGCTCACAAACCTTATTTTAAAATTATTATTTGGTTTGGTGCTTAGCGTCGAAGTAAGCGGGCTCTCCATTACCATCTTTGTAAGCAGGGGGATTGCCCGTGGGCTTAATGAAATTATCACGTCGTCCGGTAAAATTGCAAAGGGCGATTTTAATGTAAGGGCAAAAGCATTTTCCCGGGATGAAATAGGAGTGCTCGCACATTCTTTTAATGAAATGACCGATAAACTGGAACAAAATATCAGCGCCCTTAAACTATCGGAAGAAGAATTGAGTAAAGCAAAAGTACAGGCTGAGCAGTCAGTCGTTATTAAAGATCATTTTCTTGCCAATATGAGTCACGAGATAAGAA
>JABDGU010000120.1:0-1820 GCA_013285905.1 Bacteroidota bacterium | reverse complement strand
TACAAATCTCCTGGAAAGTTCAGATCTTAATGAAGAGCAGAAACAATTTGTCGAAGCCATTAAAATATCCGGCAAAAATCTCATCACCATCATTAACGATATATTGGATTATTCAAAAATAGAAGCCGGCAAAATAATATTTGAGAATATACCTTTTAGCATACATCAAATTTTCGATACGCTGAATGTTCTGTTTAAGCCAGGGACGGAAGAAAAGATGCTGGATATTAGTTTTCGTGTGGCCAAAGACATACCAGGGACTGTTCTTGGAGACCCTACAAGGTTAAACCAAATATTATCCAACCTGGTGGACAATGCCATAAAATTTACTGAAAAAGGATTCGTAGAAGTGCTTGCTTTACTAAAAGATGAAAATACCGAAAACATAACGATCGAGTTTAGGGTGAAGGATACCGGCAAGGGTATTCCTCCCGCCAAACAGGCTATGATCTTCGAACGTTTTACCCAGGAAAGCGCAGAAACTACTAGAAAATATGGAGGCACAGGGCTTGGACTGAGTATAGTAAAAAGCCTGGTGGAATTACAGAAAGGTACTTTATCATTGAAAAGCGAGGAAAATAAGGGCTCTGTATTTTCTTTTTCTATTACTTATCAAAAATCAAAAGCTGCTATACAGCAACATGACGATAAAAAACAGTTGACTGATGCCCCCGGTGGGAGGAAATTAAATATACTATATGCAGAAGATAACCAGATGAATCAAATGCTTGTTTTGCTATTTTCAAAGAAATTCGGATTTGAAACAGAGATTGCAGACAATGGTAAAATTGCTGTTGATAAAATGAGGGCAAAGCACTACGATCTCATCTTAATGGATATCCAGATGCCCGAAATGGATGGATACGAAGCTACTCGTGTCATCAGGTCTAAAATAGATAGCAAGATCCCTATAATTGCGCTAACTGCCCATGCTATGAGCGGAGAAAAGGAAAAGTGCCTGGACCTGGGCATGAACGACTTTATTATAAAGCCATTTGATCCAAAGGAATTGAATAGCAAAATACTTTCATTATGTAAGGTGTAAAATATGCCCGTAAGTTTTCTAAAACTTCGTTTTTTATGATTTAAATAGGATTCTAATTATTTCCTCCTTGTTTGTATCGAAATGTTCAGCAACGTCTGAAAGTATAGAGGATAAAGTGCCGATTTTTACAGGGTTATGGTTTGGAATACTGATATGATGCTGGCCTTTATTTATTGTTGTTAATCTTATATGGCTACCTGTCTGCCGGGTAATTTGATAACCCAATTTACTCAGGGCTTTGATCAAATCATTGGCACCTATATCCTGGGGTAATCTCATGCAGCAATCACTTCTTCTTTTACATAATGTAAACGTATTATTTTAGGACGCATTGCTTCATCTTCATAATGACAATGAACTGCATCCTTTACAGCATTTTTTAATGCTTCATAAGTATCCGCCTCGGTGAAAATGGAAATACCCAATGCCCTTGCCGTATATCCACCCTCAGGACTTTCTTCAACTAAAAAAATGATCTCGTCCATTATTATTTTATTTATATACAAAGGTAAATATTTTTTAACTGCTTTGGTTGAAAGTATTTTTCAGGCTGATGCTCCGACAAATAGCCAATTGAACACTTAATTTGGCTAATTTTGCCTTTCGAAAACGTTTCATAGTCCATGATAGATATTAAAGTGCCAACGGTCGGGGAGTCCATCACAGAAGTTACACTGGTAAAATGGTTAAAAAAAGAAGGTGACTATGTGAGCCGTGATGAGGTTCTGTGTGAAATGGAATCAGAAAAAGCTACTTTTGAGCTCCCAGCTGAGCA
>JABDGU010000119.1 GCA_013285905.1 Bacteroidota bacterium | reverse complement strand
CGACAAGCGCAAGTTCTTTTGCTATAAAAGCACTGTAGAATTTAACGGCAAGCAATACATCCTTTTCAAAAATGAGGACGGCGCAAAAATGAGGGCCTACTTTATGCCGATAGATGGCACAACAACAGAAAACCTTCCTAATATCGACCTCGACAAATGGGTATCAGACAAGCTTAATAAATGGGCAAAGCTTTCCAAGGCCAAGCATACTTTCGAGTACGATCCTATGAAAGACGAGATAAGCGGCGAGACCTATAAAAACATCATTGCTGCAAAGCCCGGCTTTATGCTGTTGTATAATTTCAACTACAAAGGCAATATGGATATCTGGCTCGAGCCTATTCCCACAACCAATTAGACAATACGCTTGCTACAACATTCCCGTGCTGCCAGAATTTTGTACCTGGCAGCATTTTTATACCAATTAGAAGTATAAAGAAGTCCATTGTTGCAATAGCAGGACGCTCCTAAAGGAGCTCAACTCATTTCGTTCTGATTGCTACAAACAGTATATTCCTACGGAATTTTTGGGCTATTCCTATTGTCTAATTGGTGTTATTCCTGCTAATCCTTTAATCAAGCGCACTTTTCTCATGGAGCGAAGCGTAATAATCACAGTCAAGGTTCCGATCTCAACTGTTTTTCCAAACCCTCAAACTTTTCTATCAGTTCATTTATTGCTTGCTCATGCTTTTTGATGGCCCTTCTCCTGAAATAGAACCAGCTAAAGACTATCCAGGAAAATGTAAGGCCATAGGTTACAATACTCCATGCAGACTTCATTCTCCCGGTGTATTCCATCATGTATAAAAACATCCCGCTGGAGAGCAGCACGTAGTAGAGGTTCGTCATGGTGGTTTGCAGGAACCTTTGTTTGGCTTTCAGCTTTAAAAGGTTTTGCAGGTACTCATTGATATTGGTATGGTCGTTTACTTTTTTTAGTAAAGGGATGATCCTGTTATATACTGCCAGGTGTATTACCATGGCCATTATCACCATCACCGTCCCGATCTTTGTACTCAGCATTTGAGGCTTGGCGGTCCATACCACCCATATAATAAAAACAGAGGTCAGGATAAGTAAAACATTCATTCTTACAAGTGTGATGGTCTGGTTCTTCTTATAGCTGTTGGCCCTGGCATAAATTTCTTTGCTGTCCGGCACAGGGCTGGCCTGCCGGTTCCACAATGCTTTCAGGTCTGTATTATTGGGCATATTCATTGAATTTTTGTGTTAATTTTTCTTTTATTCTGTGGATCTTCACTCTCACATTGGCTTCCGATATGCCTACTATACTGGCTATCTCAGCTTGTTTCACATCTTCCAGTTCCAGAGATATGATGATGCGGTCTGTCTCTGCCAGCTCGCTTATACATTTATAGAGATTGTCCAGTTCCTTATCAATACTTTGCTGTGGCACTTCGGCAACGTCTTTAAGCAATGTTCCTTTGGGTATCCTTTGGGCCTTCTCTATCTGCCCCAGGCAATTGTTAGATGCTATCCTGAAAACCCATGTGCCTACCGAAGCCTCATTTCTGAATTTGGGCAACTGTTCCCACACCTTTATAAAGGTCTCCTGGCAAATATCCTTGGCCCAGTCGGGGTCGTTTACATAACCCATGCATAAACGGAAGACCCTTTGCCAGTAAGTAGTGTATATTTCTTCAAAAGTCATCCGGCGCTTATTGTTGTATGAAACTATTCAATTGTTTTTCAAACCAGTCCGTGTCGTCATACATAATGAAATGTAAGCCTTTGCCGGCATACCTTATGTCAGCTCCTTTCATTTTCCCGAACTGCTCGTCCATAGTGGATCTTACTTTTTCAAAACTCGGCTCCAGCAATACAAGGGCAGGGCATTGCACGCCGGCAACTTTTTCCCTAAGGTCTGTGTTCAGGAAATCACAATATAGCAATGCAAAAGTATTTCTGTCAGACTTTAAAGACCAGCCCGCCAGCATTTCTATCCTGCTTGTGTCTGCCACCAATTGTGCCAGCCCCATTTTCTGCATTTTATAAAAGTCCTCGTCCTTCATGCCGCTTATCATATTCACCATAGTGCTGCAGTCATTTGGTTCTTTTGTTTTAAAGTCCGGGTTGCGCATGGCAGCCAGGCAGGGCAAAGCATCTACCACCACTATTTTCGATACCAGTTCGGGATAGTCTGCTGCCAGGGCCATTGCCCAGCCGCCGCCCATGCTATGTCCCACAATGATGGCCTTGCCTATCTTTTTGTCTTTTATAAAATCGGCAATACCCGCCTCACGGTCTTTAAATGTTGGCCTGCCCTGTGCAGGCACTCCGGCAAAGCCCGCCATTGTTAAAGTATAGCAGGTATAGCCTTTCTCATATTCTTTCTTCGTGCGGTCCCATACTTCGCCGGCGCAGGCAAAGCCGGGGATAAATATTATGGCCCTTGTTCCTTTTCCTGTCACTTTCACTTCAAAGGGATAGGCTTTGTTCTGTGCTATACTTTTGGTGCAGGCAAGCAAAAGAATGGCGAGGCATGTTAATCGGACAAACTGTTTCATATTTTTTGTTTGGTTTGTCTTTTAGAGCCCCATGTGGGGAAAATGTTACAGGTTCTGCTAAATTTTTTCGGTTTGCGTCAGCAAAAAGGGTATTTAACGCTCACCCTTAGTCACTTAGCAATTACCATTTTCTTAAGCCTCGGGGGCATGATTTTTTTACCATATTAGCAAGGATGATTTTGTAAAAATTAAATAGAACGAATATGAAAAAGATAATAATAGCCCTGGCGATATCGGGATTTACCACGGTCGCAGCACAGGCTCAAAACAATAAATGCATTCCTCCGGGCACGGCACATAAAAGAGTCGCTTACACTGCTCACCATCGCAGCCATTTGCTTGCTAAAAGCAACACCTACCAGGTATGCCGCGAAGAAGGAGGGTATTATGTATGCTGTCTGCATAGAGGCACATCTGTAACACCATTGGCAGGAAAGCCCGTGGCAATGAAATAATTTTTTTTAAAAACTAAAAAATTTAAACAATGAAAAAGATAATAACGGCGCTGGTAATAATGGCAACGATGCATTTCGGCGCAGAAGCCCAGGCCACTAAATGTAATACGCTGGCAAAACATACCGGCACAACGCATAGACACAGCAGCCTTGCCACTGCATCAAACAGGGCGGGCCGGCAAGGGCGCAAAACCACCACAGAGTCATGCCGCATAGTGCCCTACCAGGTTTGTAAAATAAACCCCGACAGGAAATCGGTAAGCTGTTATAACACAACGCAGCCTTATGCCGATGATCCGGCCTA
>JABDGU010000118.1 GCA_013285905.1 Bacteroidota bacterium | reverse complement strand
AATAGGCCGCCATAGTTATGTTGCACAAAATTCCCTTGTTTACAACACAGATATAGGTAATTATTGCTCCATAGGGCCTAATGTAGTTATTGGTTTTGGAGACCACCCCACCAATAAATTCTCGACAAGCCCGCATGTTTATTACAATGAGAAAATTTTCGGAAAAACTGTAGTTGAAGAAAATCAGAAGGCTCTTAATAAAAGGGTAAGTATTCAAAACGATGTTTGGGTTGGCGGGAACGTACTTATCAGGAATGGCGTAAAAATAGGTAATGGTGCTATAATAGGTGCCCACTCCCTTGTAATGCAGGATGTGCCTGAATATGCAATCGTGGTAGGCTCACCGGCCACTGTAAAAAGGTATCGTTTTGATGAAAAGACCATTGAGAAAATAAAAGCTTCGAAATGGTGGGAATATGATCTCGAAGAACTGATAGCCCGAAAAGACAAAGCAGAAATAGTTGAACTCCTTAAACTTGGTTCAACGCATAAATGAAGGTCCTGATATTAAATAGTAATAATAAGGCAGGTGGCGCATCTAAAGCATGTTACAGGCTGCATACTTCGTACATAAAAGCAGGGATAGATTCTACTTTACTAATAAAAGATGTTCCACCACCAGGAATTTCAAATGCCTATAATTATTGGGATTTTCAAACTCAAAAACACAAAGAAGAGACTAATACCATCCCTAAAAAGATCCTGTACAAATTACTTTATGAAAGCAGCATACACAAAGACGCCCGTTTTGATAAAGAACTGAAATACCAGGAGCAGATATTGAATGCACGCCCCCCAGGACTGGAAGTTTTTACATTTTCCAATTCGGTAAACGATATAACGGAACACCCTTTATATGCAAAGGCCGATATTATTCACCTGCATTTTGTAGCGGCACATTATGTCGATTATAGTTTTTTCCGGAAGGCAAAGAAACCAATTGTCTGGACTTTGCATGATATGAACCCTTTTACAGGAGGCTGCCATTATGCAGGGGATTGTGAAAAGTATAAAACAGATTGCCACCACTGCCCCCAATTGGCAGGCACTATAAACGGCGACTACTCGCATGGAGAACTGCGGAAAAAATTGGCTGCTTTTAGTGATACGGATACCCGCAAAATGGTTATCGCATCACCGTCCACATGGTTAATGAACGCATCTAAAAGCAGTAAAGCGCTTTCTGGCTTTGAACACCACTTGGTACCTTATGGCATAGACAGCTCAGTGTATAAACTGAAAGACAAAGCAGCATCAAAGAAGTCATTGGGATTGCCGGGGAATAAAAAAGTGATCTTATTTGTAGCTTACCTTGTTGACAATGTAAGAAAAGGCTATAGCCTGCTTACAGAGGCTATCAAGTCGATTAATAAAGACGAATACTCGGTTTGCACTGTCGGGGCCAAAACACCGGACACTTCTGCCTTTAGTGATATAGAGGTGCACCAGTTGGGTTATATTGAGGATGAACAATTACTCAGCACGGTATATAATGCAGCGGATATGTTTGTTATTCCATCCCTTGCGGATAACCTACCTAATACCGTACTGGAAAGCCTTATGTGCGGAACACCCGTTATTGCTTTTCCTGTTGGGGGCATACCCGACATGGTGCAACATGGTGAAAACGGTCTGTTGTGCCGGGACCTTAGCGCATCTTCCTTAGCCGAGTCCATCATGCAGTTCAAAAACTATGAAGCTGCATTTGTGCCGGAAAAGATAAGTAAGGATGCTTGCAAAAAATATGAAGAGAAGGTGCAGGTGGACGCCTATTTAAAAATATACAATTCCCTGTTGAATGCCTGAGATGAACATAGCAATAACACTTGATAAAAGTTACCTGCAACACGCTGCGGTAATGCTATGTTCCTTAATAACCAACAATAAAAACAATAATATCCGGCTCTTTATTATTTGCGATGAACAATTAAATGATGCCGATTGGGATAAGTTAGCGGAGGTGTATAAAAATAGTCGCTTGCAAGTTGAAAGAGTAAGGATCAATTCGAAACAATTTGCAGATTATAAATTGAGTGAGCATGCCACTGCCGCAAATTACTACCGCATACAAATGGCCGATCTTATCCCTGCGGATATTGACAAGATACTTTACCTTGACGTTGATATTGTTGTAACAGGAGACCTTCAGGAACTCTACAATGTGGACCTTGAGAATTACTACATAGGCGCCATCGAAGACCCGTTGATACCCGAAAAAAAGAACCTGGGTTTTACTGATAGGGAAGCTTACTTTAATTCGGGGATTATGTTGATAAATCTTGCTGTATGGAGAAATGTGAGCCTCGGCAAAAAATTGGCGAACTTTATTATTAATAATGAAGACAAGATCAGTTTCTGGGACCAGGATGCCCTGAATGCTATTTGCAAAGGACATTGGAAGGCCTTAGCTCCCAAATACAACCTGCAGACTGTTATGCTTGGCTTCGACAAAGATGCCATAAGCTATACGCAAAAGGATATACAGGAGGCAATGCAAAACCCGCTGATAGTGCATTACACCGGGCGTTCCAAACCCTGGCAGTATATGAACAAACACCCCGAAAAAGAGCAATACTATAAATATCTACAGCAAACACCCTGGAAAAATTATAAAGCTCCGGACGATACCTTTGCCAATATGTTGCGCAAATACAAGCTGTTCCCGGGATTTTTGGATGTAATTTTGCATAAGCAATGAGTTTTGATACGCCCATATTATTAATGGTATTTAACCGGCCCGATACAACGCGGCAGGTATTGGATGCTGTTCGCAAAGTGAAGCCAAAGTTTCTTTTTGTTGCTGCCGACGGTCCCCGTGCAGATAAACCGGGCGAGGCAGAGCGTTGCCAGGAAGTAAGGGATGTATTTAAAACAATTGATTGGGATTGCAAGCTGCGCACTTTGTATCGCGGGCAAAACCTTGGTTGCGGACATGGGCCGGCAAATGCCATAAGCTGGTTTTTCAGCAATGTGGAGCAAGGTATTATTTTAGAAGATGATTGTGTGCCCGACGAAAGTTTTTTTAGTTACTGTGCCGAATTATTGCACCGTTACAAAGGCAATGAGCAAGTAATGCATATTAGCGGTAATAATTTTCTCGCGAAAAAATTTACTGATAAAGAATCCTACTATTTCACCAAGTACTTTACTGCATGGGGCTGGGCCACCTGGCGTAGGGCTTGGCAGCATTATGATTTTAATGTAAAGTTTGTCGATGCGTTTTTAAATTCTGATAAATTCGATAAACTGGCGCTAAACAGCAAACAAAGCGAATACTGGAAGAAAATCGCAGAAATGGTGAAAGATGGCAAACGGGGCGATATATGGGACTATCAATGGATGCTTACCTGCTGGAATAATAATGGCTATGCTATTATCCCTGTTGTAAACCTTGTAACCAATATAGGTTTTGGCGCTGATGCTAC
>JABDGU010000117.1 GCA_013285905.1 Bacteroidota bacterium | reverse complement strand
ATAGAAACAGCCGAAAAGCTGTTTGCCAATAATGGGTTTGAGGGTTCTTCTATCAGGGATATCGCCCAGGGAGCTGGTGTGAATATTGCAATGATATCCTATTATTTCGGGTCAAAAGAGAAGCTTTTGGAGGCCATTTTCCTTTACCGTATCAATTATACCAGGCTCACATTGCTTAATTTATTAGAAAGCGGCAATATCAGCCCCGCGCAGAAAATTGAGAAACTGGTAGATAGCTACATAGAAAAAATGATGAACAATCAGTGTTTCTACAGGCTCATGAACCAGCAGCAGATAGTAAATGAGATCCACAAGATCAGCGACCTGGTCTATGAATCGAAGGCCAAAAACACCGAAATGGTTAAAAAAATAGTGCAGGAAGGTCAAAAAAGCGGGGAATTCAGAAAGAATATAGATGTCTCCATGCTTATGACAACCCTGATAGGTACTTCAAACCATTTTATCAGCGCCCAGGATTTTTACAGGAAATATAATAACATGACAGAAGTACCCGATGAAGAATTTCAAAAACACCTGAAAAAGAAATTAAGCCATCATTTAAAAACACTTTTCAAATCAATACTCACAAATGAGGAAAAATAGATACAGACGATTTACACTCATTGCAATATGCACAGTCTTCAGCTGGCAATTGTCAATAGCACAAAACAGCAGGTCCCTGGGTATGGACGAAGCCATACATTTAAGCCTGCAAAATAATAAACAGTTGAAACTTAGTGGCGCTAAAGTAAAAGAGGCCACAGCATCACTGCACGAATCTAAAAACAATATGCTGCCCGACCTAAAGGCATCTGGTTCTTATTTGAGGTTAAATAGCCCTAATATAGACCTGAAAGTAAAATTAGGTAGTGGCAACAGTGGTAGTAGTGGTAGCCCGGCCAGTGTGAACCAGGTTAGCTATGCTTTGGTCAACGCTTCTATGCCTTTGTTTTCCGGCCTGCGTATCCATTATGGAATTGAATCAGCCAAATACCTGGAACAGGCCGCCAAACTCGATGTTGAAAACGACCGCGAAGAAGTGATACAAAACACTATAGCCGCCTACAGTAATCTTTACAAAGCCAAAGCAGCGGTGGATATGGTAAAAGAGAACCTCAGGGAATCCAAACAAAGAGTTGGAGATTTTACCAGTCTTGAAAAAAACGGATTGATTGCGAGGAATGACCTTCTGAAAGTGGAATTGCAGCAATCCAATGTAGAATTGTCTTTGCTCGATGCAGAGAACAATTTTAAGATCACCTATATCAATATGGATCTGATGCTGGGCCTGCCTGAAGGCACAGAGCTTATTGCAGACAGCAACAGCTTTCAAAACCTGGATGATGCAGGCATAATATCAACATGGGAAGAAAGCGCCTTTCAGAATCGCAAAGATATGGCTGCCCTATCATCCCGCGGCAAGGCAGCTAACATGGGCATAAAAGCAGCAAAAGGAGAATACTTTCCTGCCCTGGCTTTAAGTGGCGGTTATGTAGCACTTGATGTTCCTAATTTGTTGACTGTTACAAATGCCTTAGATGGCGGTATCGGCTTGCAATACAGTTTTTCATCCCTGTGGAAAACAGGCGCCAAGGTTGCGCAAGCAAGAGCAAGGTATGAAGAAGTAGAAGCCACTAAAGATATCCTCGCTGACGCTATCAGGGTGCAGGTAAACCAGGCCTACGAAAATTACCTGTCAAGCCGAAAGAAAATTGACGTGTACGCCACTGCGGTAGATCAGGCCAGCGAAAATTACCGGATAGTGAAAAACAAACAGATAAATAATCTTGCCACCACCACCGATCTTCTGGATGCGGATGTGGCTCAGTTACAGGCAAGATTGAATTATGCATTTGCAAGATCGGAAGCTTTGGTTGCTTATAAAAAATTACAACAGGCATCAGGCGTCTTAAGATAATATCAAACAAACACTTCATCATAATCATTTTATAAAACACAACATACAATACTAATTATATGTCACAAGCACAACCACAAGTACAATCAAACCAGGAAGAAGCGCCAAAGAAGAAAAACAATCGTTTTCTCATCGTATTGATCTTATTGGTTTTGGCAGGCACCGTTTTCGGGCTTACAAAATATATCCATTCCCTGCACCACCAGGAAACTGATGATGCACAAATAGAGGCAAACATTAGCCCTGTAATTCCCCGCATACCCGGTTATATAACCGAGGTACGTGTAAAGGATAACCAGGTGGTAAGAAAGGGCGACACCCTGCTTATACTCGATAACCGTGATGAGCAAATAATGGTCGCTCAGGCAGAGGCAGCATTGGCGGCAGCACAGGGCAACCTCGGCGCAGCACAGGCTACAAGCATGGCAGCGCATTCCAATATAGGTTCTTCTAAAGCCAACATATCTTCTGTAAACTCACAAATTGAGGCAGCCAAGGTAAATGTATGGCGTGCCACACAGGATTATGAGCGTTATGCCAATCTCGTGAAAGACCATTCTATAACCCAACAGCAATATGAGCAGGCGCTGGCAGCAAAACAAACTGCCGAGCAGCAATTACAGGGTTTAGTTGACCAGAAAAAAGCAGTGTCTGAACAATCGAATGCCACAACATCACAAAGCAATGCTACAGAGCAGCAGATCAATGTTGTAAGCGCTAATATCAAACAGAAGCAGGCAGAGCTTGACAATGCAAAACTCAATCTCTCTTATACTATTGTAACCGCTCCGCAGGATGGTTATGTGTCTAAAGTGAATGTGCAGGTTGGGCAATATGTTCAGTCAGGGCAATCATTGTTCAGCATTGTATCGCAAGATGCACCATGGGTAGTTGCTAATTTTAAAGAAACCCAATTGAGCAAAATGAAAGAAGGCCAGAAAGTGATCGTACACGTGGATGCATTTTCTGACCACGATTTTGAAGCTAAACTTACTTCTTTCTCCCCTGCTACAGGTGCCAGGTTTGCACTATTGCCGCCCGATGCCTGCCCAGTCTATATCTTTAGCAGCTTTTTTCTCGCCGTATTTAGGGCTACGGACAAACTGAAGTGTAAGCAGGGTAGCAATAACGCCTATCGGGATGTTGATGTAAAATATGTAAGGCCAGGAGAAATGCTCTACAATATAACCACCAAGAGGCGGGCCCAATGTGGGGCCTATGATAACACCCATACCGTATATGGCCTGAGCCATACCACGCTTTTCAGGAGGATAGCTTTCTGTAATGATAGTCTGTGATGTTACCAATAAGGCACCGCCGCCAACGCCTTGCAGAAAGCGGAAGATAACCAGTTCCGTAATGCCATGGGCGTTCCCGCACATGAAAGAGAAAAAAGTAAAGATCATTATAGATACTGCGAAGTAATTGCGCCTGCCGAACTGCTGAGATAACCAGCTTGTCATTGGAACGATGATGACATTACCTATTGCATAGGCAGTTATCACCCAACCGATCTCGTTCAGCGTAGCACCAAGGTTACCCTTCATATCATTGAGGGCCACGTTGACAATCGTAGTATCAACAATCTCCAGCAAAGCACAGAATATGGCCGTGATCGTAATGATCACCCGTCTTGCGCCATATTCAACCAAAGAATCTGCTTGTGTCATATTTTAGTCGTAAG
>JABDGU010000116.1 GCA_013285905.1 Bacteroidota bacterium | reverse complement strand
GCTTTTTCTTTATATACCCGTTTTAATATTTACTATATTTGATGATCAATTGTTTTATTATTTTAAATTTTTCCTTTTCTGCTTGTGTTGGTTTTAAAATCTGTTATGTTATAAAAATAAATACCTGAGGGTTCTGATGACATATTTATTGAGCCCGGGCCGGATAGTGCTTTTTGAACAAGTATTTGACCCAGGCTGTTGCATATCTCTACGTAAGATGGCTGTCCTTCCGGAACATTTACGCACAATATATTATTGCATGGATTGGGATAGAGCTCAATACCATCATCTGTGGTTTGTATAGTGCTGATACCTGTAGCCGTACTTACAGATATGTCATCCACATATAGGGTGCTGCTATCTTTAGCTGCCTTTTGGCTGCTGGTAAAGAAGATGAATATTTTGGGACCGCGTTGTTAATATAATTGACCGGCACTGATACAGATGTATATGTAGTATAGGACTGACTTACCAGTAAAGAGCCACTACCTATTAATGAGTCTTGCCCACCAGATGCCTGCCCTGACAGTACTGCTTTTATAGAGATCGCTGCAGTATCTGCCCCATTGGGCAAATATTTTATCCAGGCATCTAATGAATTTACCCGCTGGCTGACTACGGTGCCGCCATAAAAATGCGTGCCACCCACCAAGGCCGTGGGATCTGCCATGAGTGAATCAGCCACCGGCAAACCATTACTTAACAAAGCGGCCATCATGCCAAATGTATCCTGGTGGACTGTAAGTAGCTTTACAGCATAGCTGCCACTATGTGCGTCGGTGGTTTTGAAAGATTGTTTGCTGAATTGTGCAGTTGGGAAAAAGTAGTTGGCCATAAATATGAGCGAGTCCGTGTCGTACCAGGCAATAGGTGATTCCAGGCTGACGGGAGGGCCGTAAGAAGGATATACGCTTCTCCAGTTTTCCATATCGCCGTATAAATTCTGGGCATGAGCTGATGCGCTTAATAAGAGCGCAAATACAATAAGCAGTTGTTTCATTGTTCGATTTTTTAAATAGTTATGGCTTTAGCCTGCTATTTGGCTTTAGTTTTTAGTTTATTTTCTTGCCCGGAATAATATCACCCCGTTGGGGTTTGTACTTATTTTCCTATGTTTTTGCTATAATCATACCAGTCCTTCGGACTTTCTATAAATAATCACCTACGTATAGTACTTTACCTGTTCAACCATTTCTTAAATTCAGTTGCTCTTTGTTTGCTTACAAATATGTCTTTGTCGTCGCAGTTTTTAAGTTCTATTTTCAGGCGGCCATTAAAATGGCTGTGTATTTTTTCGATGGTTTCTATCGGGGCTATATAGCTTCTGCTGAGCCTGAAGAATTTTAGAGGGTCCAAAACATTTTCGAGCTCGTTCAATGATTCATCAATAATATGTTTGCTTCCTTTTTTAGTATGCAGAAATACTACCTTATCGTCGGCCCGGAGATAGGCAAGTTCCTCAGTTGCGATACTTAATAGTTTCTCGCCCTGTTTTACAAGAAAGCGTGCCCTGTAGTTTGTAGCTGCCGGCAATTGCTGCATCATCTCCAGCAGTTTATGGTTCAGTGCCGAATCATATTTAGCCATGTGCAGTGCATGATATTTTGATATGGCTGCCTGTAGTTCTTCTTTATCAATAGGCTTTAATATATAATCTATACTGTTTACCTTAAATGCCTTGAGCATGTAGGCATCGTAAGCGGTGATAAATATTACCGGCACATTTAGCTGAACAGCATTAAAAAAATCGAAACAAACGCCATCTGCCAGTTGTATGTCTGAAATGATAAGATCGGGAGCTGGGTTATTTTTAAACCAATGCAATGTTTCCTTCACAGTTTCCAGCACTGCAAGTACATTAGCCTGAGGCTCCAATTCCCTAAGCAATTGCAACATGCGTGTGGCCGCAGCCTTTTCATCTTCCAATAATAAGATGTTCATACCGTAAGCAAAAGGTAGTTTAACAGTGAAGTAATCTTTTTCTTCCTGCACGGTCACAGGTTTATCTGAGAGCCCTTTATATCTGTTCTTAATGTTTTCGATGCCGATGTGGGTAGATGGCTCAGGGATAGATTTTCGTTGCAGCGTGTTCGTTATAACAAGACCTTCTCCTTCGTTGTAAATTTTAATGGCGAGGGGGTTGAGGTTCGATATCTCATTGTGCTTAATGGCGTTCTCTACCAGCATCAATAAGGATTGTGTGATAATATGTTTTCGTTTTGTGACTTCATCAATACTTATCTCCGTGATAAGCTTATTCCCATAGCGTTGCTTGTTCAAAAACAGGTAGGCCTCTGTTATTTTCAATTCGGTGGCTATGTCCACAGTATTCTCGCCGCTATATTGCAAGGAATAGCGAAATACTTTAGACAATTGCTGCACAAAGTCGACTGCGACTGAAGGCTGTTCGGGTATGAGCGTGATGAGGGTATTTAGAGAGTTGAATAAAAAATGAGGATTTACCTGGTTCTTCAGTGTTTCAAACTGGCTACGCAGCATTTCCTGTTTCATTTGTTCGTTCTCGATAATGCTTTGTTTCAGTTTATTTATAAATTCCTGCCCAACTGCAAGCAGGCTTATTATTATTGAAAAAAGCGCGGAGTAAATGCAGTTATTAATATAGTCGTGGTACTTTGTTCCTTGCTGTGCATGAGCCATACCATACCTTTCATAACCAGCAGCATGAGCAATATGCCATACAAGCCACCGATGAGCACGGCAATGAATAAATTAAAACGCGGGGTTTTGTCTTTGAATACTTTTTGAAACAAAACATAGATACCCAAGCCGCCTAAGCAGCCCAGCGTTGTAATGCCCAAACTAAACAAAATGCTAAAGTGCCAATCGTTTCCGGCAGCATAATATTCATAGTTCCCACCCAGGTTCACAGCCAGTACGATAATATACGCTATCAATAATATGCTCAGTAATTTCTTCAAATTCACCATTGGAATCTTGTATTAACAATACAAAGCTCTAAATACCTTGCGTAAACCACGAGCATTTCTCGACGAATGAACTAAAAAGAGGAGTGAATGACCTAATAAAACTTTAATGCAGCAATTGCATTTGCCCCGGATTCTGTGCCGGTAGTCGTTGTTAGCTTGTAATAGTATATACCATCGGGCAGATTTTGGGGATTAAATGTCACCTGGTATTTGCCTGAATTCAGGTTTGCATCAATAAGAGTATTCACTAATTGCCCGATAGCATTATACACGCAGAGTTTTGTATAGCCATCCTGTGGCAGGTAAAAAGAAATATTGGTGGATTCACTAAAAGGATTAGGGGTGTTCTGGCTTAGTGTGGGAGAAGTTGAGTTGGTTATATTTTTAACAGATACATCGGCGCTGGCTTTTATGAGCATATTCAAGCCAATGGTATGTGAATCATCAATAATGGTATTCCATGTCCCATTATGTTCCTGCCTTGCATTCTGGCCAGATGGATTAATGCGGCCAGGCAAAACTTTTTCAGGACTGCTGATCGTGCCGGTGTCTGTACCGGTCGCTGACCATACGAGCCAATAAGTGCCCGGGCTTAAATTGGGCGCCGGTGATAAATATAGTTTCAGGTACATAATAGGTCTTGCCGTATCAGTCAGTCCGCCTGTTGAGGCAGATGTATC
>JABDGU010000115.1:3491-3668 GCA_013285905.1 Bacteroidota bacterium | reverse complement strand
CCCGCCATTTCGGGAAAATCCTGGTCCTGTTTAAATTTCCGCCAAAAACCCCTGTAAACCTCTTTCTTTGAATTGTTTTGAAAACCATACTCAACAAATGGTTTGGAAAATGTCATAGCAAAATAGACAATGCGGTTCTTTGCCCAGCCATTGGTTTGCCTGTAACCTGTAATGAGG
>JABDGU010000115.1:0-3481 GCA_013285905.1 Bacteroidota bacterium | reverse complement strand
AACCAATGTTGTGGTAGTCATTTCGGCAATGATATTGTGGTCTTCCAGTTTTACTTTATAATAATCGGGTTCTGCTACTTCGGTGCTATGCGAGAAAACAGAACGGTAGCCGGATCCGGGATGGTCTGCCGTACCGGGGTTTAATAGCAAAGGGCCTGTAGTGGGCATTATCAGAAAATCCCCAAGATCGGAATGACCCGTGCCGCTGAAATGCGTGTGGCTGAAGCCCACAATAGTTTTATCATCATATTGGTAGCCTGCACAATATTTGTAAACGTCCTTATTATATTTTCCGTCCACCTCGTAGGGGATGGTATCTGTTTCGGGACTTAACTGAACAGCACCAAAAGGAACAGTGGCGCCGGGATAAGTGTGCCCCATCTTTTGGGTGCCTATAATAGGTTTAACGTAATCAATCAATTTTTCCGCAGGCATATTTTGAGCCAAAGCTGAGCGGAAAGTGAATAAGAGGATAATGCTGATGAATTGTCGCATGGATAAATATTGCAGCTAAGGAACGATAATTATCTGCCAATTTAAAATACTGTATTTGTATATTGCAAGAACAAAGAAAAAACATGGCAGAACCATTAGCGCTGGGCATTGATATAGGAGGCACGAAAACCGCTTTCGGACTGGTGAACAGGCGGGCAGATATTATACTGAAAGGGAGCATACCAACGACAGGGCATGGAACTGTAGAAGAATATGTGGCGGCATTGAAAAACGCACTGGAACCTGTTTTCTCCCAGGCGGGCAAAGAACGTATTATCGGCGCCGGAGCAGGGGCGCCCAATGGAAATTTTTTTACAGGGGAGATCATGTTTGCGCCTAATATGCCCTGGCATGGTGTTATCCCGATGGCGAAATTGCTTAGCGAATCATTGGGCCTGAAAGTAAGCCTTAACAATGATGCCAATGCAGCCACTATAGGCGAAATGACTTATGGAGTGGCGAAGGGCATGAAAGATTTTGTATTGGTTACATTGGGCACAGGTGTGGGCAGTGGTTTTGTTGCCAATGGCCAGATGATATACGGACATGATGGTTTTGCGGGTGAATTAGGGCATATTATAGCTGTCCATGATGGCAGGCAATGCGGCTGCGGACGCAAAGGCTGTCTAGAAACTTACACCTCTGCAACTGGGGTGACCAAGACAGCGGAACTGTGGCTGGAAGAAAGGACTGATGCCAGCATCCTGAGGGAATATAAGGGAAAAATGAATTCCCAATATATACACGAGGCAGCTGAAAAAGGAGACGCTTTGGCCTTAGAGATATTTGATTATACAGCTAAGATACTGGGGCAAACACTTGCTGATATTGTGGCCATCACATCGCCCGAAGCCATAGTTTTTTTCGGGGGGCTTGCAAAAGCCGGGGACATCCTGCTGAAGCCGGTAAAAAAATATATGGAAGCAAACGTGCTGAATATCTACAGGGACAAAGTGGCCATTCTGCAATCGGCTTTTAATGACGCTGATGCGGCTATACTTGGCGCCAGCTCGATGGCCTGGTAAATCAGGCGTTTAGTAACTGCGGCCTTTCCCTATAAACTTTCCAGATAAATTCGCCAAATAATGTATTTGCCCAGGCAAACCATGCACGTGTATATTTAGCTGCATCATCTTTATAAAAAGACTCGTGCATAAAGCCGGTGCCTGCATGGGTATGCTGCAAAGTGTCGAGGCAATATTTTATTTCCTTATCATCGTTACTTGTCATGCCGCGCATGATGATGCTCATGGGCCAGATATAGTCGGCACCAACATGAGGACCACCACCACCCTCGGCTACTTTCCCTTTAAAAAAGAAAGGGTTTTCTTCTGACAAAACATATTTTCTTGTATTCTGGTAAACCTTGTCGTCCTTCATCAGGGGTATTAAATACTGCAAAGACAAGAGCGAAGGAATATTGGAATCGTCCATCAGGTTGCAACTGCCATAGCCATTTACTTCGTAAGCATATATATCGCCAAATTTCTCAGTTTTGATCTTGGCATTCTTTGCAAGGCCGGTTGTTATTTGCTTTACAAGTCCATTAAGTTCTGCTGTATCCAAACTGTTTTGCACATTTGTTGCAATAATAGACAGTTGCAGTAAGGAATGCATGGCAAAGAAATTGCTGGGTATTAAATAAGGATAAATGGTACCATCATCACTTGGGCGGAACATGGAGCAGATCAAACCATTAGGTTTTGCCGGGTTTCCGTAGCCATCCATAGGCAGCGTATCTGTTGATGTAGTAGTACGCCTCTTGAAACTGTAGGGACCATGCCCATTAAAACGTTGCTGTTCTTTAAACGTTTTTACAACGAGCTTCATCGCACTGAACCATTGTTCATCAAATGCAGAGCTATCCCCTGTAGCCTCCCAATAGCCATAGGCGAGGCGGATAGGATAGCAAAGGCTGTCCACCTCCCACTTGCGTTCGTGAACGCCCCTTTTCATTTCGGTATCGTCTTTACGCCACTCGCTTAGTTTTTCTTCATCCTTATAAAATGCATTTGCATAAGGGTCCCTGAGAATACAAATAGCCTGCCGGTGAATAACACCTTTAACAAGTTGCTGCAATTCTTTATCATCTTTGCACAAAGGCAGATAAGGCCAAACCTGTGCCGAGGAATCGCGCAGCCACATAGCATCAATATCACCCGTAATAACGTAGGTGTCGGGCTTTCCGTTCACTATTTCAAAATCAACAGTTGTATCTAAAGTATTGGGAAAACAATTTTCAAACATCCAGGCTAATTCCTGGTTGCCCGTTTTTTTCTTTATCTCTGCTATCAGTTTTTCTACCGCTTTGCTCTTGAATTTTCTTTTGCTTTCGTGAATGCGGACAGTAGGGAATCCGTCAGTTCCTTTCGCAAAAGAATAGGGCGCCAGCAAAACACCTGCCGCCGCAAGCGAAGATTGAGTAATAAAGCGCCTTCTATCCATAGACTAAATGTATCAATAATTGAGTAGATTTGAAAGATCAAATTTATTTAGACATCATGCAACTGTCTTATGATCAGATTTTAGAAAAAGCGATTGAATCCAGAGAGCAAAGAAAACGGTCTAGCCTGCCTAAAAACACTTTAATAAAAGATATAAGACTATATAATACCGGGCTTCCACAAAGTGCATTGTCACCATATGCATATCAATACACGGAAATATTTAGAAATATATTACGGAGAAAAGGGTTTTTATGCCCCAATTACCACCATTTATATATTCAAGTAGCAAAGACAAAAGAAGAAGCCTTAAGATTTTCGGGTTCTGCAGATAGTAGATATATTTACGGAGTAGCAACAATCGATTATGAAAAATATGAAGGTAGTGTTGAGGAAGAAAAAGCTGAGATAGTTTTTAATCTCATTTGCGAAGGGTTAAGAGACATTGCCCACATTGACCAGCTGGATACGACAATTCTTGAAGAAGCCATTGCAGAAATTAAGAAAGAAGGAATAAATACGGAATTACTATTTCAATGGCT
>JABDGU010000114.1 GCA_013285905.1 Bacteroidota bacterium | reverse complement strand
TTGAATAATTTCACCCTTTCAGGGTTTGTCAAAGATGTTACATCTTCTCTATAATCATTTCATCCCTTCGGGATTTCACGAGAAAAAGCAACGCTAAGCAAAGGTCGGGGCTATTGACAAAATATTTGTTGTTGGTCAGGCGACCAACAACGGCGAGGATCCTGTGCCAGGCTTGTTGGTGCCGCCTGTACACAAGCCCAGCCTACCACCCCACATGGGCGGGAACGTTGTAAAGGCACGGGGCTATTTTAAGCCTGATTTTGATATGTAATTGGTATTACCTTTGCAGCCATGGCATATAAGTCGCTTAGGGCATTTATTGAAGAACTGGACAAGGCCGGGGAACTGGTGCGAATAAAAACGTTTGTTGACCCGGTGTTGGAAATTGCTGAGATAACAGACAGGATATCTAAAACAAGCAACAGAAATAAGGCATTACTTTTTGAAAATACAGGCACGGAATTCCCTTTGCTTATTAACAGCATGGGCAGCGAAAGGCGTATGTGCATGGCGCTGGGCGTGAAGGACCTGGATGATATATCGCGCGATATAGAAGATATTTTAAAAACACTTTCCAGCCCCAAAAATGGCGTGATGGAAAAACTGGCTATGCTGCCGCAACTGGGCAAGTTTGCATCCTGGATGCCGAAAGTAATAAAAGGGAGAGGGGCTTGCCAGGAAGTAGTGATGAGTAAGCCTGGCCTTGACAAATTGCCTATACTAAAATGCTGGCCTAAGGACGGAGGGCGCTTTATAACCCTGCCGTCTGTGCATACCAAAGACCCTAACACAGGCATGCGCAATATAGGTATGTACCGTATGCAGGTATTTGCTCCTGATATGACGGCGATGCACTGGCATAAACATAAAGTATCTGCCCGCCATTTTAATGAGTATAAGAAGCTGCATAAACGCATGCCCATAGCCGTGGCCCTGGGTGGAGATCCGGTATATACTTATGCAGCTACTGCCCCGCTGCCAGAGAACGTGGATGAATATATGCTGGCAGGTTTTTTAAGAAAGAAAAAAGTGGAACTGGTGCATTGCCTGACACAGCCGGAGGTAGAAGTGCCTGCGGATGCTGATTTTATTATTGAGGGTTATGTGGAGCCGGATGAGGATTTGATATGGGAAGGCCCTTTCGGCGACCATACCGGTTATTATTCTCTGCCTGACTGGTATCCGCGTTTTCATGTTACGGCTATTACGCACCGTAAGGATGCTGTGTATCCTGCGACCATAGTAGGTATTCCGCCACAGGAAGATGCGTGGATAGGGAAAGCTACCGAGCGCATATTCCTGACGCCAATGAAGATGACCATGGTGCCTGAAATAAAAGATATGAATATGCCTGTGGAAGGTGTGTTTCATAACCTGGTAATTGCAAGCATTAATAAAGAATATGCAGGCCAGGGACAGAAAGTGATGAATGCGATGTGGGGGGCCGGGCAAATGATGTTCAATAAAATGTTGGTGATCACCGACGGGAGTGTAAGGCTGGACAAGTACAAAGAACTGGCGCAGTATGTTTTCAATAACCTGAACCCTGCCACAGATGTGTATTTCAGCCAGGGGCCTATGGACGTGTTGGACCATAGCTGTTCTAAATTGGGATTTGGTGGCAAAATGTGCATAGACGGGACGAAGAAATGGGAGGAAGAAATAACAGAACCTTTAATGCCGTTTTCGATTCAGCCGGACTTTGATGCTAAAAAAATACAGGAAACTTTTAAAGAGATAGCCGGCATTAATGAGCAACTGGCAAGAGAATGGCAGATACCTGTTTTGATGATCTCGGTAAAAAAAGATAAGGCCAACCATATACAGTCATTACACGAACAATTATGCCTGCTTCCCGAAATGACGGGCATAAAAATGATATTGTACGTGGAATATACCGTGGGCATTAATATAATTGCTGATGTATTATGGCGTTTTTGCAATAATCTTGACCCGAAAAGAGACCATTTTTACGGCGGAACCCGAAAAGAGATATTAGGACTGGACGGAACCAGGAAAACAAAGGCATTGGATGGTTTTGAGCGGCCGTGGCCCAATATTATTGTGGCAGATGATGCGACAATAGCTGCCGTAGATAAAAAATGGGCTGACCTGGGGCTTGGAGAAGTGATAAGCTCTCCTTCTTTGCTATATAAGAGCCAAATGTATGGCGAGGAAGCGACTGTTGCAGACGTATAGAATATTTTTCTTGTTTAATAAAACAAAATAGCCTTTTTAGCGTTTTGTATTATTTTCACATCCGCTAAGGGGTAGATTTTCCCTGAACGGAATTCAATTTGCTTGTCCCTGAGTTTTGGGGAGAAGTATTGAAAAACAAATAATTACAAATGAAAGCCATTATACCTGTAGCAGGCGCCGGCACCAAATTGCGCCCGCTGACATATACACAGCCTAAAGCATTAATACCTATAGCGGGCAAAACAATACTAAGTGTTATTGTAGACCAGTTGCTGGACGCAGGTATTACAGAGTTCGTTTTTGTGATAGGCTACCTCGGTGAGAAGATACAACGGTATATTGCCAAAACATATCCTCACTTGTCTTATACACTTGTTACCCAGAATGACCGACGCGGCATAGGCCATGCCATATGGCTTACCCGGGACGCAATAGGTGATGATGAAGTAATGATAGTGCTTGGAGACACTGTGTGCGATTATAATGTGAAAGAAGTGGTGAGCAGACCTGTATCGCAGATAGGAGTGCGCAAAGTAGATGATCCACGCAGCTTTGGCGTAGCCGAACTGAGTGAAAAGGACGTGGTGATGAAAATGGTTGAAAAACCTCTCATCCCGAAATCGAACATGGCAATGGTGGGCATCTATTATATTAAAGAGACCAAAGCAATGTATGCGTCTTTAGATAAACATTTGCACAACAGAGCAGACGAAGATGGTGAATATCACCTTACCAATGCACTGCAACATATGGTGGAGAGTGGTATAAAGTTTGAGGCTTTCCGTGTTAATAATTGGTTTGATTGCGGTAAAAAAGAGTCCTTATTATCTACTAACGCTATTTTGCTGAAACAAATGGCCGATGAAAAGCCGGGAACGCAGGAATACGCTTTCGGCACAACGGTTATTATACCACCTGTAAGCATTGCCGAGGGCTGCAATATCAGCCACTCCATTATTGGGCCGAATGTTACTATTGGTGAATACACAACAATCGATTCTTCTATTATCAAAGACTCTATTATCGGGTCTTATGCGGAACTGGAAGAAGTGGTACTGAACTCCTCCATTATAGGCAATGATGCTTATGTGCGCGGATTGAGCCAAAGCCTGAATATAGGAGATAATACAGAGATAGACCTTGGCTAAGGTTGGCCTGACCGCCGCAGCGGTGCTTACGGATGTTTAGATTCCCTGTATTTTTACTAATTTCAATGTTTAAAATTTGAAAATGCCTGACCGCAGAAAATTTGTAAAGCTCTCCCTATTAGGTTCAGCGGCAGTGTTGGGCAGCGGTAGTCTATTGGCAAGACCGAACGGAGAGCAATATCCTGATGACCTTATTTACCCGACAATAAAAAACAACCCGATAGTTATATCAACCTGGGATTTTGGGCAAGAAGCCAATGTGGCTGCCTGGGAGATACTGGGTAAAAGCGGCAGGGCCTTAGACGCTGTGGAAGCAGGTGTAAAAGTGCCTGAGGCAGACCCTGATAACCAAAGCGTTGGCTTAGGCGGCCGCCCGGACAGGGATGGGAAAGTGACATTGGATGCCTGCATCATGGATGAAAAATATAATTGCGGATCGGTGATGTGCCTGGAGCATATAGTGCACGCCATATCT
>JABDGU010000113.1 GCA_013285905.1 Bacteroidota bacterium | reverse complement strand
GTAGGTAGCACAGGAAACATCAGCTTCTTACCAAATCCAAGCACAGGAAAATTCATCATGAAAATGAATCGCGGTAATGATGTATCTCAATTGAACTTAAATGTGATGTCTGTAACCGGCCAAAAAGTATATTCAAAAACATACCAGGACGTATACAGTCAATTTTCTGCCACTATAGACCTGAGTGCCATGCCCAAAGGATTATATTTTGTGGAAACCGTTGCGGATGGTGAAAAGCAGCTGAGCAAGATAATAATCGAATAATGAAAATTAATTATCAAAACATAAAACCCGCCCCGGAGTGGCTTTTATGTTTATGGGCTGGATAACTTTTCATTCAAAAGATATAATTGTAGCTTTATGTAATACTCAAGCTTTTCTTATGAGATATTCCCTGAGGTGCTGTGTATTTATCTTTACTTTTTTTGTAGTTAATTTTTCATCTTCTAAAGTATATGCTTCCCATGCGGCGGGTGCGGAGTTGGTGTACCAATGGTTACATGATTCTACCTACCAATTGTTTTATAAATTTTATCGCGACTGCTCAGGAATTCAAGAAGCTTCAACAGTAACCTTATGTTATAATAATTCTTGCACGAGCTATTCTAATTCTGTAAGCATGACAAAAGTTACAGTACTCATACCTCCCGGTGTTGCAAATGGTTCGGAAATATTAGAACTCTGCCCAGGTTATCAAAGCACTTGCACTCAACTTGGCAGTACAATACCAGGATATAGAGAATGGTGGTACACCGTTACTGTAACTTTGCCCTCGCAATGTAACAATTGGACTTTTGGAGTTTATCAGGGTTCAAGGAATAGCGCAACTACTAATCTTGCAGACCCTGGCAGCCAGGATATTTATACAGAAGCAACATTAGATAACCTGGATGCGCAAGGAGATACATCTCCCATCTTTTCTGTAAAGCCAATACCATTTGTTTGCGATAATATACCGGGCAATTTTAATTGTAGCGCTTATGATATTAACAATGATTCCATGATATATACCCTGATACAGCCAATGACTAATACAAGTACATGTACTGGAGGTAGTCCCATACCATGGGCGGCTGCAAGCCCCGCATTTAATTTAACTGATAATCCTTTTCAAACTAACAATACATTTTCACTAAGTGGTAGCGGAATGATGACATTTACTCCGAACCAAACACAGATAGCTGCTCTTGCAATAAGGGTGGATGAATATCGAAACAGTGTAAAAATCGGAAGTGTAATGAGGGATATACAGGTTATTGTGATGAGTTGTTCCATACCTGTTCAGACACCAATCATAAACGGACCATCAAACTTGTTGGGAGCAATTGCCTCAGGGCCTTTTAGTGATACTATTATTGGAAGCACTGGGATCTCAATATACTTTGACATAACTGCCTATAACATGGCACCAAATGCAATTGTCTATTTGTATCCAGATGTAAGTTCTGCAAATAATGCTTCGTTTAATTTGCCTAATAATGGAACAAATTCCGATACCGGTACTTTTATATGGATACCAACAATTAGTGATATTGGTGATCATTTAATTACTTTTTTGGCAATAGATTCTGCCTGTTCGTCTTACCCACTCATTTTAAGTACTTCTGTTACAAAAACAATAAGAATATTGCCATCTTTTGATACTACTTGTTTTTCCAGGGCGGTTGGGAATACCCTTGATTCCTCTGACATTGGTATATTCTACATTGCAGGCCATGCATATGATATGGGTGGCTCACAACTGAATAATCCAGCGGCTATTTTAAGCAGGGCACCTCAAACCGATACCCTAGCACTTTACACCGACAGTTCTTATATTGTTTCGGTATCAGAAACCATTAATACACCTAATGATGCAGATGCCAAAGTAACTTTGTTCATTGATTATAATAATAACCTTCAGTACGATATACCCAATGAAAGGGCCTGGCTTACTTATATACATACCGGGCAGGATACACCACGGGTCATATTAAGAGTACCATCTTATTATGTAACGCCCAATATCCCTGTCCACATGAGGTTGATCCTGAACAATGATCTCAGCCCCAGCGCAGCATCAGACTCAGCCTGTGGTCCATACGTCTCCGGCGAAACAGAAGACTTTATTGTTATTTTCAGAAATGCTGTTACTTCGGTTAAAAGCGTAAATAACACAGCAAATATCAGTTTCTGGCCTAACCCAAGCACAGGAAAATTCACCATAAAAATGAGTAGCGGCCGTGATGTATCTCAATTGAACTTAACTGTGATGTCTATAACCGGCCAAAAGATATATACTCAAACATACCAGGATGTGAACAGACAATTCTCCGTCACTATTGACCTGAGCACTATGCCTAAAGGATTATATTTTGTAGAAACTGACACTGATGGTGAAAAGCGCGTGAGCAAGATAGCTATACAATAGATTTTAAAACCAACCTTTTATTTAAAAAAACTGTCTTTTATAACAACCATTACTTATTTTAGAAGCAACGAAGTATATTTTGTACTGAAAAAACTAACTTCCTTTATGATACCCATTATAAAGTATGCATTATTTTTTTGTCTGTTTTTGATAACGGTTTCTCAGTCTAACGTGGCCTATGCTTCTCATGGGGCTGGCGCTGAATTGTCCTTCCAATGGTTGCATGACTCTACTTATCAATTGTTTTATAAATTTTATCGCGATTGCGTAGGAGTCCAGGAAACTGATACTGTTCACGTATGCTACAGCAATACATGTGATACTACATCGGGGATGATACCTCTTTATAAAGCAAGCACCGTTGGTAATGGCTCTGAGGTATCCCCACCCTGCCCTGGACATAACAGCACTTGCACACAACCAGGAAGCACTATACCGGGATATATTGAATGGTTGTATACAGGTTATGTAACTCTGCCCTCCCGTTGTGACCACTGGATATTTAATACTTCAATTATTACGAGGAATGCATCTATTACTAATATCATAAATCCAGGCGGCCAAAGATTATATACAGAGGCGACCCTTGATAATTTAGATGCTCAAGGTGATACTTCTCCATTTTTTTCCACAAAACCTGTTCCTTTTGTTTGTGAAGGCATACCTGCAACATTTAATTGCGGCGCCTATGATGCCAACAATGATTCTTTGGTTTATACTATGATTATGCCCCAAACATCTTCAGACTATGATCCGAATTGCCCAGGCACAAACACCAATACAGTTTTTGCTACGACCACACCCCCATTTAATTTGACAAGCAACCCATTTGCCACAAATAATACTTTTTCGCTTAATAGCACAACAGGGATAATGGCATTTACAGCATCAGGAATTCAAAGAGGAGCAATTACCTTAAGAGTGGATGAATACAGGAATCAAATAAAAATAGGTAGCGTTATGGAGGATATACAGGTAATCGCTTTGACTTGTAATGTCCTTTCTACAACCACTGAAATACTTAATGTACAAGGTGGTGTATTTTCAACTACACCAGATAATAACATTATTGCCCATGCAGGTACAAATCTTTCCTTCAAAATCTTAGCCTATGTGCCTTCTTCAAATTACAATGTTTTAATAACTTCTGACAATGCAACGTCAATACCAGGCAGTAGTTTTACTGCACCTCCTTATTATCTGAGTTCAGATACCGGAATATTTTCATGGACACCTAGCTTATCTGACACAGGTGACCATTACGTTGTTTTTTCAATACAGGATTCATGTAATTCATCCCTTCCTTACCCTGTAACTTTTTTTTAAAGCATCCGCGACTAAGGAGTAGAGTTCCCCACGTTCGGAACCAACCAGTTCGTGCTTGCCATTCACAATGGCCTGTGGCGTATATACTGAAGGTAATTTTAAAGCAGACGCATATTCTCCCTGCCGTTTTGAATATTCTTTGCTGCTGTACACATCCTGCCAGCCCAAACGGTTCCAATAATCCACATGGAAGCCGAGGACATAAACTGAACCTTTGTAATCATCTCTAAGCCTTGCCACCACAGCGTCCCCTTTAGGGCATGAAGAGCAACCCTCTGATGTAAATAGTTCAACTACAGCAAAGCCTTTGTTTTGTGCCTTGCAGCAAATAGCAAACAGAAGAGTAAATAGTACTAAGACAAAGCGTTTAACCATATATTATAAATATACGTTTGGATCAAACAAATGGTTTCGCAGTATGCTATTCTACTCAATTATTATCTTGCTCAGCTGCTTTTCACCATCAGCAACGGTTTCCACAAAATATAATCCTTTGGGCATGGCACTCAGGTCTATAGTGGCAGAAAATTGATTGTGTACGTCCTGGTATGTTTTTG
>JABDGU010000112.1 GCA_013285905.1 Bacteroidota bacterium | reverse complement strand
TAACTATTTGGCAGACTACAATAAGGACAAAGGGTTTGATTACATACTATCTTATTCAGCATCAGCTTCCGGCACCATATTATACGCCAATAAAGGCCTAAATATTACAAATGATGTAATAAAGGGCTTAAATGATCTTTCTAAAAGCTCGGGTGAGGATAAAAAGAAAAATAAATAGTACTTTTTCCAAAATTCTACCTTTTGGAAAACAAATCTCATTTCAACCGTTCTCTCAGTTTACTGGATGGATCGCTTATGGTAATAGGCTCCATGATAGGTTCCGGGATTTTTATAGTTAGCGCGGATATAGCACAAAGCGTTGGCAGCGCAGGCTGGCTTATTGTTATATGGCTTGTCACCGGCTTCTTAACCCTTATGGCGGCCCTTAGTTATGGTGAGTTGAGTGGTATGTATCCGCATGCCGGAGGGCAATATGTGTATATACGCGAAGCCTTCGGCAAATTATATGGCTTCCTCTATGGCTGGGCTTTTTTTGCAGTGATACAAACCGGCACTATCGCCGCTGTGGGCGTAGGTTTCGGAAAATTCACGGGTTACCTTAACAGGTCGCTCGGCGATGAGAATATACTTTACGGCAGCGAGGCTGGCTTTCACATCAGCGCCGCACAGATTCTGGGCATTGCTATTATTATACTGCTCACCTATGTTAATACAAGGGGTATTAAGAGCGGAAAATGGATACAGTTCTTTTTCACCTTTGCCAAAATAGCCGCTATGGCTGCTTTGATAATATTTGGGTTTATCCTTTTTAAAGGCCATTCGGTATGGCAGGATAACTGGAGCGATGCATGGTCTGCAAAATCAATCAGTAAATCCGCCGGCACTATCATACACGAAAGTTTATCAGCAGGCACTCTGGTGATAGCAATGTGTGTCGCTATGGTTGGCTCCATATTTTCCAGCGATGCATGGAATAATGTAACCTTTATTGCAGGCGAAATTAAACGGCCGGAACGTAATATAGCTTTAAGCCTTTTTATCGGCACCTTGGTAGTTACGATCATTTATGTGTGTATGAACCTGATGTACCTGAATGTGATGACTGTAAGCGAAATAGCTCAGGCACCACAAAGAAGGGTAGCTACGGCGGCTGCCCTGCAGGTATTCGGAAATGGGGGCGCGATCATTATTGCTGTCCTGATCATGGTCTCTACCTTTGGTTGCAATAATGGTTTGATACTATCAGGTGCCCGTGTTTACTATACAATGGCCAAGGATGGACTGTTTCTCCCCTCTGCCGGACAACTGAATAAGAAAGGGGTTCCTGCAAAGGCTTTATGGATGCAATGTTTATGGGCTTCCTTATTGTGTATTAGTGGACAATACGGCAATTTGCTCGATTATATTGTGTTTACAGTATTGCTGTTCTACATCCTTACTATTGCGGGGATATTTAAGTTACGGAAAACACAACCTGATATGCCCAGACCCTATAAAGCATTTGGCTACCCACTTATCCCGGCTATATACATATTGCTTGCTGCATTTATCTGCATAGTACTTTTGATGTATAAACCTGTGTATACATGGCCGGGCCTGATAATAGTCTTAATCGGCGTTCCAATATTTTATTTTGTACAAAAGAGAGGCAAAACAAGTAATGAATAAAACAGAAATAGAGAAGCTTTTCAGTAATATGCAAAAAATGCATGTAGTAGTGGTAGGCGATGTAATGCTGGATAATTACTGGTGGGGAGAGGTGGAGCGCATTTCCCCTGAAGCCCCGGTACCTGTAGTGGCATTGAAGCGCCGCGAAAGCAGGCTGGGAGGGGCCGCCAATGTTGCGCTGAACTGCTGTGCGCTTGGCGCAAAAGTTACTTTGGCAAGTGTGGTAGGAGATGATGCCGACGGCAGAGTATTAACAGAATTGGCAAACAACGCCGGAATAGACACTGACTTATTGCTGTTTAGCAAAAACAGGGCTACTACAACCAAGACACGTGTTATATGCCGTAACCAGCAAATGATGCGCCTCGATGATGAGGTAAGCGATGACCTTTATGTAGAAGAAGAGCATCCTTTTATTGACATGGTGTTGCGTTATTTGCAAAGGGTAAAACCTGATGTGCTGATATTTGAAGATTATAATAAAGGAGTACTTAAGGAAAATGTGATCAATCGTATTTCGGAACATTGTAAAGAGATCGGTATCGTTACAACGGTGGACCCTAAGAAGAAGAATTTCCTGGCGTATAAAAATGTTACCATTTTCAAACCCAACCTTAAAGAAGTTGCAGAAGGCCTGCATCTGGCATTGGCTGAAATAAATAAAACAGAATTGAACAAAATACATGAAAAGATAAAGGAAACCTTAGATCATACTGTCACGTTTATTACCCTTTCTGAAAAAGGGGTTTTTTACAATGATGGGACTGGTTCCGGCATTTACCCTTCCCACATACGTAACATAGCCGATGTATCAGGAGCTGGGGATACTGTGATAGCCACGGCCTCATTGGTATACGCACTTACAAAAGATGCCGCGATGATGGCAGAAATATCCAATATAGCCGGCGGCCTTGTGTGTGAAGAAGTGGGCGTAGTCCCTATAAACAAACATCTTCTGGAAGAAGAATGTAAAAGACTCTTAAATCACTCTTAAACTCGATTGCTTAGAAAGATTACTCATCTGCATCAAAACCACCTGCGGGCGTAGCGCCTTTTATAATGCTAAAGATAGCGGGGGCCTGGTGGTAAATGTTATTGTTATGCTTATTGCCTAAAACAACAATGGTGAAATTGTCTTTGATAAAACGGTAAAAGGAAGTGTTATTGCCATGCCACCATCCGTTATGGTAAATGATCTTGCCCCCGTCCGGGTAACAAAGCATACGCCAGCCCAGGCCATAGTTTTTTATCCCAGGTTTTTCAAATGAGCATGGCCCGTAAGCCATTTCAATGGTCTGGTTGCTTAAAAGCTTGTTCTCATAAAATGATTGGTCCCAGCGATACATATCCTCCACTGTGCTGTAAATGCCTTTGTCTCCATACACCCCGTCTGCAAACATATCAGGCTCACGTACCCAGTTGGCCTTATAGCTTATGGTGGCTGTGATGGGTAAACCTTTTGCAGGGTCGTAAACAAATGTATTACTCATATTCAATGGCTCGAAAATATACTTCTGCATAAAGGCCCTGTAATTCATTTGAGATACAATCTCTATAATGCGCGCAAGAATGGCAAAGTTGGTATTGCAATAGGTAAAGCGACTGCCTGGCCTGAACGCCAGGGCCGGTTTATACTTTGCCATCATTTCCAGCATCTCTTCATTATTGATAGGTGTTTTGGAATCACGCCTGTAGTTAGGTACCCATTTTGTATAATCAGGCACGCCGGAACGGTGGCTGAGCAACATCTTTAGGGTAACGCCCTGGTAAGGGAAATCTTTTATATAGTTCTGCACGGGGGCATTAATGTCAAGGTATTTCTTTTCGTATAAATACAATATGGCTGCCCCCGTAAAGGTTTTTGAGATAGATGCTAACTGGCAGGCGCTATTACTTTGCAATGGCATGTTTTGCTCTCGGTTTGCATAGCCATAATAGCGTTCATATATCACGCGGCCTTTATAGCCTACTAATACACTGCCGTTAAAGCCTGCTCTCGACTGTGTACCGTAATAATCATCCAGCCGCCCAATAATATCTTTTATTTGCGGTTCTGTCGTATCGTAAACAAGTGGGGCAACTGGGCTTTTCTTTGGCTCGTCGTGAAAACCGGTAGGTGCCGGGTTGGGATGCGCCTGTGCTTTATTGTTATCCGAATGACAAGCTATAAAAACAATGGACAGAAAAAAAGTTAAAAAATTATCGCGTATGAACCGAGGCATGTCTAAAAGTCAAAATGTAAAAAATCAATAAATCACAAACCGAATCCGGCAAATATAAATTCTCCACGAAGCTACGCTACTTGCTTAACTCAATTTTAACAAATGTAATTATCCCGTCTATCAATTCATAATAACATTGTGCCAGTTCATAATAATGTGCAATAAATGTTAGATACGCCTTATCTACAGGCGGCATGTGAGTTGCCCTTCGGGAGAGCCCCTGGAGGGAGCGCTGCATACCTTGCAGCGTTTTATAACCGTACAGCCAGTTATGCTCACGCATGTGGGGAAAATATTTCGCGAAGGCCTCCGGGAAATGGTCTGATTGGCTTTCTACCTTAGTATATACATCAAGAGTAAAATCGAGCAAAGCAGCATCCGATTGGAACATTTTGGGATCGTTGGCAAGAAAATGATCGTAAAGCGTATCCATAATAGCCCCGGAATATAAGCCGTAGTCACCCCTGAACCATATTTTCGCTCGCTGCGTAGCAGGATGCACATCTGTAAAAGAATCTATTTTTCTATGCAGTTCTATTCCCTTCTTTATACCCACCGGGAATTTCTCCAGTGCCAGCCTTCCTTTCACATGAT
>JABDGU010000111.1 GCA_013285905.1 Bacteroidota bacterium | reverse complement strand
ACTGCTCCAAAAGTTTCATTGGTTTCAAAGGGGCTGGCAAAACTGTTTATCGTGCCTAGCGGTGCATCCATTGCAATCGGCCCGTTCAATATAGTATACGTTGATGCCGGAGCAACATTAGGACCACCGCCATAAAACATATAAAGGTTCAATGTTTGGTTGGGCTCTAAAGTGTCGATCCTGACATAGATAAGAGTCGAAGTTGTATTGATACCCGAGTCAATATAATAGCCATAGGATTTTGTGCCGGTACATGGTGTGCCAAAACGTATGTCACTACCATTGGCCTGCATTTGACCCGCCAATATTAGCGCATGGGTATTAATAACAATTGGCATTACATAACCAATAAGCTGCGTGTTTGTATTGGTTACGATGATCGGCAAATTATATTGCCAACCAGCGGGCTGCGCGTAAGCTGATAATGAAAAAAGAGCTACTATAATTGCAGAAAATAATTTTCGTCTCATAGTATTATTATTTTTTTTGTCGAAATAAATTTTGAACCACTAATGTAAATAAAATTGTTGAATATTCTGAATAGGAAAATTACGGTATTTTTTTAAATAAATATCAATGCCGTATAAGCATATTGCGTTTTTGCCTTTCGACAAAAGAACCCGATTTACCTATATTTATATAAATATTTGTTTAGGCTTCGCATTTTACTATAATAAATGTATGAACATTCTTATTTTTTAGTTCATTTTGAATGGTGCTAAAAGATGAAATTCCGGAATGGTTACTGTAATGATCTTTTTAGTAATAAGGTTTTCTATCTTATAACTACCATACATTTTGCCAATATCCGTTCGCAGATTGGCCGACGAAACATATTGAAAACTTTGGCCGGATTCAATTAGAGGTTGCAGGCCAACCACACCCTCTCCTTCCACTTCCCTACGAGAACCGTTACTGTCAATAATATGCCAATGCCTGCTTAATAATTTTATAGTAGATGCACTAAAATTTTCAATCGTTATTCGGTAGGCAAAAAGATATTCGGAATTAAGCGGATTAGATTGTGCTGCTTGATAGAAGGATTCTACAGTAATACTTACTCCTTCTGTGATCTGTTGTACCATTCTATTCCCGTTTTGCCATGTAAATATACTTAATTTACATAAGCTATACGTTTTCATTTATTATTAATTCTTTAATTATTTCTTCTATCAAATCATATTCGTATCCCTTTTGCAATAGATAATGGTAAAGTTTTGATTTCTTAATTGGCATTCTTTTTTCACCCTTTAATTCTTTCCATTTCTTTTCTGATTGTTTTTTTAAGACTTTTAAATATTCACCATTGTCAATTTCGCTGAGTCCTTTTTTTATACAATATTCTGATATTTTTTTTAGCTTTAATTGTTGCTTTATTTTATTCTTTCCCCATTGTTTCATTTTAAATTTGCCTCTTGCATAAGCTCGGGCATACCTCTCTTCATTAATAATTCCTGAGGAAACCAGATCGGATATATATTCTTCCACTTCTGTTTTATTACAACCTAACTCATAGAGTTTGTTTCTTACCTCCTGGTGGCAACGTTCCTGGTAATTACAATAATAATGTATTGCCTTATCTACAGTCACAAATATTATTATTATATTATTTTTATTAATTTGTTTATTTATCTCCCCATGTACACCATAAGTATCTGAATATCACTCGGATTTACCCCACTTATTCTGCTTGCCTGGCCTAAAGTAGTCGGTTTTATTTTACTAAGTTTCTGTCGAGCCTCATTTGAAAGAGCCTGTATTTTGTCGTAATTGAAAACATCCGGGATATGCAGATCCTCAAGTCCAGACATTTTTTTCACCAGTTCTCTTTCTTTATCAATATACACCTCATACTTGATTTGGATCTCTGCTTGTTCTATTTCTAATGAATTGTACTCTCCTATTTCTTCTTTTAAAGCAGGGATAGCTTCAATCATATCTTTGAGATTGATCTCCGGTCTAAGTAATAACTTTATTGCGCGTACACGTTCACTAATGTTTGCAGATCTATTCTCATCAAGATACATTTTGGCAGTATCGGGTTCAATTGATAGGTCCCCTAATATCTTTATTATCTTCTCCACATTCCTCTTTTTCTGAAGCATATTGTCAAGCCTTTTCCCTGAGGCCAGTCCAATCTCATAGCCAAGCCCGGTCAATCTGAAGTCTGCATTATCCTGCCTGAGCAAAGTGCGGTATTCTGCCCTGCTTGTAAACATTCGATAGGGTTCGTCTGTTCCTTTATTAATGAGATCGTCAATTAGTACACCAATATAAGCCTCGTTACGCTTTAATACCACTGGCAAAAGACCATGTGAATGCCTGTGCGCGTTGATTCCCGCCATAAGGCCCTGGCAAGCAGCCTCTTCATAACCCGTCGTGCCATTAATCTGCCCGGCAAAGAAAAGTCCCTCAATTAGTTTTGTTTCAAGGCTAAATTTTAATTGGGTGGGGGGGAAGTAATCATATTCTATTGCGTAGCCAGGTCTGAAAAACTTACAATTCTCGAAGCCGGCCACCAATCTCAATGCTTTAAATTGAACGTCTTCTGGTAAGGATGTGCTGAAGCCATTTACATATATCTCTACTGTGTTCCACCCTTCAGGCTCTACAAATAGCTGATGACGTTCCCTTTCTGCAAAACGGCTTATTTTGTCCTCTATACTTGGGCAATATCTTGGTCCAGAACCTTGGATTCTGCCTTGGTACATAGGAGACTTCTCAAAGCCCGTTTTCAAGATATCATGTACTTCCGGGCTTGTGTAGCTTATCCAACAACATCTTTGTTGAGAGGGTTTTAGTTTTTCGCCTGGCAAAAAAGAAAAACCGACGATCTCTTCATCTCCTTCCTGTACCTCCATTTTTGTATAGTCCAAGCTTCTCCCATCAACCCTAGGAGGCGTACCCGTCTTTAATCTGGCACTTTCAAAACCCAGGCTTGTTAATTGTTCTGTTAGTCCTGTTGCTCCTTTTTCTCCAATACGACCACCTCCAAATTGCTTTTCGCCAATATGAATCACTCCATTTAGAAAGGTTCCATTGGTCAGTACAACTGTTTTGGCATAAATATGCTGGCCCATTCCTGTCACTATTCCTTTAACTGTTCCACGTGAAACAATTAAACTACTGACCATATCCTGCCAAAAATCGACGTTGGGTGTCTGCTCAAGCATTTCCCTCCAAGTTGAAGCAAATAGCATGCGGTCATTTTGCGTTCTTGGACTCCACATTCCAGGTCCTTTGGATTTATTGAGCATCCTGAATTGAATCATGCTCTTGTCGCTTATAATACCACTATACCCACCCAGCGCGTCAATCTCTCTCACTATTTGCCCCTTTGCTATCCCACCCATGGCAGGGTTACAACTCATTTGGGCAACCGTCTGCATATTCATTGTTACCAAAAGCACCTTAGAGCCCATGTTGGCAGCAGCAGCGGCAGCCTCACAACCGGCGTGGCCAGCACCAACAACAATAACGTCATATTCCTGAAACATCCTATTGCAAAATTAAGTTTAATAAACCCCAAGAAAATAATTACGGCTACCCTATTTGTTCCACGTGAAACAAAAAAGGCTGCCTATAATAAGGCAGCCTTTTAAAATTACATTATTAGAACTAGTGCTTCAAAACTGTAAACTCACGCGTTGTAATTGTATTATCTGCAATCACTGTCACGTAATAACGGCCAGGAGCAAGATTACGTGTATCTAAAGTAAATTTATCGTTCTGCAAGTTATGGTGTGCTTCAGATGTTACCTTGCGTCCTACGCTGCTAATAACATCGTAGAAAATTGATTTGGCCACACATGGCAAATCAACAGAAACATACAACATTTCAGAAGTAGGATTAGGATAAACATTAAGTTTCAAATCCTGCTGAACTATGTTCTTTACGGCAACCGTGCTGCCTATACTTGTGCTGGTAATAAGCGGCAAAGATGGAGTAAGACCTTGCTTTTCAGAACTGAAATAAACAGAGTCAACGTCACTTGTTCCACCAAAAGGGAACATAGAAAAAGCGTCACCTGCATTTTCTGCCATCAGGCCAGACTGTCCAACATCATCAATATTAGCCCAATATTCTTTGTTACCCATATACTTAACAACACCAAAACTTCTCGGATAATAATTCGTATAGCCATCATAGCCTAGAGCATAAGACTGTGGCATATCTGCTGCAACCCAATACCATGAATTTGCCATTAAAGCCGGGCGCTGTAACGGTGGGGGTGTTGGAGGATATGCCTGAAAATCAACAGAAAATGTTTCCCATGAGGAATCTGTTGTACCGTTAAAGGTATACTGAGCAACACCCACAAGGCTTGTACCTTCCTGCAATTCACCGGCTTCTATCAAAGAATCATGGTAAGCTGTGCTGGGACTATCCACCCATTGAAACAAATAGATCGGGAAAGGATCCGTTGGCAATATTCCACCTGGAATCGCTGTTCCGCCAGGAATCAATATAGTAGAGAACTGAGTTC
>JABDGU010000110.1 GCA_013285905.1 Bacteroidota bacterium | reverse complement strand
CAGGTCCTGTTCTCATACAATGGACTTGAGTTGCCGGGGGGAGATATTAATAAAAGCTGGCAGAAAGACCTTTCAGCATTCAAGAAAATACGTAAAAAATATTTGCTATATAAAGATTTTTAAGGCTGATATAAGATTCATGTTGATAAATATATTAACTTAGCATATCGTAAACATTAAATTCTAAATCTTATAAAAATGAAAAAAATAGTTTTTGCAATTGGCCTGATGGCCGCTACAGGTACAATGTGCTTTGCACAGGAAATGAAGGCATCAGCTCCCGCAGCTCAAATGGACCGCGCCCAAATGCAGGCAGTAGGCAAGGTAGAGGCGGATAAAGAGGTTAGCAGGTTGTCAGGACCACTTCAGCTTACCGACGCCCAAAAGCAAGCTGTTTACGGTATCACTTTAAAATGGTCTATGATGGGCCAATCCGGTAACATGAGCAAAGAGAAAGCCCAGGAGATGAAAGAAGACCAGTTAAAACACAGTCTCAGTGCTGAGCAATTCGCCAAGTATAAAGCAATGTCAAGTAAATAAGTAAAATACTCTTAAAAAAACAGCCCTGTTTACGCGGGGCTGTTTTTTTTATTTTGTATACCCGAGGTCCTGTACTAATTGCGCAGGTAGCTTTGGCAATAAATTTCTTGGCAAGAGAAAAGAAGTCAGTTCTGCAATTTCTTTAAAAACATAATGACTCTCCGCAGCCGAACGTAAATATTCTGCACCGCTACTTCCTCCCGTACCAATACGTTTTCCTATCGTCCTTTGAACCATGTGTATATGACGGTGACGCCACATGGCAAGCATTTCATCTGCTTCCAAAAGCGTATTAAGCAGTTCGTAAGGCAGGTGCAATAAAGGATGGTCCCTATACAACATTATAAATAAAGCATTTCGGTTGGCATCCAGGCTAAAGCGACGGTCCTTAGGATATTCTTCGTCATTAATAAATAGTTTATCAAAAACCAGGAGATTATGCTGTTCGGCTTCCGAAAGGCTGTTGGCGTAGGCTTTGCGGTATTTCTTCCAAAACAGGCTGTCTTCAGTTTCCTCATCCCAATAGCTTTTATTCTTTATAAAAGGCATGCGTTCCAGCCATTTATTTATCAACGACAACAGCGACTTTTGAGATTCTGCATCTTTTACTTTTTCAACATCGCCGGGTTTTAGTTGCGACAAATAATAACTCTTGCCAAAACGGTCATCAAAAGCAAGACCGAGAGTGGCCTCGATCATTTTAAACTGTATGCTTTGAAAGCCAGATGCGGGCCTTAGGAGGTCCCTAAAATCAAGAAAATCAAGAGGGGTCATGGTTTCCAGCACACCCATCTGGCTAACAGCCACTTCCAGTATGCTGCAAATTCTTTTCAGTCGATGTACAGAATTATAGATATCCGGAGCATTATTCTGAATGTTGGGCTGTTTGAATATATCGCATACTATATGTAGCTCATGCAATATCTGCTTAAACCACAATTCATAAGTCTGGTGTATGATGATAAAAAGCATTTCATCATCGGCACGTATCCCTTCTTTTTTACTTTCAGGGTTTTGTGCATTTAGGATTTTATCCAGTTGCAGATAATCACTATAATAAACAGGTTTACGCTCTTTTTTTTCCATTGGGTTAAATTACGAATTATGAGTTTATCAGACAAAGTTCTTAATTACTAATAAAGATGATACACTGATTATGATCCACAGCAATACACCTTGCAACACAGGCCGCCAGCCAACAGACTTCATGGTTTTTATGGACAAACCCGAACCAATAAGAAAGAGCGTGAGTACAAGACCCTTTCTACCAAAAGTGTATAGGTAATAATAGGGTGTATGCCCTGATATTGAATAAGTAATGGGAAAATAAGTGCTGACAATTATGGCCAAAAGGAAAAGAAAAATAAAGTAGGGAATTTTGATCTTTACTTTGCCTTCTTCACTTTTTTGCTTTTGGTAGTAGGCAGTGGCCAGGGAAATCGGTATGATCCATAAAGCCCTCTCTAACTTAATGGTCGTGGCAATTTGCAAAGCCTTTTCGCTGTATTGCTTGGCAGCGCCGACAACCGAACTTGTATCATGAATAGCGATTGCACACCAGGTGCCGAACTGCTCGTCTGTAAATCCGAAATAATGTCCCAGGGACGGGAAAATAAACAAGGCTATGGAATTAAGAATGAAGATAGTGCCCAATGCCATGCTCATTTGCTGCTCATTTGCTTTTACTATTGGGGCGACAGCTGCTATGGCGCTTCCCCCACATATCGCAGTTCCGTTTGAAATAAGGAACGAAGTGGTCTTATCTATTTTTAACATTTTGCCAATGAAATAACCGCAAACCAGCGTGACAGCGATTGTGGAGACCGTAAAAATAAATCCGCTTTTACCGGCTTCTAACGCGTGCTGCAGATTAATATTAAAGCCCAGACAGACAATGGAAACCTGCAGCAAAAGGGTAGTGGCTTTTTTGTTATATTTAATAAAGGGATTACCAATCGTCAGCGCAATGATTATTCCCGCAAGCAATGCAATAGGAGGCTGAATAGGAAAAATAAAGAAAGGCTGCACAGGTTCATAAATGCAAAGAATGAGGCAAAGAATAAAAATTATTTGATTTAGCCAGCCTGGTTTATTAATAAGGTTATTGCTCATTAATTAAATATATGGGCGAAAGCTAAACAAATTTTCCGGTATTAATTAATATTGCAAGTAACTATGGGTATGATAATTTATCTAAACTATTTTTGACCCCAAATAATCCTGCACATGGATAGTAAATATCTTCCGGAAATATCGTTATCAGGGCTTGAGGAAAAAAAAAATTTGCAAGACTGGCAAGGTTTATTTGAGCTATTAACCGAGCCATTACATGAAGAACTATACAAGAGGCAGACATTTGATTTTTTTGATGAACTTTCTGACGGGCAACAATTATTTATTAGTTATGATTATGTGGTGAACCAGGTATCGCAAGGAGGTTTTATACAATTTATAGAGAACGGGTATGTTGGTTTGCTACTACCTATGCCTGAATGGTTATATAAAGCCGGAGCGCCGGATATGGCTAAAATAATTGATGATGTACTGAAAGTATATGTGCTGAACAAAGACCTGATGGACAAGAAAAACACTTTGGAAGAATTTGCGAGCTTATATGATGAACTGAAAGAGTTTGAAATTATTGATGAGCGTTTTTTTCAGTTCAATGTTCCCACGATCGAGATAATGTCTCGATACGCCTTGCTACATTTGGCCGAGTTTGCACTTGCTAAATAAGTTCCACAACATTTTAGTCTTAGAATGAAACAGCCGGATACTAAAGTATCCGGCTGCAATGTTTTATAAAGATCGGGAAATTATTGTTTTGTCAAATTGCCTGTAAACAAATTGCTGCCTGCAATAATACGATAGAAGTAAAAGCCAATGGGCAAAGTCGCTGTGCTGATAGTATTGACTGTAGCGGCAGACAAAACCTGGGCCTGTATCATTTTCCCGTCTATCGAAAAGAGTTGTATTGTCACCAATTCACTATTATATGATTCAGGTATGGAAACAAGCAACTGGTCGTGTATAGGATTTGGATAAACATTTATACCGCCATCAATTGTCACATTTTGCACTGAGGTGTTTGCATAAGTGCAATAGCCGGATCCGCCGCCTGTAAGATTACTTGTAAGCATATTTGCCAGGTAAGTATTGGTACCCGTTGGTTTAGATAAAGACCAAACTGTGGTAGAAGCTGTAGTACCATAAGTATAGATGCTGAAAGTGCCGGACGTAGCGCCCGCAAAACCATTGGCAGGGCTTGGATCAACGGTTGTGCTGTTAACTTTATACATATTAATGTTGGACATTAAGAGCGGGGTACCGGGCACAGACCCATCAACGTCGGATGTGTCGGCCTTTAAGAAAGGAAACATAACCTCTACGGAAGAAGTAGGCTGCGTGGTAGCATTTATTTTCCAGAAGCGCCTCATGGCAACGCTATGTGCCAATACACCTGTAGTGCCCGTAGGAAATGTCACGCTTAAGCCTGTGCCACCACCATAACCGCTAAGTGTAGCGGTGCTGGCAGCAAAGCCTGTAATATCCATATTGCCAATATTATTGCCGTTTTTCTTTACCATCAATACAACGGAATCATCCGTCAGGGTAGCAGTATTGTTATCGTTGAAATAGTAGGTAATGTTTGTATATGGATCGGTACATTCTTTATTTGCAGTTAGTGTTTTAGAGGGACTGGCAATAGCAGCAGCAGGATTGTAAATAATAGGACAGGAAGTGCTGTTAATAAAAGTTCTAACCGTATCGCCGGGTTGCACTCCAAAACCATTGCTGAAATTAATTCCTACACCATTCACCAGATGGCAATAGCTCATAATGGTGCCGCCTCCGGTGGGGTGAGCGGGATTAGGTGTCGCGCAACTGCCTTCGAGTGTATAACACGCATCAATGGCTGTTGTGCCGGTGCCGGGAGGATTCCAGCAACATCTGTGTGTATGTGGAGAACCTAAGATATGACCAATTTCGTGGGTGCATACTTCTGCATCCCAGGTATAGGTAGGGAATGCAGTTACAGTGGTGCTGTTATTCGCATCAATAT
>JABDGU010000109.1 GCA_013285905.1 Bacteroidota bacterium | reverse complement strand
TATTTGATACAGGACTTCAGCACTCGTTTTTTCCTGGATAAATTTCAAGACGAAATGAGAACCGATAACCGGAAATATGTTCACAAATATTTCGAATTTTTTGTAGCCCGCCTCCAAATGAAACAAGGAAATTATGACGAGGCAAAGCGTATGCTCGATAACATCCTACAGGAACCTGCCACCGACCTTGAATATGAGAAATTGTTTGTGGCGCGTGTATTCCAGGCAGAAGCAGAATGCGCTAAACAAAAAAATGATAAGGAAGCTTTGAACGATTGGGTGTATAAAACCTACACTACCTTCCCTCAGGTACTGCCCTTTACAGGGCTGGTACCCAATGTAAACCTGCATATAAGCGGACAGGAAGATAAACAGGTGGTTGACAGGCTGAAGGATTGCAATATCAATTGGGTTAGCAATAGCTCTGTTCCTGCACCACAGGCTTATATAATTTTCAGCGCAAATGGAAGCAAAAAAAGCGCACAATATTATGTACTTGATAAGGGCGGCAATTATATTGTTCCACGCCAGACATTCAATTACATGAAAGCCGACGAAGCAGCTATTTCACTTGCCTATCGTCTCTTTAATATAGGAGGAAAAGAGCCTGAAAAAGAAGTTGAAAAGAAGAAATAGAGATAAAATTTGTGGCGCCAGTTGCAGGCTGGGTTGCCTGGCATTGCAAAAAACACCGAAAAACGTTAGCTTTAAGCCCCTCCGTTAACAACAGAAATAGGGAATCAGATATGTTCGTTGCCTCTTTATATAACCTGAAAGGTGGTGTTGGTAAAACCGCATCCTGCGTCAATTTTGCCTACATGGCGGCCAAAGATGGTTTTAAAGTATTGCTTTGGGACCTTGATCCGCAGGGAGCCGCAAGCTATTATTACAACGCACAAGCTAAGATGAAGGGGGGCATAAAAAAAATAATTGGAAATGAATTATCTCTTGAAGATGCCATAATGAATACCAATTATGAAAACCTTGAAATTATACCCGCCGATATTTCTACAAGAAAGCTGGACATTTTACTGGAAGAAAATCAGGGCTCTAAAAAATACATAAAGCACCTTCTTAAAAAATTGGATCGCTACGATTTCATTTTTATAGATTGCTCACCCGGATTTTCCTTGTTGGCAGACAATGTATTTTATGCGTCTGATGCTGTTTTGATGCCGGTGATACCAACCACACTTTCTGTACGCACTTATGAGATTGTAAAATCGTATTTTGATGAGAAAGACATGCTGGACAAGCTAATGTGCTTTTTTACAATGGCAGATACACGCAAGAATATGCACAATGATGTGATGCAACAACTATTTAAAGACAAACGCTTTTTTGAATACTATATACCCAATCTCTCGGATATCGAGAAAATGGGCATTCACCATGCACCTGTGGAATCTTTTGCACCAAATAGTTATGCCGGCACCTGCTATCGTGCTTTGTGGAATGAAATAAAAGAAGGGGTATTGGAATAGCACAAGCTTTAATAAACTATGCGTACTGGAATTTTTTTCTTGCTTTTAATTTTTTCCCTGCCTCTATATCTTGCTGCCCAATCAAAACAGGTGGATGTATCTGGCATCATTATCATTAATGGCAGCAGTACCCTGTCTTATAAATTGGTTTTTACAGATTCCGTCGGCTACCTGAAGGGCTACTCTGTTACCGATGTGCACCGCAAAGATGAGACTAAAGCCAGAATAGAAGGTAAGATCGACAGAAAAGAACAGACCATCTCTTATAAAGAGACTGCTATTATTTCCTCTAAAGCATTATCAGACACAACACAATTATGTATGGTGCAGGCTAAGCTGAAATACCGGCAGGCATCCAAAGGCATGATGCTGACAGGCAATTTTACAGGTACAGAATTAAATACAGGCAAGGAATGCGCAAAGGGAACGATTACTATGCTAAATACGGAGGCATTAAATGAATTGTTTTATCCAAATCCCCAAAAGGACACGATTGCTTCCGTAGAGAAAGTAAATACGAACAAACCTGTCCCCAATCTTACAGATACCTTTACTACTCATGATGAGATAACTCAAGGCATAGAGACCGTATATGATTGGCGCAGCGATACTGTTCTTCTTGATCTGTGGGATGGGGGGCAAATAGACTACGATGTTGTTACTATTCTTTACAATAAGGATACTATACTAAAGAACTATACTCTTAAAGCTGAAAAAATTCGTTTAAGAATTCCGGTCATTTCCAATGGCGCGGATATGGACCAGCTTACTATCATTGCGGAAAACGAAGGCAACGAGCCTCCCAATACTGCGAATCTTACTTTGATAGATGAGACCAAGAAATATAATGTTATAGCTTACAATAATGTCGGGCAAAAAGCAGTGATCAATATAAAGAGAATAAGCGGCAGGTAATTTGACTTAATGTACAACTATCTTAATGGTACCCACCGTTTTTTGGCTTTAGAGATCCCGTGCAGATCCTAAACAGATCAACAAGCTCCCATACTATTAGCCCTGCAGCAACAAGAATAAACAACCACACAAATACACTAAATATCACACTTTTCGAACCGGGGAAAAGCAGCAATAGTCCTTCCAGTATACCGGCAATTGCAACAACACATCCTAAAAATACAGGTGATAATTCTAAAAAATCGTCCCAGGTATAATAGCCCAGGTAAAAGCGGTGCATACCACACCATCCCAGCAAGAGGCATAGTGTTATTGCAAGCCACTTTTTCTTATGGTGCCCTCCGAAAAAAACACTTCTATTATATGGCTTATAAATATGTTTTTCTGTTTTGTTATTATTGATGATGCTGTTTTCAAGTCTGTTTTTTTCAACTTGTATTTTCACGGGAAAAGCAGCAAAGCCATTATTCACAATGGCAAATAGAAAGAAGGCCAGGAAAATTATTTTATTTCGTCCACCCATTTATAGATTTCAATTTACAAATTCAGGCTTAAACAATTCAATATGTGCACCTTTTAATCCAACTATTTTCGTAAAATGTATGTCTATATTTATACAAAACCTTGTTTTACAGTAAACAGGCGATTTTCATCGTCTAACCATATCTGAATAATGAAAATAAAGCTCCTGTTAAGCTGCCTGCTTTTTTCTTTGATATTTAACTCCTGCAAAGTAGAAACCCTCACGCACTGGTATTATGCCCGTGGAGGCAAATATACTTTCCGTTCCAATAAATATTACAAGCACAATGAGCACTGGCATGGAGGAAGAGAACAATACAGGTATTACAGGCAATAAGAATGCATATATGCTTGTTTTTTTATAACTTTGCAAAATGCAATGGGGCGCTTACATCATTTCTGACAAGGATATTTTATTAGGAAAACCAACTATTAAAGGCACTCGGATTTCAGTGGAGCTTATTTTGGAACTATTATCTAATGGGTGGACTGAAGATATGATTCTTAAAAGCTACCCTCAATTATCTCCTTTGCATCTCTATGCCGTATTTTCATATCTTAAAGAATGTATGCAGCAGGAATTGTATTTTCCATTATCAAAGACAGCCTGATGAAATTTCTTGCTAATGAAAATTTTCCTTTCCCAAGTATTCAATTATTAAGGTCGAATAAATATTATGTAAAAAGCATTGCGGAAGACATACCCGGAATAAAAGATGAGGAAATAATTGAGATTGCAACAAAGGAACAACTCATTATTATCACATTTGATAAAGATTACGGAGAACTGATATTTAAATATGGTTTTCTTAATCCTCCGGCTGTAGTTTTTTTTCGTCATAAAGGCCAGACTCCACTTTTTGCTGGAACATTTTTAATGCAACTACTATCCGATGAGTCTATTACATTCACTGACTACTTTACAGTTATAGACGAAAATAATATCAGGCAAAGAAAATATTAATGATAATTGACCAATGCAATTAACGCTTACACTCGATATTCCGCCACTTCCAAAACCAATAACTTATTCTGATAGCATCTTGCTGCTTGGTTCTTGTTTTACGGAGCATATTTCAGAACGCCTGGCTAAACATAAATTCCATTTAGTGTCTAATCCGCATGGCATTCTTTTCAATCCCCTAAGCGTTGCCAATAGTATTGATAGCTACACCGCCAATAAATTATATACTAAGGACGAACTTTTTTATCTGAATGAATTGTGGAACTCATGGGATCATCATACCCGTTTCTCAAATGTAGATGCCAATGAGACTTTAAATCAGATCAACCGGTCGCAGCAGGAGGCTTCGGCTTCGATAAAAAATGTGGCTTACGTAATTATTACGCTTGGCTCTGCTTTCCAATATTACCTGGTCGAAAATGGCAAGCCGGTGGCCAACAATCATCGGGCGCCTGCACAGTGGTTCGAGAAAAAATTATTGAGCATTGCTGAAATTACTGAGGCCCTTGGCGAATCCATGGAGAGGCTTTTTGCTATAAATCCCGACGTTCAGGTATTGTTTACCGTGAGCCCTGTGCGCCACATACGTGATGGGGTTGTAGATAACAACAGGAGCAAGGCACGCTTGATAGAAGCGGTACATAGCCTTTGCAGCAACTTTGCGAACGCCTATTACTTCCCCGCTTACGAATTGGTCGTTGATATCCTAAGAGATTACAGGTTCTATGATATAGATTTCGTACATCCTAATTATCTCGCCACCCAATTTGTCTGGGACCAATTTGTTAGTTCCTGTATTGAACCGTGTACAAGGAATATTATGCAGCAGGTTTTAGAAATAGTTACCGCCCGTTCCCACCGGCCCCGTTTCCCCGGTACAGATGCGCATAAAAAATTCAAAGCGGATTACCTGCTCAAAACGCAGCAGATTTTGAAACAATACCCCTTCCTTGATATGTCGGAAGAATTGCAATATTTTGTATAGTTTTTTGTTAACAGATTATTCTATTTACTTTACAGTATGAAAAAGATCCTTTCAGTACTATTGGCATTCTCTGCCACTGTGGCTTTAGCGCAAGACCGCAAAGACAACGGTCTTTATACAACTCCTCCCAAAAATGAGTTCTACGAAAATATATCTAAATCGAA
>JABDGU010000108.1 GCA_013285905.1 Bacteroidota bacterium | reverse complement strand
TTTTATAAAAAGTAGTTTTGTATATTTAGCTGTGATTATTTGCCCTTTTAGAGGACAGGGCAAGCCTTGGGGATGCTGATCTTATTTCGCGCATGTTAGGGGCTTTCTGCAAATGATAATCGGACGGCGACTCTGAAAGGCAGGTAACACCCGTACGTGTGGAAACAAGTTTTCACGACCATTTGCTGGACCAGTTGGGTATGTTGGAACTGGATGAGCGCAGCCATGCTATTGCTGAGCAGATAATAGGCAGCATAGACGATGCCGGTTACCTGCGCAGAGAAATAACTTCCATTGTGGACGATCTTGCTTTCGGGCAGAATATTGATACCAGCGTGGAGGAGATACAGGATATTATGAAAAATATCCAGCAGTTCGACCCTCCGGGCATTGGTGCATGGACCTTGCAGGAATGCCTCTTGCTGCAATTGAAGCGTATGCCAGATAACCTGCCGGTAAGAAATGCTATAGAGATCATTGACACTTACTATAATGAATTTATCAAGAAGCATTATGATAAGATACAGCGGCAGTTAAGCCTGGACGATGCGAGCTTTAAGGATGTAATAAATATTATCATTCATCTTAACCCAAAACCGGGCGCTGCTTTTACGGTTGTCAACAAGGCCGAGAGTTATATAATACCTGATTTCTTTGTTTTTAATAATAACGGCATTTTAGAAATAAGCCTCAATGCCAAGAATGCCCCTGAGCTTCGTATCTCCGAAGGGTATAAAGAAATGATGCGCGCCTACGACCGCAGCGAAAAGAAAAACAAAACGCAGAAAGAGGCATTGCTTTTCATTAAGCAAAAACTGGATTCAGCTAAATGGTTCATTGATGCCATTAAACAACGCCAACATACTTTACTGCACACGATGCAGGCCATCATGAGTTTTCAGAAAGAGTTTTTTCTTAGTGGTGATGAGACTGCATTGAAGCCCATGATATTAAAAGATATTGCCACAATGACCTCGCTGGATATTTCCACCGTATCGCGCGTGGCCAATAGTAAATATGTACAGACTGAATTCGGCACATACAAACTCAAATATTTCTTCTCTGAAGCGTTGCAGACGGATAGCGGTGAAGAAGTATCTACCCGTGAAGTGAAGAATATACTGCATGAAATAATAAGCGCAGAAAACAAACGCAAACCATACTCTGACGAACGCCTTACAGAAATGCTGCAGGAAAAGGGTTACAATATAGCCCGCCGGACGGTAGCTAAATACCGCGAATATCTGAATGTGCCAGTGGCGAGATTGAGGAAAGAGCTGTAGACGATTCATTTACCCTCTTTCCTATTCTCCATTAAGCTTCTACCTTTATCCTCTTAATGAACCGTTTTTTAAATAACTGGCCCCTTTTATTTATTGCGTTGGTCTGCATTTTGAGCAGGCTGCCCCAGCTTTTGAGCCCTGAACTGCTGCTTGATGGGGATGAGTGTGTAACTGGCCTGATGGCAAAGCATTTTATTGAGGGTAAAGAAATACCTATATTCTTTCACGGGCAGGCTTATGGTTTTGCTTTTATAGAAACAGCGCTTGTTTCGCTTTTTTACCTGCTATTTGAAATGAATGACTTGTCAGTAAAACTCCCAATGCTCTTTATGTGGACAGCAGGCATCCTTTTCTTTTATAAAACACTTCATGAACTCAGCACAAAAAATAAATTGCTGCCCCTCTTGATAACACTGGTCTTTATTTTTGCGCCTTCCTGGGCGCTTTGGTCTATGAAGGCAAGAGGCGGTTATCTTACTTCTTTTTTCTTTTCCTCTCTGTTGATGTGGATAGTGTTCAGGAAGAAGGGTATCAAATCAAATGTCAGTTATTTCTTCATTGGCCTGATACTGGTTATTATTTACCAAAGCCAGCCGCTGTGGCTGCCGGGCCTCCTGCCGATTGTCATTTATAAACTCTACCCGCAGCTAAACAGGAACAAAATATTAAGTCTTGCCGCTGGACTGATACCGCTTTCATGTTCGTTTCTATGGTTTAAAATGCAGGCCTCCAATCACTGGAAGCCCAAAGTCTTTGATATCAGTTTCAGCAATCTCATTCATAATATAAAAGATTGTCCCATCCTGCTCTTCGATCATTTTAACGGCTGGTATTTTCTGTATTATGTGTATAAAGCTTCTTTAGCCTGCAATATATTTTCGTGTATGATGATAGGCCTTATCATCTTTCTTATTATTGCAGCAATAAAATATTCGTTGTCAAACTATAAAGAACATTCACTTTTTATTATCTCAGTCTTGTCTGTGTTATTTACTATCGGTTATTGCTTATTTCTTACAGAACATGCGCCGCGTTATCTTACGCCCCTGACGGGCTTCGTGCTTTTTTCATTCTTTGTAATGTGTGATAATAGTCCAGCCGGCACTTTAGTTTCTTTAGGGTTAAAATATTTACTCCCGGCAATTCTTATCGCAATTGGCATACCCTCGTTGATCTCTTTTAAAGACTATACTTTCTACCCTGCCCGAAAAATTGAAGTACTAAGTATTACAGATTACCTGGAAAAACACGATATAAAATATTGTTTCTCCAACGATGGCCTACTGCAATGGCAGATCATGTTTTACTCCGGTGAAAAAATATTATGTCGCGAAAGTGATACAGAGGATCGCTACCCTGAGTATGTGGAGGCAGTGAACAATGCTTTTATTCGTGACAGGCAACATGTTGCGATCATAGACAATACCGCAGACCTGCAAAGCATCAGCCCTGACAAAGCAGTAAATATCGTCAGCCATTTCTATGTAGTGCTGCAACCTTCAGACGAGGTGCTGAAAGATATGGAGTTTAAATTCTGACAATTGGAGCAAAAATGCAGCCGAATGTTTCCACCCGGCTGCATTTATACAATTTAGAAATATAAAACAGTTCTTTGCTGTAATAGGAGGGCGCTCCTAAAGGAGCTTAACTCATTTTGTTCTGATTGCTATAAACAGAACATTCCTACGGAATTATTGGCCTATTTCTAATGTCAAATTGGTATTAGTTTTTTAATGGCAGGAAACTATACTTCTTTCCATACTCCAGCATCTGTGCAAAGAAGCTTTCGGGGTATTCAACTTTCACGTCTGTAATATCATTGCCGTTCATAACGGGCACTAATTTAGGCTGCACAAAACCGCGGTAGGGCTTTACGCCCAATTTGGCATAACGTGCCAGCACTTCTTTCAGCAGGTCCTGGTCAACTTTTACTCCGTAATCCTCAACAAGGTTTTTGCCTGCATTAAAATCACCCTCTGATTTGATGCGTTGTATTTCTTTCAGCAGTTCGCCAAACAAGTTGCGAAGTTTTGCATAGTCATTTACACGTACATAGGTCTTGCCGTCTTTTTTCACAAATTCAACAACATTATCCTTCTTGCCGTGTTCATATACCCAGCGCGCATTCAGCTGCCTGTTGCGCATGTGTGCTTCTTCCAGGTTGGCGCCTGGCTTCAGGCGGGTGAGCTGGGTCATCAAGCCATTCATCATGTAATTATCATAACCGGCTTTACCCACTTCCATGTCAGGCATCACGCCTATGTCCACCAGCTTCTGGTCGGTGATGTAGTAAAGGCCCACCAGGTCGGCCCTTGCTTCTTCAAGACAGGAAGCATAGTTCTTCAAAGTCTTATCTGTTGTTTCTACGCCTTCGTTGATCTGCCCCGATGCATGCCCAATGCACTCATGCATGTCTGTATGCAGGTCGGATGCAAGAGGTCCGTATTTTTTGAGCCTTTGTTTTATCGTATCATTCAAAGCAAACTCATCCACCATGCCGCTCTTTGTACTGCTGATATTGTAGGAGTGGATAATATTGCTAAGCGATACCGATTTAGACCCATGCTCTTTACGTATCCATTCTGCATTGGGCAGGTTGATGCCTATAGGCGTACTCGGTGCGGCATCGCCACTTTCCACTATTACAGTAATGGCTTTGCCGGTAATGCCTTTTACAACCTTCTTTTTATGGTTGGGCATAATAGGCGAATTATCTTCAAACCACTGTGCCTGGTCAGCAATTTTCTGGATGCGTTTTGTCTCCTCAAGGTCTTTCAGCGATAACGTGCTTTCAAAACTTCCTTTTTTACCTATTGCGTCCAGATAGACTTCAATAAAGCCATTCACCACATCAATACGCGATGTATCCTCCACCCAGGCTATATTGTAATCGTCCCATACTTTCAGGTCGCCTGTTTGGTAATATTTTATCAGCAGTTCCAGTGTTTGTTTCTGGTGCTCATTTTCAGCAACCGTGGTGGCCTTCTGCAACCAGCCTGTTATCTGATCTATAGCTGCGCCATACATACCCCCGCTCTTCCATGTCTTCTCCACTGTCTTGCCATTTTCTTTCATGGTTTTGCTGTTCAGTCCCCATGATGGTGCATTGCCTTTAGTATCGAATTTGGAGTAAAATGCCTCTACTTCTTTTTGTGTAAGGCCTTCATAAAAATTATTAGAAGAGTTGGTAATGTTATCAATATTGGGCCTCAGGTCAACCACCTTAGGTTCAAAGTTCATATCATAAACAATTGGCTTGATACGGGCAAGAAAGGCATCGGTACTTTCACCTGCATCTTTCGGCAATTGTGCTTCATCGCTGTTCTTTACTATCTCTGTAAAATATTCATAAGAACATTCAGGAATGAATTTTTCATTGCCATAATGGTGATGATTGCCATTACTGAACCAGAAACGGCCGCAATACTCTTCGAATTTTTTCCAGTTGTCGTTATTCTTATCTCCCTTGTAAGAGCCATAAACATCCTCCAGGGTTTTGCGCAACATGATACCATATTTGCTCTTCTGGTCATAGATCATATCCCGTCCACACAGCGCTGCCTCGTACAGGTAGTAGGCAAGCTTTTTTTGTTGCAGGCTTAGTTCATTAAAGCCCGGCACCTGGTAACGCAATAGCTGCAGGTCTGCAAACGCTTCAGCCTCCACTTTAAAGCTGTCGGTTTTGGGGGTATTTTCGGTTTTGTTTTGTTCGGTGCCGTTATTGCAGCCTGTATTCATCAATTGGGTACTCATTAATATTGCAATGGCCATGGCCCATTTTGTTAGGTAAATTTTATTTTTCATCAAATATGATTTTTATAGCCTGTAAAAATAGCTAAACTATATTCTAAATCCTAAACCTCAGTTTA
>JABDGU010000107.1 GCA_013285905.1 Bacteroidota bacterium | reverse complement strand
CAAATGGCAGTAGCTCCGCTTATTGCCGAAACTACGGGTAAGGCATTTACTGTTATTGATTTTGTTACACTACCGGAGCATCCCCCGATGTTTGTCACTGTATAAACGATACTTGTTGTGCCCACTCCTATACCACTTACAGCGCCCGCGCTGTTCACCTTAGCTATTGTAGTGTCGTTAGAGCTCCAGGTGCCGTTAAGGGTAGTGTTGTTTAAATTTATAGTTGAGGACACACATACACCTGATGGGCCTGTAATGGCCGAAATTACCGGGGCAGCATTTACGGTAATTGGTGTTACCACGCTGTCTATACACACACCGCTGGTCAGCGTATAGACAATATTAGTATTGCCCGCAGCCACGCCTGTTACCACTCCCAAACTATTCACAGTAGCGAATGCGGTATTATCGCTGCTCCAGGTGCCGTTGGCTGTTGTATCCGCCAAATTGATAGTACCAGTTGGGCATACATTGGAAAGCCCTGTTATTGGTCCGATCACGGGTACGCTTAAACTTACGGCAAGTCCGGAGGAAGTGATAACGCAATTATTTTTTGTAACAATTAGTGTATAGGTTCCGCTGCCTGCTGCCGTGTAGGCCGAACTTGTAGCGCCTGTAATATTTGAGCCCCCGATTTGCCATTGGTAGGCATAGCCACCTGTGCCTGTATCAGCATTCAATGTAACGGTGCCGCCACTGCATAGAACAGTAGAGCCCGATGGAGTGATGACAGAAGAATACAAATTACAAGTATTGATCTGGGCCCACCATGTATCCCAAACATTAACTGTGCCTGAACTGGCTTCCTGGATTGTCCAGAAGTCAGATAGATTTAAGGGATCTATAGTAGCGCCTGAATAATCACCCCACCTGTTGCGGGTGCCGGAGTAGGTTTTGAAATAAGTGTTTTGTCCTGCTCTATAGGTATGCAGAAGCCTTATGGAGTCTGCAGGGTCTGAGCCGGAACGCATTGCATAAGATGCGCTGGGATGTATAGAAGCTGAGAAGTTAGAAAAACCTATTAAGGCATCGTTATAAGTGTTTACGGCTATGCTTGGGAAAGCATAATCATTGCTGCCTGTGGCATCGTCAATTTTGCCGTTTTGCAGCGGGTTGGCGGCGGTGTCGGTTTCCCACCACATTACTGAGCAACGGGTAGGGTTTGCAGAAGCGCTGTAGGGCAGAAAAATAGTGTGGGCACACCACAAATGATTGTTCATCAGGATGAGTTGGGTTATCCTGTCATCATTTGTATTGATCTTGTCAGTGTCGTTAAGCTGCGGTGCAAAAGCATCAGGGCCATCACTTTGCCACAATGTTGTTGTGGCAGGGTAGCCTATGGTGGTCATTGTCGGAGATGAAGTAGTGCCAGATAGTTTTAATAGTTTAAGCAGGCCCGACGATCCATCCCATGTTTCTGCCATAAACATATTGGATGACGTGGTATCATACATGATGGCCGGGCAGACTGTGAAGTCGTTTGAGCTGCTAATGCTTGTATAGGTGGCGCTGGTGCCTGCAAATAAATTGGCAATATTGAAAACAAATATTTTGGATTGTGCAAAAGCATTAGAAGATACACTGAAATAATTTCCTGTAACCACTAACCACCTTTTATTGAAACCTACATTTGGAAAATCGAACCAGTTGGTGCCGGTATTGTCAGCCACTATGGAGAACAGGTACCAATTGCCTGTAGGGTTGCTGGTTTGTGATACGCCCACTAATAAGGTAGAACTGGCAGTTTGTCCATGTGCTACTGTTACTATTATCCAGCGCTTGGCATAATTGTCATAATAGATCCTTGGGTCGAAAGTGGCGCCCGTGGAATTAACGGAATTCCAGAAGCTGTTTAATGACACTGTGGAAATAACCGTACCTGTCCTGGACTGTATCCTTACATTTGGATTGATCGCCGTAACACAATAGTTGGAATCAACCGCGCCATGTGTATCGGGGGGGATGGTAGTATTATTGTCCAATACGGCCTCGAAACTGTCAATAGGTGCAGGAGAAGGCGGTAGGTTAGGAATTACCAATACAGGTCCCTGTGCTCCTTGTCCGGGGAGGCTGTTTTGCAACCTGTGTATAAAATTCGAATCAGGATAAGGGTGGGTGGGTACACTCTCGGCTTCATTTTCCATGTCCTGTACCACCAAGGGATCGGGATGCAGGAGGTAATAATTAGCGAGGTTGGTGAAATTGATAGTTGCTTTTGCCTGTTCCTGTCCACTTGTAATAGTTTGGGCGGATAAAGACGACGCAATGGCAAGCAATGCTAAAAGAACAAGAAATGGTAAAAGAAATCTCATAAGAAACGTTTCGTTTTGAGTCTGCTTGTAATAAGAGAATGGTACTTAAACTCAAAGATATAGAATTTGTTCTCATTAATTATACAGCTACAGGCATAAGATTAGACGTCTACTTTACAAAACCTCATAGCAATTGCAGGCTTCTTTATAAAGCCTATTATTTAATTGCCTTTAATAATTTGGGCCGGGGAGGAATGAAATCAAGTACGCAGAGGCGGATTATGGTATGGTTTGAACAGTTTCAGAACTTTGTTTGTCTGAAAATTCAACACTGGCAAGCCATGTTTTGTTTCTCTGGATGATTGTATTATACTTTACGTATTGGATTCCCTGAACATCTATGTCCAATTCAAATACCCCGATCACTTTGTTATCATCCAATACCAGTTTACAGGTGCCGATAGATTTCCCGTTTTTGATGACGGATTTATAATTACGTTCGTAAACAAAATTATCTGTCTTTTTAAGCTGTACCTCAAAATTCTGCATGTCCGTTAATTTATTTGTTTTGCGCGTGCCAAAGATATACAAGCTGCTTAACATAAAAACAAAAACACAAAATTTCTAAAAAGGGTTTTGTATTACACTTATTTTAATTAATCTTTCTGTTCTTTATGTTAATAAATCCTCAATTGGATAGTCGGTTTTTATGTTTTACGGATTTCTTTAATACCTTTGTCCTGCATTAATGTTATGAAAAAAGCAACTCGAATATTCTACACGCTTTTTTTGCTCACTTTTGTTTCACAGGGATATTATGGTGGAACAGGAGACTTTTTATATGCAGGGGTAGACCATAGTCAAGGCTGCTACCTAAAGAACACAAATGCAAAATTAGCTACTCCCGCTACTTGCGGCATTAGCAAAACCCATCAACGTTCCAGTCTCAAAACAGCGATAAGAATAAAGGCCCTAAGCCAGAACTACACACAAGCGATAGCTCCGTTCTTTACGATTAATGCGACTCCCTTTACGGATAATGTAACCTATTTCTCAGCTTACAGGTCGCATACAGTACTTGGTATAAATAGAATAAACGCTCTTCGCGGGCCTCCTTCCAGAATAGCATAGCGTCTGCTATCTTTTTTTGTTATCAAATACATATTGTAATTCTAAACAGGCCTCCGCTACAGGAGCCAATTTCTCAATGAATAAGAAAAATGTAAAATATTCCTTCGTGGAATATATGCTTCGTGCATTTCTGCTTGCCTGTATGCTGTGTTGCATACAAGATCCGGCATCTGCGCAAGTTCTGAATTTATATGATGCGGTAAATAAAACCATTGCTTATTATCCATTACTGCAGCAGCGCCAGGCAGAAGTAGCTTCTGAAAAAGCGCATATCAGCACGGTTAACGGATACAGGTTGCCCTCGCTTAAAGTAATGGAAGAAGTGTCAGCCGGAACTTCTAATAGTTTGCCCGGTGGTTATTTCAGTATGAGTGTAGTCCCCTCAACATCAGGCTCCATTAATGAAATTGAAAAAACAAGTGTTGCATCAGGCAATATAGCTGTTTCGTATTTGGATTGGCAGTTCTACACATTTGGCTACTACAATGCCCAAACAAATGAAGCTAAGGCGAAACTGGCAAGCACAGAGGCGGTTTTTAATGCCGATAAATACCAGCTTACGGGAAATGTAATATCTGTCTATCTCGACATGCTCAAGAAATACAGGCTCCTCCAAATTGAAAAGGAAAACGTGGACAGGGTAGGCACTATTTTCAATGCTATAAAGGCGACTGTTTTGAGTGGCCTGAAACCGGGAGTTGACAGCGCAACAGCAAGTGCCGAATACTCCAAGGCAAAGGTGGCATATATACAGGCGCTCAATGAATATAAATATGACCAGGTGTCTATGTCCACGTTTACGGGACTGGACACTGCTTTGGTGAGGCCCGATACCGGAGTTTTTGCTGCTGATTTTCTTGCCAAAATTTATTTGTTTCAACCAACAGACAGCGTTGATGCAAATCATCCCTTACTGGATATTTATCAGAAACAATATGAGCAGCAATTGGCTGACCTGAATACGGTTTCGAAAAAATATCTTCCCCGTTTGTCCCTGGAAGGGGCAGGCTGGGTAAGAGGTTCCAGTATATCCCCGGCAGACGTTTATTCCAGCGACCTTACAAATGCTATGTTATACACCAGGAGCAACTACCTCTTCGGCCTTACTTTATCATATAACCTATTCGACCTCAAACATCGCCATGACGAACTGGTAGAAGGGCGATATAAGGTCAAGGCCCAACAATCGGCATTACAAAACCAGCAACTGAACCTGAACCGTGTGCTGCAGCAAACAAACAGCGCCTATGCAAGCACTATGCAAAAGCTGAATGAACTGCCAATAGAACTGCATTCATCACGGGAGGCCTATACACAGCAAATGGCCTTGTACCGTTCCGGTCTTAATACCTTAATAGATGTAACAAACGCTTTGTATGTTCTGAACCAGACAGAGGCAGATTACATACTAGCCCAGGATGATCTCCTGCAGCTTCTATATATGAAGGCCAGCCTCAGCAATCAATTAGATACATTCTTACAAAACTTTAAAAAATAATCAATGAGTTTAGTATCAGCATCGCTTAAAAGGCCCATCACCATGATAGTAATAGTATCAGCGGTGTTCCTGAGTTCTTTTTTGGCGATACGAAGTATACCGATAGATATTTTCCCCAAACTGAACCTGCCAACTATTTATGTGATAGAACCTTTTGCCGGTATGACACCGCAACAGATGGAAGGTTTTTTCTCTACACGCTTGCAGGACCAGTTTTTATATGTCAACGGCATTAAAAATGTCAGTAGCAAGAATGTGCAGGGTGTCAGCATTTTAAAGCTTACTTTTTTCGAAACTACAGATATGGCCGAAGCA
>JABDGU010000106.1:2543-5435 GCA_013285905.1 Bacteroidota bacterium | reverse complement strand
ATATTGATATTGGATAATAATACATCGTCAAACAGTTCCTACAGCGGCAACCTGGCTTATGTTGGTTATACACCGGGAACAAGCTATACTGCGCCCTCAAATAATTATCATTATTATGACTATACTGTAACAGGTAATGAAACATGGACGCCAACAAGCAACCCCGCAACTGCCTTATACGGCAATGGCTCCAGCATCACAAATTTAAACATAGAGCATAGCCTTATAATACCGCCCGGAACTTCGCTTAAGATACAGAACATGACCGTATCGTTCGGGCCGAGCGCCTTGGCACTTGTGGAGGCTGATTACAGCACCCCTAATACCACACAAGCAGGCAGTATGCTGACACTTGACCATGCGAAACTAACAGCTTATAATGGTTGTGGTAATACATTCACCAACAGGTGGGGCGGTGTGCAGGTATGGGGCAATGATACACGCAACCAATCGGGAAACAGCGCCAACCCCGGATACCAAGGCATGTTGATAATGGGAAATAATTCCACTATCTCTATGGCCTATACGGGGGTAAACGTTGCCAGCCCCAACGGAGATGGCGGCGGTGTAATAGTGGCAGGCAATAGTAATTTTTTAGACAATGCAACAGGTGTGGCCTTCGCGCCTTATAATGCGCCCAACCATGCGGGCAACTATAGTATTTTCCAAGCCTGTAATTTTAAGTGGGACTTAAATATGAATTATGCCAGTGGTGGCTATATGGGCATAAGGGGTGTATATGTAAAAGGAGTGCATGTGGGAGGGTGTACGTTTACTAACCAGGACGCAGCCAATTCATCAACACAAGGGTGTATAGGGATAAGCGGCCTTGATTTTGGAGTAAATGTGGACCGTTATGTTTATTGGGGCCCAGGCAGCACAGTAATAACCAAAACCACATTTTTCAATTTCTCGCACGGGATAGATGATGAGCAGATAAAGGGTACCAGCACGCTGAACGTGTACAACAGTAAATTTGTTGACAACCTGAGCGGTATATCGGCAAACGGGACGGCGGTGCCAGGGATAAAGAACAATGAATTTGATATGCAGGGTGGGGGCACAAACGCCAACCCGCAATATTATAACAGCTATAATGCTTATGGCATCAACCTGCGCAGCAGCAGTGGCTACCAGGTAAGCGAGAACCTGTTTCAGAGCGTGGGGAATAAACTAAACACGGCAGGCTTTATTGCCTATAGCACGGGCAGCGACCCCAATGCAGTGCAGCACAATGAGTATGATTATATGTCGGTGGGCAACCTTGCCAACAATATTAATACCAATGCCAGCACCATAAGCCCGCAGGGCCTGGAATTTTTGTGCAATGCCCACAGTAATAATGCTTATGATGAAGCCAGCCTAGGAATCAACTCCGCTACAAATGGCATAGATATAAACCAGGGAAGCAGCAGTGTAGCCGCGGGCAATGTATTTAGCAGCAGCCAGAACCTCTATAATATTTATAACCCCTCTATACACGATGCTACTTGTTCCTTATATGTAACACCTAATGTGGTAGGGATCAATTATTATTTTACAGCAACGAACCCAGCCCCTCCGAATTCATTTGGGATATCCTCTATTATGGCTAGTACATCCGCTACATGCCCCAGCAGCAGTATTGGTATTAATACCAGCACAGGCACTTCCACTGCAATGACGCCCCTGTCGCCGGCAGGCCTGGCACACAGGCCTGCTTATGCAGCCATAGCCAATAATATAAACTATTACCTGAGCTATGCCTACCGGCAAACAGACAGCACAGGCTATGGCAGGGACAGCACGAACCACAGGGACAGTGTTTACTATTGGACACAGCAATTGCAAACGCCTTACGGCGACCTGCTATGGGCCAACCTGCTGGTGGAAGACAGCCTAATAGACAGTGCCAACCATGTGTATAATAATATACCAAGTAATTATAGTAGCCTTGCAGGCAGCGAGCTAAAGGAATTTAATACCTGGGGCAGGTGGTATATGAATATACTGACATCGGTGCGGGTGAAAGGGAATGACCTGAGCCTGATAAGCAGCTATGCGGCAGACAGCCTGCAAACAGTATGGGACAGCGGCAAAATGTGGGCACATGTGAGGGCTGGGAACTGGCTGAAGTTGTATGACGGGCGCAACCTGCAGGACACCTTGATGTTCCCCGACATGACGGGCGTGGACACATCGGCCGCTATGGACAGCGTGGTAATAGATAGCTGTATGCTGAGGAAAGAGCCTGCTTCGACTACGCTCAGCATGACAGGAAGTACAGGGCAGGTATATCCTAATCCTGTGCATGATATGCTGATGGTGAACTATGAGGCGGCAGACAATATGGCGACTGTGCAGATAGAATTATGGGATATAAGCGGCAGGCAAATAATGCTACAGTCCCTAGAGGCCAATGGGATAACGAGCATAGATGTAAGCAAGCTGGCGCCGGGCATGTACCTGTATAAGATATTGGAGAACGGCAATATGAAAATGCAGGGGAAAATAGGGAAGGATTAGGAGACCTCTCCCAGCCTCTCCGAAGGAGAGGTGACGTAGCGTGAGTTATGATAAAATGATTACCTTTAATATAGGTAAAAGATGAAGCGATTAATTTTGATACTAATATTGGGCGTTGGGCTGTTTGCAACAGCCCAAGCCCAATATTTTTTTAATAAAAGAGAGACATCACATGCTTTTGCTAATACTTTTACTTCCGTAGTGCCAAGAGATGGAAAATATTATTGTACAGGCATTGTATGGGATAGCAGTAACCTTTTACCTAGTGCTGCAAGCGCATATAATATATGGGGGGTGCAATTTGTGATTTTTGACAGCGTTGGGAATGTAATAAAAGACAGCGTTTACCAACTGCCGTTTGTGAGAAACCTATATCCTTGGAATAAT
>JABDGU010000106.1:0-2533 GCA_013285905.1 Bacteroidota bacterium | reverse complement strand
GATAAAGGATTTGTCCTTTGTGTGGGACAAGATGGAGTTGATTCTACCAACCATTGGAGAATGATGATATTGCGCTACGATAGCAGCGGCAATGTGCTTTGGAACAAGGAATATATTGAAACTTTATGTACTGATACTATTTTCTATAATGTTCGTGATTTTAAACCTACGGGTACTGGAGAATGGCTGGCGTTAGCAACATTGGCATACCCAGATTTAAATGGTACACAAACAGATTTTGTACTTAGCAAATTGGATAGCAATTTTAATATAGAATGGAGCAAGGAATATGGTGACCACACACAAAATGATATAGCCGACAAGCTGCTAATAACTGATGATGGATATGTAATGGGTGGGGGGAGATCGAATTACAACGTCGTTATATATGCAGGTTTTACCGACCAAGCCGAGATCATAAAAACAGATACCGCGGGCAATCAACAATGGATATGGCTGAGCGATATAAATAAACAAACCAATACCATACAAGACATTATACAAACACCAGACGGGGGATATGTGTATTGCGGGCAGGGCAATGGCTATGAAACAGATTTTTTGGGCAATGGCACATTATATTATAAGGGGTGGGTAGAGAAATTGGACAGTGGCCGCAATGTGCTGTGGAACGATACCTTTAGCGCCACTTATAGCAATACGGTTTATAATTCGCTGAATGTTTTGAAATTATTGCCTGACAGCAGCATTATGATAGCAGGGCAGATTACAGGTGGCTTTGACCCTATAGACACTGAGGATAGAAATTACGGGGTATTAATAAAAATGAATGAGAACGGACAAGTGCTTTGGAAAAGGAAATATTCTTATCCAAATGACACTTTGGTTTACGAGGTATTTGATATGAAGCCCACGCTTGACAGCGGCTTTGTTTTTTGCGGGCAAGCGGACAATCAATATAATACACAGCCTTTGCCCAACCAAAGGGGCTGGATAGTGAAGGTGGACAGCAATGGCTGCATGGGGCCTGGAGACCCGAATTGTATGCCAGTGGCGGTAAAGGTGACCTCTCCCGGCCTCTCCAAAGGAGAGGTGATTGTTTATCCGAACCCGGTAACGAATAGCCTCACCCTATCCCTCTCCGAAGGAGAGGGGACTGCGCGAGTGTTGCCAGCGGGAGTTCAGATTTTTAATATTGTTGGGTCATTAGTGTATAGTGGTGTGATGACTGAAAATAAAATGATCATTTCTACAAAGGATCTTTCTGCTGGTGCTTATATTTTACGTCTTACGGGTAGGGATGGGGTTGTTATGATAAGCAAGATAGTGAAGTAGGAACCTGGATTAATAGATTTTAGGATTAACCGGATAAGGGATTCTATTTAGCAGCACATCTAATTCTCAGAGTAGCCATGGTTCGCCCTTCGACGAGCTCAGGGTGACATGCTCACCATGACAGGGCCTTGAATGGGCCAGAATATTTATCATTCGCTTTTTTTGTTGGGAGTAAATGTGCCTAATAGAATTACGGAACCAAGCAGGGTGCCAACGCCGAGAAAACTGCAATGAAATGCGAAAGCTGACAACCCCAAAAATATTTCTGAAAGTTTTAATTCTGCAGGGCACTTTCTTTTGAGCCGAGATATTTGAGCATTTTGCCGTGCTCCCAAAGGGCATGCGCGAAGGTTGGCAGCACCTGGTAGGGCAGGCCATATTCCTTGGCAGTTTTATGCACTATTTTAGATAACTCGGGGTAGTGCACGTGACAAACCTCGGGGAAAAGATGATGCTCTATCTGGTAATTGAGGCCACCTATGAACCAGGAAGTAATTGTGCTGTCGGGGCAAAAATTGGTGGTGTTGAGTAATTGGTGCACGGCCCAGTTGTTCTCAACCTTGCCATCTACCGCCAGCGGAAATTCTGAACTCTCCACCACATGCGCGGGCTGGAAGATACATGCCAGTGCAAGGCCACCCACAAGGTGCATGCAAACAAAGCCTAAAACCACGAGTGGCCAGTGCATACCCGAAAACATAATGGGCAGCACAAGGGCGTAAGCGAAATAAAGAACTTTAAAGATACTGAGCTCGATAAGGGACTTGCGTAATGTGGTTTTTTCTTTGCGCAGCAGGTCGTTGCGATGATAACGGAACAGCAGGCGGTAATCTTTTGCGGTGACCCAGAACAGGTTCATAAGCGAGTAGAGGAACCATGCATAGATATACTGGAAACGATGAATGCCTAAACGTTTTTTGTTGGGGGAAAGGCGCAGTAATATCCCCGGGTCGATATCCTCGTCCAGGCCCTCAAGGTTGGTATAAGTATGGTGCAGCACGTTGTGCTGTATGCGCCAGTTGAGCGCATAACCACCCAGGTAATTGAGCAGGCTGCCGAGAAAGCTGTTGACGTGTTTGTTGGTGGAGTAGGAGCCGTGGTTGGAATCGTGCATTACAGATGCGCCAATGCCCACAATGCCTAGGCCCATAACCAGCCACAGGCCAATAAAAAACCAGGCATTAAAAGAGCCAAGGCCGGTAACTATGAAAATATAGGGAACAACGTATAAGGAGAT
>JABDGU010000105.1 GCA_013285905.1 Bacteroidota bacterium | reverse complement strand
GAGGCCCTTTTTTTATATTTTAAATTGGAGCGGAAATAAAATTGCGATCGCTACTTTTCTATATTAACAAACAATTCCATTTACTTATCTACCACTTTGAAGGAGATTCTAAAAGAGTGTTCATGCCCTAAATACGAATCCGACGAAAATCAAGCCAGTACCTGTTTACTAATGAATTGCTATCGGTTCACAAAGAACATGTTAAGCCATTGAAATAAATCTTCCGCAGCTCTTATTTTTTGAATCTTTGTATCACGAATTATTGAAAAATAGAATTACCAATAAAAAAAAACGAAAACAATATTTATAGAGAAACTAAAAGATGAAAAAGATCAGCATTCTATCAGCATTAATTTACAGCTTTGTGCTATCAGCAAATGCACAGGATAACCACGCATCAGGCCAAAATTCCGGGAGCAGCAAGAATAGTATGTTCCTCGGCACAGGTATGTCCAGCTCGGCACACCATAATGTTGGGATTGGCCTTTCAAATGTTATCGCACTTAGTTTTGTTTCAAGCGGAGGCTCAACTGGGGGAGCAGTGTATATGCCGCTCACATCAGTATCCGATTATAACAATGGTGTGAGTTCTGAAGTTCAGCAGCTAAAAGTAGAATCGAACAGGGAGTTCAATGTAACTGTAAATACTAATTCCCCTAAGTTTACCTACAGCGGTAATGTCAGCCCGGCACCAAATGTTCCGGTTGACCAAGTCCTTGCATTAAAAGTCATAGCAAACGCAACAGGCGGCGCAATAGCATCGGTATTCAATAATATTTCCGGGGCCTTAAGCAATATGACCCAGAACCTTGTCTCGAATGGTGCAACGGGCGGGCACCAGATATTTTCCGTACAATATAAAACCACCCCTGGTATCAGCTTTCCCTCCGGAACCTATTCAGTAGCAGTTGTTTATACAGCATCGCAGAAATAACTTTTAGTATATACCTACTTTATTAAACAGGTCCTGTCATATATGGCAGGACCTGCGGCTTTTACAAACAAGTGGTTTTCAATCATTTGTATTTATGTTTTGGGTTGTTTGTAAGCATAAAATACGATTTCTACCCTCGATTGTGCGCACTATCACAGATCAGCACACATTTTTTTTTGCTCAAAATGTTTGCAAGTATGCAAAAAATTGCCTAACCTTGTACTTAACAACTCGTTAACGGGGTTGGCGTAAAGGAGAAAAAAGGTAAGACATGAGAAAAATGATCACACTAATTGTAGCGTTAGCTGCATCTTCAACGACTTCGATGGCGCAAGGAGCCAGCGCAAGTGCGAGCCAAACTGTTGTACTTACTTTATCTAATGTAATGTCAATTACTTTTTTGGCTACTAACTCTAACACAGGTAACGCAGTTAACATTCCTTTTTCAACATTAAGCCAATATGCAAATGGTGTAGCTTCTGCTCCACAACAATTAAAAATACAATCTAATAAAGCATACAACATTACGGTAGCTACTAATAGTCCTGATTTCGCATATACAGGTACAGCTACACCAACTCCAGCAATGCCGGTTAGTGGTGTTTTAGCAATGCAGGTATCTGCAAATGGCACAGGTGGTAATGTTTCTTCAGAGTTTAATGGTACTTACGCCAGTTTGTCAAACACACCACACAGTCTTATTTCTGCAGGTGGATATGGAAATAACAGCACACTTTCTATACAATATGAAGCTACTCCCGGCATGGGCTATCCTTCAGGATCGTACGCAGCAAACGTAGTATATACGGCCAGCCAGCCTTAAAAACTTTTGTTTTTGTTTGTCAGGGCATTTTTCTAAATGCCTTTTTTTATGCCCGCATTTATTACTTTTCTACCTGTTTCTTTTATTAAGAACATTTTTTTTATACTTTAGAGATTCAAATTCTTTTTATGAAAAAATATATTGCAGAACTGATCGGCACATTTGCCTTAGTATTTTTTGGCTGTAGCGCCGTCGTTATATCAAGCAAGCAGGCTTGTATATTATATGCTGATTGATATTATTGCGGCAGAACAGACAGATTTTATTAAAATAGCTTCCGTAATTGGCGCTATAAGAAATGAGCAAAATAAAGGCAGCAATATACGCTACCGCCTGATCTATACAGGCAAGTATAGCGACCCTAACATGGGTTCCCGCTTTTTTGAGCAGCTTAATATCCCCCGGCCCAATATTAACCTTGAGACCGGCAACAGCATTTCTGATGTAGAGCAAACGGCTATCGTTATGCTGCGTTATGAAAAAGTGCTGGCACTCGGAAAACCACAATTGGTTCTTATTACAGGCGATTCTAATGCTACTATTGCCTGTGCCATAACAGCCCGGAAAACACATCATGCCCTTATTGCACATATAGAATCAGGGCTTCGAAACAACGATCTTTCCACCCCGAACGAAATAAACCGCGTACTCACCGATTCTATTACAGACTACTATTTCACACCATCGCACAGCGCCAATGAAAACCTGCGCAAAATGGGCGTGCCTGACGAAAAAATGTTCCTTGTTGGTAATACCCGCATTGATACATTAATGAAACAAAGGCAATTATTTCAACAGCCTGCTGTATGGGCTAAATTGAAATTAAGGTCGCAAAACTATATTCTTGTCAGCCTGCACCGCAGTCGCAATATGAAAGCGCTGGCATTAAAAGAAATGCTGCGTAAGATCATCGCATCTGCACAAGGTATGCCTCTTATTTTCCCAACCACAGCTGCCGGCGCTAAAATATTATTGGCAACAGGTATAAGGCCACCGTCTCTATATGCCATGAACCATCTTGAATACGCGCAGTTTATTTTTATGTTGGAAAATGCCAAGCTCGTTATTACAGACTACGCGGGCATTCAAGAGGAAACTACCGTTTTGCATGTGCCCTGCATCACAATTGGCATTAACAAATACCTGCCGGAAACCTTTTCCGTTGGCACTAACTACCTGGTATCCGGTACCGCAGAATTGCCTGATGCATTCAGCAAATTATTCAGCGGAAAATGGAAAAATGGCAATATTCCCTACATGTGGGATGGCAATTCAGCGGAAAGAATAATAGCATTGATAAAAAATATTAATAGAGAACAGAAAAATTAATTTTTATATTCTCAATTTTCAACACACCACAACAATTAAATTGTAAATTTGACTACCAAACGATTAGTGCTATTTTTTAACTACTTTTAAATGAGCAACTAACAAAAATAAATAATAACACATACATTCTGAATGGCGCAATACCAAACATATCTCCTATACCTGACTATATTTATGGACGGTTTGATATTGAGCCTGATCTCAATTCCTAGGATCATATACATTGCGAAAAAAAGAAAATTATTTGACGTTCCTGACAATAAAAGAAAACTGCATCTAACAATTACCCCCAATATCGGTGGCATGGGGATCTTCTTCGGTTATATCATAACTATTGCTCTTTTCATAGGCCCGGTAAATAACCCTCCGGAAGTTTATGGGTTTCCGCAGCTCCATTTTATTATTGCTTCCTCTTTTGTGCTTTTTCTAACGGGTTTGTATGACGATCTCGCCAGCGTAAACCCCTACAGTAAATTTACTGCACAATTTATGGCAGCTGTTATCACCATATATTTTGCAGATATACGCCTTACTTCATTGCATGGTTTATTTGGCATTTATGAATTGTCAAGATGGGTAAGCGTTATTTTTTCTATAGTAGGTTGTGTTTTTATTACCAATGCAATTAATCTTATTGATGGTATAGACGGTCTTGCAGGCTCTATCACCGTGTTATGTTCGCTTTGCCTGGGTCTTTGCCTTGCTGCAAGCGGAAATGTTGGTGCCGCATGTGTTGCTATAAGCCTGATGGGTGCTACAATTGGTTTTTTGCGGTTTAACAAAGCACCAGCCAAAATCTTCATGGGCGACTCTGGCTCGCTGTTTGTTGGTTTTAATATATCGATTCTGGCTATCCTCTCTGTAAATTCATATCATGCAGGGTCTGCATTGAGCGTTGTGGTACATTCAGAGCAACCGGGTAGTATGCTGATAGTCGCTTTGTCCATTCTGTTTGTTCCTGTTTTTGATTCATTCAGGGTATTTATTAACAGGGCACGAAAAGGACAATCCCCTTTTAAGGCCGACAGAACACATCTGCATCATTTGCTGCTGGATGCCGGTTTCACACATTCAGAAACAGTGGTTATTCTCCTTTTGTCAAACGTACTTTTAATTACAGTTGCACTGTATATGCAGGATGAAAACCCCAATATTGCTTTAGCAACTATTGTGTTTGTAGCAATGGCCCTATTTGGTATCCTCTTTTACACGCGCCGCAAAAGGCTTGCAAAAAACCAAATCTATTTAGAACAAAAAAATGCAGCGCCAGCTGTGAATGAGAAATAATTGCGACAGTCTTCTGTATCCTGTTAGATCAACAATGGCTTTGAATATTTCCGTATACCTTACCTCTGATTAGATGGCGACTGTGGTAAGCTTACACTTGGAGTATGCATTGGTGTCGCAACTCTTCGTGATGTACTATGATGAGCTGAGCGGTGATGACTTGTATGATGCACTACGTGGTGTCTGTGATGTGAATGATGCGGCGGTACTGCATAAGAACTTGTCGTAGCCAGGCACCATATTGTTATCATATATGCTGTAATAATTCCCTTTTTCATGCCTTTTCTAATTAGACTGTTTATGTAGAACAGGGTTTAATTTTTGTCGCTTATTTGGGTAATAATTGTATGCTGATACTTGGTGCAAGTCCCACTGTTAATGAAATCGTGCTAAACTTAAAAGAACCAAGTTTTATCTTTTTCTGGTATTCGTCAGCACTTACCAAAGCCTTTACCATCATACCAAGCAGCAACTTGTCTTTATGTTCATCCAGTATTTTTTGCGTGGTCTCCGGGTCTGTATCTTTAAACTTCTCAAAATTAAAACTAACTGTAGGATTAAGACCTACTCCCAGGTTTATTGACTTTGTTTTAAAGCCTATTTGCTCTATGATAGGAGAAAGGCCGATAAGGTCGCTCGTATATTTTTCAGATTTTTCTTTTGCAGCATCCCCTGCTTTCGCAAACATATCTGTAAATTCCTGCAGCTTCATGCCATTCTCAAAGCTTTCAAGTACTGCATCTTTGGCGTCCGATACGATACCTGACACCTTATTAACCAGGTTCTTCATCTTATTTTAATTAGACTTTTATTCCTTCTCAAATACCATTTTCCAAACCAGCGCAGAAACGATAGCACCAGTGATAGGGGCCACAATGTATAACCACAATTGCTGCAGTGCCTTTCCGCCCGCAAATATTGCAGGGCCAAAACTACGGGCTGGGTTTACAGAAGCTCCAGTTACCGGTATAGCAGCTAGATGTACCACAACAAGTGTAAGGCCTATTGCCAGACCGGCCATATTACCATTCCCCCACTTGGATGTTGTAGAAAGGATGACAAATACAAAAAGAAAAGTAAGTATGGCTTCTGTCAAAAATGCCGAAGTGGTATCAAATTCTTTTAGCCAGCCCGGGCCATAGCCGTTTGAACCCAATGCCCATTCGCCCATTGTAAACCCTGTCATTCCATGTAATATTTGGTAAAGCACAAAAGCCCCCAAAGTCGCACCTACAAATTGTGCCACAATATATCCTACAGCATCCGCCATTTTTATCCTTCCCGCAACCAATAC
>JABDGU010000104.1:750-5764 GCA_013285905.1 Bacteroidota bacterium | reverse complement strand
TTTAATAGTTGGCAGCGGGTAGCAGTGCGTAATTTAGTGATAGCTTTATCCTTTATCTGGCGTACACGCTCACGTGTCAGCGAGAACTTTTCGCCTATATCTTCCAGGCTCATCGGGTGCTCCACACCTATTCCAAAGTACAACTTAATAACATCGCGTTGGCGGTCAGTAAGTGTGCTCAGGGAGCGGTCTATTTCGCAACGCAGGGAATCGTGGTGTTCCAGCGCGGCATCCGCCGAGTCAGAATTAGGGTTCTCTAATACGTCCAGCAGGGTATTGTCCTCGCTGTCCACAAATGGTGCATCCACCGATACGTGGCGGGCAGCAACGCCCAGTGTGGTTTCCACCTCTTCGGTACCTATTTCCAGCAGTTCTGCCAGTTCTTCGGTGCTTGGCTCGCGTTCGAACTCCTGCTCCAGTTGAGAGTATGCCTTGCTTATCTTGTTGCTCAGGCCTACTTTATTCAGTGGCAGGCGCACAATACGGCTCTGCTCGGCAAGTGCCTGTAATATACTCTGGCGTATCCACCATACAGCATAAGAAATGAACTTAAAACCCCTTGTTTCATCAAAGCGTTGTGCGGCTTTGATAAGGCCGAGATTACCCTCGTTAATAAGATCGCTTAATGAAAGGCCCTGGTTCTGGTATTGTTTGGCAACAGATACCACAAAACGAAGGTTGGCTTTGGTGAGTTTTTCGAGGGCACGTTGATCTCCCTGTTTGATCTTGATGGCGAGCTGTACTTCCTCTTCCGGGGTTATCAGATCTACTTTGCCGATCTCCTGTAAATACTTCTCCAGGGATTGACTCTCACGATTCGTAATTGATTTCGTGATCTTAAGCTGACGCATGGACATAGGCGAAGCAATATTTTAGTTAGCAATGAAGAATGTCTGTAATGAATGATGCAATTTGATAAGCAAATCTAAGGTTCTAAACAATTCAACCCAAAAAAAATTAAGAATTCGTTAACTTCTTAAAACCCGCTTCAATGGCTGTTTTAAAGGAACAAACATATAAATAATAGATAAATGACGATTAATCCTTTGATTGTTCGCATATTTTTTTATTATTGCAGCCCAAACTACCGAAAGTGAATAATCTGACGATGAATAAGAAACGATTAATGTACACGCTTGAATTCCCTATCCGATGCTCCCCATCTATATTGTATGACTTTTTATCAACCCCGGTAGGCCTGCAGGAGTGGTTTGCAGATAAAGTGGACCAAAAGGATTATAAATTTTCCTTCAATTGGAACGGTTCTACTGATACTGCAGATGTGGTAGAAAAAGTGGAGAATGAATATATTAAGTACCGTTGGGACCATTATAGCGACGACGAATTTTTTGAATTCAGGATAGAGCAAAGCCCCGTTACCAGCGAAACCATCCTCAAGATCACTGATTTTGCTGAAAAGGGCGAACTAAAGGACCAGGAAAGACTTTGGAACAGCCAGGTTGTGAACCTGAAACACAGGATAGGCAGTTGATTAGTTAATTGGTTAAAAGGTTGATAAGTTGATGCCAGCCGTTCTCCAATCAGGGTCGTCATTTCGACGCAAGGAGAAATCTCCTGAAAAATAGATTTGTCGCTAAATGATAGAACCCTTACTCCTTCACTATTTTCTTTATCCCATCCTTATCCATTCTTTGTCCCCGCCTGTTCAGTCGGGCAGGCTTCCCATCTTTATCCCATTGTGAGGTGTTTGGGATAAGTGGACATTTTTGTAAAAACCGGACATTGAAATGCAACATTTTGATTGTAAGTTGTTGATTATCAATTTACATTATTCTTATCAAAATGTCCGGTTTGTGTCTTTTTTTGTACAGTAAATTGACAAAAATACCCCTGTAATGGTTTGGCTGTTTTTTGATTTTTTTTCTTTTTCATTTTAGGTATGCCAAGGGTTTATATGGCTAATATATGCCGCAAAATGTGTGCCGTTTTTGTGTTGTGGCAGAAAGAATTTACGCGATAAATTTCTTGACTTCCCAGCCGATGTCTCCACCTTTGGGACTCGGCGGTAATTAAGGATAAGGCCCAAATATTTGCTTATCTTCGATTTGTCTATCTGTAGATAAATAGCATATTATTGAAGAAGGTATTTGCATCGTCACACTCGGCAGGGAAGTAAAAAATGAAGCGATTAATTTTGATATTGATAATGTTACTTGGTTTGCTCATTGCAAGCTCACTAACATCATATAGCCAATACTTTAGTAAAGTATATGATTATGATAGCAGCCTTGATTGGGGTTGGAATGTAAGGGTTTTGTCCGATAGTAATATTCTAATAGTGGGCGAAGAAAAGAATGTAACTACCAGCCAGCAGGAAGGATTGATGTATATGATCATAAAACAAGACGGGAGCCAGGTATTGAACAGGCATACGATAGACTATGATAGCCATGTCAGTTTTTATGAAGGGAGTCCCAGTACTATGAAAAATTTACCAGACAGTGGCTATTTAATACCCATGTGCAAACAATTTTCACATGATACGGTTACAAGGAGCATGGCCGGCCTGGTAAGGCTGAACGCCCAATTAGACACTGTATTTGTACGAACTTACACAGATACTAACGTAAACTTTGATGATATATATGATTGTGCTATTATGCCCGATGGTACTTATTGGATAGCAGGGGAACGCTCCGGGGCCATTTATAGCCCATCTAATGATTCGGCATTGATAATGCATATAGACAACGCAGGTAATTTGTTATGGGCAAAAACCTACAAGACTACTTTTTATGGAATTGACTATCAATTTTCATCATTACAAACATTGCCAAATGGCAATGTATTAGCCAGCGCTTCGATAGTTAATCCTAAGGTAGCAACGGTAGGATTAATAAGCCAAAATTATACTTTAAACAGTCCCTGGTTCATCATTATGGACACTGTAGGCAATATACTAAAAGATACGGTATATACTACCCATTACGGAGGATGCCCTGCCATTGTTGATAAAAACGGAGGCTATTTTATTTGGGGGTATTTAGATTCATTAATAACCAATAATCCGCTTGATGAACAGAACTTTCCGGATTTTGTAGCCCACTTAGATACAAATTTCCGGATGACATGGATAAGGAATTTTGCAGACAATAATGCACATTACAATATTAATGTAATAAGGCAACTACATGATAAAGATTATTTAATTGTTGGCGACAATAATGGTTATTGGGGATGGGCAGCAAAAATAAACAGTATTACCAATACAATAATATGGGACCATAATTATTACTATATAGATTCGACTACCGGATTCGACTACCTTGTTGATGGCCTGGAATTGCCCAACGGCAATATTATTATGACGGGCAGCACAATGAACCCTAATGAGCCTAATGCTTATAAGCAAGATGTATGGATAATAGAAGTGGACAGCAATGGATGCGAGGTGCCGGGATGTGGGCCGGGAATAGATACGACAACAAATGTGGGAAATGTGGTGAATGTGGTGAATGTGATAATCTATCCTAACCCCACAAGTGGTAACTTTACAGTAAGCGCCCCTGCGGCAGGTACGCTTGTGATAAGCAATATGACAGGGCAGGAAATAAGCCGATATGATGTGAACTCAGGGAAAACGAGATTGCATTTGCCTGCTGAATTAATGCCAGGCGTATATACTATAAAGTATGAAAACGGGACTGATAAGAGTGTGAGTGTGATAAGAATGATATATAACCCATAAGATGAGAAAAATATTTTCAGTAATATTATTACTGGGCCTGCTTTTGGCAAGCCCGGTAATAATATTTGCCCAGTATATTAATACAGTATTTGATTTTGACAGTACTCTTGATTTAGGATGGAATATAAGAATATTGCCAGACAGTAGTTTTCTGATTGTTGGCGAGGCAAAGAATGTAACAAGCAGCCAGCAAAATGGCATGATGTATTTGATAATAAAACAAGATGGTAGCCAGGTATTGAATAAACAAACAATAGACTACCTTAATAATGCCAGCTTTTACGAAGGGAATCCAGGTAGTATGAAAAAACTCCCGGACAGTGAGTATTTAATACCTATAACCATGCAATTTTCTCATGATACTATTACAAGAAGCATGGCTGGCCTGGTAAGGCTGAACGCCCAGTTAGATACTGTCTTTGTTAGGACCTATACCGATACTTCCCTAAAATTTGACAATATAAATGATTGTATAAGATTAGCAGATGGAAGTTACTGGATAGTTGGTGAACGCTCTGACGTAATTTTCAATGCATCAACAGATTCTGCTTTGTTAATGCATATAGATAGTATGGGGAACTTGATATGTTTAAAAACTTACAGAAATAATAATTTTACAGGGGAACATGAGGTGTTCACTACATTACAAATATTATCTAATGGAAATGTATTAGTAGGTGCTTCAATAGTTAATCCTAAGGTAGCAACAGTAGGATTAATAAGCCAAAATTATACTTTAAACAGTCCCTGGTTCATCATTATGGACACTGTAGGCAATATACTAAAAGATACGGTATATACTACCCATTACGGAGGATGCCCTGCCATTGTTGATAAAAACGGAGGCTATTTTATTTGGGGGTATTTAGATTCATTAATAACCAATAATCCGCTTGATGAACAGAACTTTCCGGATTTTGTAGCCCACTTAGATACAAATTTCCGGATGACATGGATAAGGAATTTTGCAGACAATAATGCACATTACAATATTAATGTAATAAGGCAACTACATGATAAAGATTATTTAATTGTTGGCGACAATAATGGTTATTGGGGATGGGCAGCAAAAATAAACAGTATTACCAATACAATAATATGGGACCATAATTATTACTATATAGATTCGACTACCGGATTCGACTACCTTGTTGATGGCCTGGAATTGCCCAACGGCAATATTATTATGACGGGCAGCACAATGAACCCTAATGAGCCTAATGCTTATAAGCAAGATGTATGGATAATAGAAGTGGACAGCAATGGATGCGAGGTGCCGGGATGTGGGCCGGGAATAGATACGAC
>JABDGU010000104.1:0-650 GCA_013285905.1 Bacteroidota bacterium | reverse complement strand
AATGAGCCTAATGCTTATAAGCAAGATGTATGGATAATAGAAGTGGACAGCAATGGATGCGAGGTGCCGGGATGTGGGCCGGGAATAGATACGACGACGAATGTAACCTCTCCCGTCCTCTCCAAAGGAGAGGTGACAGTTTGGCCTAACCCTACTACGGGTGCGTTTAATGTGCGTTCAGCAGAAGAGGGTGCATTGGTGTTGTTTGACATGATGGGGAGAATGGTGGCGGAGTATAAAATAAATGCAGGAGAAACTTCCCTGCAATTGCCATATAGACTTGCTGCGGGTTTGTATGTGGGGAAATTTATGGGGGGGAGTGGAGGAATGCAGGTGATCAGGATGGTAAAGGAATAGAAAAAAAATTCCATGCCGAAATCTCGGGACGGAAAATACAAAATCCAATAGGGGAATCTATTGGGTGACAAGTCTATTTATCAGGGTTGTCATGGTTCGTCCTTCGACAAGCTCAGGGTGACAGGCTCACCATGACAGAGCTTTGAATGGGCAGAGGATATCTATCATTCGTTTTTTTGTTGGGAATAAGTGCAGCATAACGCGGCAAGCCCTGAAATGTGCGACGCAACGAAGATGCCAGAAAAGACAAAAGCTGACCCCAAAAGTTAAAATTTCAAAACTTGGGAAACCCT
>JABDGU010000103.1 GCA_013285905.1 Bacteroidota bacterium | reverse complement strand
ACTTATCAGCTCTGACTCAAGTTTAGCCAGATCATCTGGCAATGACTGATATTTTTTAAAAAGTCCTTTAGCCTCTTTTCTAAAATTCTTTGTGATCTTAACGCTTACTTTCATGCAAAAAATCTTTTAAGGTCTGCAGCGGTTTACCTGTTTTTTTTGCTTCTTCAACTTCTTGCAGCCCTTTTCTGATCCCTGTCATTACTTTTACTTTATTTAAAAGTTTAGCGTATTTTTTATTAATACTGTCCCATGTCTCAATTGGAACTAACACAGACGTTTTATGTCCCTTAGTATCAATGATATATTTCAGTGCGCTTTCCATATTTCCGTATGATATGTCAAAAATACAAAATTTCTATTTCTTTTTCATTTCCTCACTTAGCCACTTCTTTAATTTCCCTTCCTTATCTATAGCTACTAGTTTGTCCATAAAAGCGTTCTTGGGTATTCCTTTGTCCGATTTATAGTAATCAACTACGCTTTTCACCCCGGCCATATTGCAGGCAAATTCGTCTTTATCATTTGTGGCATAATAATACTTGGCCCAACCACCCATAAACAAGGCAACAAACTCGCTGCTCACATCGCTGAATTGGTCCACGTAAGGCCTTGTCGTTATGCCTGCATCGGGGCAACTACTTAGCCAGGTTATTAAAAACGAATTGGAAACCATTCTTTTGTCTTTGTATCGGGTATCCGTTAACGGATCTGTTTGCAGCCAGTTGATGCACTCGAGGATGTCCTTTTTATAAGTTATGCAATCCTCTGCTTTTATCTTGGTAATATCAGGCGGCATGTTAAACTCCTGTGCCGATACACCGTCAAAAGCAAACACGGATAATACACCACATAGAAAAAGGCTGGTAAATCTCATATACAGGTTTAGGTTAAAAGTACTGAATTTAAAGATTCAAATAAAATGGCGATAGTAATTCGGCTGCGGCAGCTGTGTACTTATTAGCTTCTTCATATATCACCAGTTTGTTCTCTACCATACTATTTGCTCTTCGGCTACATAGGCTTAGCACACGGTTTATTTGCAAATCAGTCCTTGGCTGCACAAATAATAAATTGTTTATAAACCAGCCCTTATTCTTCAGTAATGCTGCCCATATTTCATGTTCACTTGTTGGCAGCAAAACAGAGGCATAACCGTCTTCAATCAATACTTTTTCAAACAAGGCAAAAAGGTCTTCATAGGTCAATGTCAGTGTATGTCTTGCATTATTTCTTTCTTCATCATCCCCTAACAAACTGTTTCTGAAAAAAGGAGGGTTACAGATAACAAGGTCATATTTTTCATGGAAGGTGTAAGTGCGTATATCTCCCTGCACTATATTTATACGTTCAGGCCAGGGAGATTTTTTAACATTGTCTTTAGCTTGCCGGGCGGCATTTTCATCCAACTCTATTGCATCAATTATAACATCCTCGGCCCTTTGCGCCAGCATCAATGATAAGAGCCCGGTTCCCGTTCCTGCATCCAAAACCCTTTTTACATTTCCATGGATCGGCGTCCAAGCACCCTGTATGCAGGCATCAGTAGATACCTTCATAGCGCAGTCGCCCTGCTCTACCCTGAATTGTTTAAACTGAAAATATTGATTGCTCATTACTATAATCTCACATCAATGCCAAAGCAGACAATTTTTGACTTTAGCTTTTTGACTTTTGAATTACCACGCGGCTCTTGCCGTAGGGCTTATGCTCATATCCGCAAACTCGCCTCTCAGGTATTTATAGTGGGCGGTCATCCCTATCATAGCTGCATTGTCGGTACAATATTCAAACTTGGGGATAAACACATTCCATCCGTATTCTACACCCGCATCCTGCATTGCCTTCCTTAAACCCGAATTGGCAGATACCCCGCCCGCAATGCCCACATTCTTTATGTTCAATTCTTTCGCTGCCTTATGTAGTTTATTCATCAGCATTTTGATGATGGTATACTGAACTGATGCACATATATCGTTCATATTCTTAGTCACGAAATCCACATCCAGCTTTTTTTGCGCCTGCAGAAAATATAGCACTGCCGTCTTTAGTCCGCTGAAACTGAAATCGTAACCCGGCATACTGCTCATGGTAAATTGAAATTTAAGCGGGTCTCCTAACTGTGCATATTTATCTACCAATGGCCCGCCCGGATAAGGTAATCCCAGCATCTTGGCTGTCTTATCGAACGCTTCCCCTGCCGCATCATCAATGGTCTCACCTAGCACTCCCATATCAAGATGGTCCCTGCACAATACGATCTGTGTATGGCCGCCTGAAACGGTAAGACATAAAAAAGGAAATTCCGGCTTGGGCTCATCAATAAAATGTGCAAGCACATGCGCCTGCATGTGGTGTACTGCTATAAGAGGAACATTCAAAGCTTGAGCATATCCTTTTGCAAAACAAGCACCAACTAATAAAGAACCAATCAAACCAGGGGCCTGCGTGAATGCCACCGCATCAATATCTTTCTTATCAATACCTGCATTCTTCAGTACCACATCTACAACCGGCACAATATTCTGTATATGCGCCCTCGATGCCATTTCCGGCACAACACCACCATATAGTTCATGCACTTTTTGCGTCGCAATGAGGTTACTCAATACCACCCCGTCACGCAGCACAGCAGCGCTCGTATCATCGCAGGATGACTCAATGGCAAGTATGTTTATTGGCTTAATATTCATTTGGCCTGCAAAGGTCGGGATTTTTTCGTGCTTACAAATGAATAAGACTCTTTAAGATTCTAAATCCCGTTTATCAGATCAGGAGTTACTGCCGCTTTTATATCCTTCTCTATTTTATCAACACGTAGCACCAAAGCGTCCAGGTTGCGGAAATGGATATAGGCCTTACGGTATTTGTTCACATCAAACGCGGGCGAACCCATGTATGCCCCACCTTTCCTAGTAATGCTTTTGGATATCCCCGACTGCGCGGCTATTACTGTATTATCTGCAATTTCCAAATGCCCCACAATGCCCACCTGCCCGCTGAACATACAATTTTTGCCAATTTTGGTAGAACCTGCCACCACCCCGGCAGCCGCTATAAATGTATATTCCCCTACCTCCACATTGTGCGCTATATGTATCAGGTTATCGAATTTTACACCTTTTCTGATGATGGTGCTGCCAAGCGTTGCCCTGTCTATGGCACAATTGGCCCCTATTTCCACATCATCTTCTATTATTACATTGCCTATCTGCGGTATCTTTTTATTGTTTTCATTTCCGGGAGCAAACCTGAAGCCGTCACTGCCAATTACCGTACCCGAGTGGATAATGCAATTCTTTCCAATCTCCGAGTCAGAATACACTTTTACCCCCGCAAATAAAGTTGTGTTATCCCCTATCACCACATGGTCACCAACATATACCTGCGGATATATTTTTACATTATTTCCTATTACCGCATGTTCACCAATAAAAGCAAACTCACCCAGGTACATATTATCTCCCGTTTTTGCAGACGCTGATATACACGACTGTTTCGCAATGCCGGTTTTGTTCATCTTCACCTGCATATACATTTCCAGCAATTGGGCAAAGGCATTCTGGGCACTCTCCACTCTTATCAAAGTAGCCGGCACCGGCGCGGTGGCAACAAAATCTTTGTTTACAATAATTACAGATGCCTTACTGCCATATATATATTGGGTGTATAATGGATTCGACAAAAAGGAGATAGTTCCCTGCTTTCCTTCTTCAATTTTAGATAATGCTGATATTCTCACATCGCCATCGCCTTCTACTTCCCCTTTTAAAATACCGGCAATTTGTTTTGCAGTAAACTCCATCTGTATATTTTTTTAATATTTTCAATCGTCAAAATACACAAAGACTGCGTTAGTTGCATATTATATTTAACTATAAAATAAAAAGACCCCATCGCCTCTGTCCGACAGTGCACGGGGAATCTTCTTTTTACCACCTGTTTGGCAGTACACTATATATACATCAATTATTGTGCCAAATCATTATCAGGAGCGGGTTCAGCTACGGTTCCTTCTTCCCCTTCATCTTCGCGGTTTGTGTTCCATTCCACAATAAAATTATTGCGCCCGGTGCCTATCAATATGCCTAAAAATTTCTGCTGTATCAACTCCAGCATTGCCAGAAATGTAAATATGGCATGTATCCTGTTCTGGCAATCTGTAAACAAAGCCTCAAATGATACTCGGGTATTTGCCCTCATTGTATCCAGCAAATAGGCTCGTTGCCCCTCCATACTGTAATTATACTTTACAACCACATGCTGAGGTTTGTCATTCCTGTCTTTAAAGCGCTTCATTACGCGCTCATAAGTTTGCAGCAATTTAAAAACAGTTACGGTGGTTATTTCTGTGCCTTCGCTGTTTTCCTGCCCTATCGCTTCAAGCTCCTGGCGTATATTTCCTCTCTTCAACTGCATCAGGCGCTCGGCTTCCATCAGCACCATTTCCTCACTGGCTTCTTTAAAACGTTTATATTCCAGTATCTTATCCACCAGTTCCATGCGCGGATCTATTTCATTACCGTGCGCATCCAATTCCTTTCGTGGCAATAACATTTTGGCCTTTATGCGCATCAGCGTTGAAATAAACAAAATGAACTCGCTGGCCTGCTCCATATTCAGCCCTTCCTCCATCGAATGGATATACTCGAGGAACTCGTTAGTGAGTTTGAAGATGGGTATATTGTATATATCCAGTTCATCCCTTTCTATAAAAAACAACAGAAGGTCGAATGGCCCTTCAAACTGCGGAAGCTTTATTTGGTATGCTGCTGACATTATTTAAAAGTAACCTTATTTAATAAAATTTCAAATCTTAAATTCCAAATCCCAAACCTATCAACTTATTAACTTTTCACCCTATTAACTTATCAACTTACTTCGGCTTATACTTCGATCCCTCCAGGAAAACCTGTGGTTCTATATGCAGCGCCAGTAATTGCGGCAGCGTCATATCAGGGTGTTGTTTCATATACGCTCTTACTATCTGCAAACCCAGCCAGCTGCCAATATTTCCCGGGCTTTGCGGCGGCATACCTGTGGAGTTTGGTCCCTCATTCACATAGCGCAGCACTCTTTGCCAATCCTTGCTGTAAAACAAGTTCTCGCGGATGAAAAAATTATACACTTCGGTTTCATTCTTCTGGCACCAGTCCATTTGTTTTTGGGTATATGCCAGCCTCAGGGAATCAGGTGTATGAGGCAGCATTTTCGAAACAAAATATTGTTCCTTTCCCCGCTGTATCATCATGTCCAGCATATTCCGGTTTTCGGCCACAAAAGGGTGCGCATCTTCATAAATAGCTCCAAACGCAGCAACAGGTATATACTCCGGACTAAAATGCTTGCCCATATAATCGGGCAGGTCCACCGACTTATAAAAAGGATAGGATGCACCAAGGAACATATCCAGGCCAATTCCTAAAGTAGTGCCACCTATTGTAAATGCGCCCCAGTTGGCCAGGCCTGAAACCACATACACCACTTTCGGCACTTTGTAGTTGGGGTAGTAATACTTCATAAACTGAAAACCATTGGCCAGTTCTTCTTCTTCTTTTTTTGTATCAGGAAAATGTTTCGCAACGCTGTCAAACACGCCCCTGTAATCTCTTTGTGTAAGAAAGCCCCTCAGGCCCAATTGTATGGCCTGGCTTGTGTCTGCATAATTTTCCCTTATTCCAAAACCCATCAGGGTATCCAAATAAAAATCCAGAAAATCAGGATATTTTGCTTTCAGTGTTTGCAAACCTTCGGCCACTTTGTTGGTGTCTAAAGCTGCAAGA
>JABDGU010000102.1 GCA_013285905.1 Bacteroidota bacterium | reverse complement strand
AAGGCTTGACAGGCCGGTGTTATCTGAGTTGGAACAGCCCTGGTCAAATTTATAATATGCAAGCAAGCCATTTTGTGTACCGCTCAATTCACAACTCTTATTGGTTTGCATTTCTGAACTGCACAAAGCCCTGTTCCAAAGCCTAATTTCGTCGAGGCTGCCATTATAATAACTTACATTAGCAGGATGACGGCCCAGGTAAATAGAAGCATTTCCTGTATTAAGGTTGCCGGAACCGCTTATGGTGCCCGCTAAAGTTGCATCAACATATATGGATGCAGAACTGCCATTAACAACTAAGGCAAAATAATGCCACAGTCCGTCATTTAATGATGGGCCAGCGCTCCACACAAAATCATTCCAGCCATTCAGATTGAAATTTGCGAAGAATTTACCACCATTTGTTCCGGCTTCCATTCCCACATCCGAAGCCGTATTTAAACGTATCATTTCCTGCGCGGCCGAAGACGTTGTTTGAAACCACCCTTCTATTGTACCGGCCGAAGTTAATCCTAATGTAGAGGATGTACTTGTAATAACATAATCGTTACTGCCATCAAAATTCAGGCCGCCTCCTAATGGATTCACGGTAACACCCATTGTGCTGCCTGTGGATGAACAACCTGTTGTACTATTCTGTACTGTTAATGTACCTGCATAAGATGCTGCGCCGGGATTAGCAGGCACAGTTAGTATTATAGGGCTGGCAGGCAAATTTGTTGTAAAGCCACTTGTATTTGAAAATCCTGCTGTTGTCGCTCCTGCGCTCCATACGATGTTATATTTATCAGGGCTGCTTGTAGTGGCGCTATAAGTAAGGTTGGCGCTGGTAGTGCCATTACATATACTTGGGTTGCTGCCCAATGTGATAGTAGGCGCCGCGTTCACCGTTACACTTACCACCATACTCGCACCTGCAGTTCCATCACTCACCTGCACCGTAAATGTTTCTGTACCGCTATAAGTACCTGATGGTGTATAAGTGATAGTGCCGCCCGGTGTAATATTTGTACTGCCCGAACTGGCAGTTGCTGAAGTAAAAGTCAGTGTACCCCCATGATTAGGCGCCACTGCCTGGCTCCAGGTTTCTGTCTGGCTGGCATCTGCATCGTTTACATGCAGCAGGCTTTTAAGGTCTGTTGCACTTGCATTCTGGCAAACTGTTAATGCCTGCGGGCTGCTACTTACAAATGTTGGCGGAACATCAGGGTTATTCCATAAAATAGATAATGTACTGTTGGCGTAATTGGCCGTTACAATTTCCGGTCTGCCATCCCCGTCAAGGTCTCCGAGCGCCAGGTAATAAGGCGTTGGCCCTGTTGTAAAATCTACACTAGTTGCAAATGAACCACTTGTTATAGAACCGCTTGTGCTGGTATTGCGTAAAACAGATACCGTGCTGGCGTTACCGTTTGATGTAGCCAGGTCAGGCTTCCCGTCCCCGTCCATATCTGCAATTACTATACCATCTGGGCTTGTTCCTGTTGCAAAGTCCACTTTAGCAGCAAAGGAGCCGCTTGTGATACTACCACTGCTGGCAGTGTTGTGCAAAACAGATAGTGTATTGTCAACGTAATTGCCCACCGCCAGTTCCGGTTTCCCATCACCATCCAGGTCCCCTATAGCTAAAGAGATCGGGAAAGATCCGGTCGCAAAGTCCACCTTGGTCGCAAAGGAGCCGCTTGTAATAGCGCCGCTGCTGCTGGTATTGAAAAAAACAGACACAGTGTTGGAACCAGTATTTGCGACAGCCAATTCCGGCTTCCCATCCCCATCCAGGTCGCCGATTGCTACACCCCGTGGTTGTGCCCCTGTTGTAAAATCTACATTAGTTGCAAATGAACCACTTGTTATAGAACCAATGGTGCTGGTATTCCGTAAAACAGAAACCGTGTTGGCATTAACATTTCCTGTGGCAAGGTCTGCTTTCCCATCTCCGTCCAGGTCTCCCATAGCTAAGCCAAAGGGTGTTGATCCTACTGTAAAGTCCACTTTAGCGGCAAAAGACCCGCTTGTTATAGAGCCGCTGCTGCAGGTATTGAAAAAAACAGACACCGTGTTGGAACCGGAATTTTCAACAGCCAGTTCAGGCTTGCCGTCTCCATCCAGGTCGCCTATTACTAAATAGACGGGATGTGTCCCTGTTGTAAAATCTACTTTTGCAGCAAAGGATGAACCTGATATAGATCCGCTGCTGCTTGTATTGCGATAAACAGAAACAGTGTTAGATCCATAGTTTGCCACAGCAATATCTGCTTTCCCGTCCCCATCCAGGTCGCCTATGGCTATACCCGTTGTGTTCGTCCCCGCAGTAAAATCCACATGGCTAGAAAAATTCACGCCCGTTGCATAACTGCTGCCATTATAGCTGGGCTCAAAAGCATATTGGGAATATGCAGTGAGGGCGCAGCCTGTGTTTAATACTGTTACATTATTATAAGTAGCGCCTATAGGCAATGTTACACTCAGTGAAGTTGCAGATGCCGTTCCTACAACAGCCTTTGTTGCGCCGAAGAATACAATATCATTAGCCGCTGTAGTATTAAATCCCGTACCTGTTATAGTTACACCGGCAGCAGGGTAGGCCACCATAGGGCTTACGCTTGTTATTACCGGCGGCGCTGTCATACTCACATTCACTACCATAGTGGCTGTGCCGAGGCCATCGCTTACCTGCACTGTAAAAGTATCTGTGCCATGATAGCCTGTAGTTGGGGTATAAGTTATAGTGCCACCCGGTATAATATTTGTATTGCCGCTGCTTGCAGTTGCCGAAGTAAAAGTTAATGTACCATGGCTTGGCGCCGAGAACTGGCTCCATGTTTCTGTAAGGCTTGCAGTTGTATTATTTACATGCAGCAAAGACACAAGGCTCGTTGCACCTGCATTCTGGCAAACGCTTAATGCCTGCGGGCTGCTATTGGTAAAGGCAGGGCCGGGCAATGTAAAATTGCCGGGGTAGGTAACCGGGCTGGTGCTTAGGGTTTGGGTTGTCCAGTTAGTTCCGTTATGAGTATTAACTGCGGCTTTGGCGGCCGCAAGCGATGCGAAACCACTGGTAGAACCCGAATAAGCTGCTGAGACTGCGTTGCTTGCCAGGCCAGTAACTGTATAAGTGCTGCTGAGATCCGAAGGCAGGTAGCTATTTCTATTTGACGAAGAACCTGTGCTAATGAAGGTAGTAGCAGTGCCTGATCCTTCGATTACAAAACCAAAGAGCAAGCCGGGGCCGTTAAAAGTGGCCGTAGTACTGGTACTGGCGCTAAAATCATTTGTGCCACTGTATTGATAAGCAAAGAGGGTGTGCCCGTTAGTACTTGTTGTAAAACTACCATTAGCTCCATCACCGATAGTGCCATAAGCCAGAATTGTACCTGTACTTGCGGTCAAACTGCTTGCAGATCCTGACAAGCTTATTACAGTTCCCGCAGCAATAGTGGAGCCCGTGTTCTGCCAGTATATGATCATATTAGCGTTGGTATTAGCGTTACTGGCAGTGGAGCTTGAACTACTAGTATTAAAGGTATTCATGGAAAACTTGATGACCGTGTTATTTGCCAGGGCCACCCATGTTACAAAAGCGATGCCGTTCGCACTTGATTGCCCAGACCAGCCCACCAGCGAAATATCGCCCTGCGAAAGCGTAGTTGGCTGGGCGCTGCTTTTTACCGAGGAGCATAATGCCAACAGGAGTAATAAGAGGTTAATTGTGTAGCCCAATGGCTTTACAGTGCATTTCTCGCCCATAAAATTGTTTGAAGTGGTAATTAAAGATGTGTGCAGATCGTCCCTGCTTTTAGTTGCCGCAAGGGATGGCGGTAATAAGAACATAGCAATGGCAGCTTGCGCCCCGGGGAATGGTTTTATCATATAGCTTCTTTAGACTTTTTCTTTTCTCTTGGTACTTTTCTCTTTTCTCTTAGTCTAAACAGGCTGTTTTACAACCATTTCCGGCATTTCTTATTTGCAATATCCGTGGCAGGAGGCCCCAGAATTGTATTTATTTTTTTAAAAATTCATGTTCTTAATCAAACATAAGCTATTGTTTATAAATAAACAATGTTTTAATGGGATATAATTTCTATAAAAACATAATATTTATAATGGTATATTTTATAAATGTTATTTATAAAAAAATCATCTAATATTATTGCAATTTTGTATTTTATTTCGGAGGGTATTTTCAGTTTGCCAGGGGAAGGACGATGCTGCTTGGATATTGTTTGTTGTGGTAGATGCGCTGTGTGGTGCTGATAAAGTCTTTTTCGGTGGCGAGGAAGATGTTGGGTAGGTATTTCTGCGGGTTGCGGTCGAAAAGAGGGAACCAGGAACTTTGTATTTGTACCATGATCTTGTGCCCCTTCTTAAACACATGGTTCACCTGGTGCAGGGCTATTGTATATTCTTCCACTTTGTTGGGTATGATAGGTTCAGGTTTAGAAAAACTATTCCGAAACCGGCCCCTGAAAATATCTGCAGCGATAATAAGTTGGAACTGGCTCATTCCGGTATCTTTATAACTATAGTCGGGGTAAACGTCTATAAGTTTTACCACCCAATCGGCATCGGAGCCTGTGGTACTGGCGAATAAATGAGCAGTCACGTCACCGGTAATAGTGATGTCCGAATCGAGTGCAGGAGACTGGTAACTCAACACGTCGGGTCGGTGATCTACAAAACGCTGGTCTTCGACAAGCCAAGTGTCCCAATCGGAACTGTCGGAATAAGTTGGCTCTATAGGCCTGGGCCTGTAAATTACCGGGTTTTCAGGGTCGCTTATATAGGTGTCAAATTTGTCGTCGGCGCTTTCAGGTTTTTTAAAGGACAATTTTTTATTGTCTTGCAAATAGAGCTTGGTTGGTCTTGATGATGTCGGGGGCCATGTTGCATATTGCTTCCATAGATTAGATCCCGTTTGGAAACACTCTGCTTCAGGGAATTTGCCATTGCCTTTTCCCTTCAGCCAATAATCAAACCAGGCTTTTTGTATTTGCCTGAAATCATCGGCGGTGTTTCTTCGCATTTTATACTCGTGTATCAGCGATGCATCAGAATCGGACCATTGGCCATGGCACCATGGGCCTAAGACAAGGAAGTTATAATTCTTAGTATCATACTTTTCCATTTTGGAGTACAAGGCCTGCGGACCGTACAGGTTTTCTTCGTCCCAATAGCCTCCTACATGAAGGGTGGGGACCAGGGGAGTGTCTGAATACTGTAAAGGGGCTTTGTTACGCCAATAGTCATCGTAGTTGGGATGTTTGGTAAAATCGTTCCATGTAGGGATGTAGTCATGAAAGTAGTTTTTATTGACGTTTGACAAAGGGCCGAGATTAAGGTACCATTCATAAAGATCATACATAGTAAAGGGAAAGGAAGTATCGCCTTTCGCAGCCTCTTCGCTGTATGCATATTCGAAACTATAGGCCAGCCTGAAAGCGCCATTATGAAAATAGTCGTCGCCGAGGAAGAAGTCTGCAACGGTACCTTGGGGCGAGACTGCTGTTAAAGCAGGATGGGGTTTTACTGCGCTGATAAGGGCTAACTCGCCGGGATAGGAGATGCCTAACTGGCCCACTTTGCCATTGCTTGGCACATTTTTTAGCAACCAATCTATAAGATCATACGTATCGGAAGCTTCATCAATTACCTGTTTGTTATTTCTATCGAAGGCACCCTCCATTTTAAATTCACCTTCGCTTTTGTGCTTTCCCCGAATACTTTGGTATACGAAAATATAGCCATCCCTTGCCATGTCTGCAACATAGAAATCTTTTTCAGGGCTCACAAGGCCCATATTCCAGTCGCTGTAGGGAGAACGCATCAATAATATAGGTAAAGGTACGGGCATGCTATCGGGTATATAGATGCGGGTAAAGAGTTTTATGCCGTCCCTCATTGGTACCATAATTTCTTTTTTGGTATAATGGATGG
>JABDGU010000101.1 GCA_013285905.1 Bacteroidota bacterium | reverse complement strand
AGATGAGCAATTTTAAGGTAAGCCTGGGACAATTATACGAAGGTGCAAAAGTACCATCTGATGAGTTGCCCTCCGATTACCTTATTAAAAGTTTCATCATCACCAATTCCTACGTGCTGCTCATAGGCCTTGTTTTAATAGCCCTATTTATCCTTGGCCTTCGAAAAAATAAAAATGCAGCAGCCATTTATTTTGTCCTTTTTACCGGTCTTTTCCCGTTGTTTTATATCATTTACCAGAAGGCAAATGTTTACCACGCATGGAGGCATGTATTGTTCATATTCCCCTCATTGGCTATAATGTCTGCCGGAGGCTGGTATATGTTGTCAGAGTACCTCGCGAAGAGAAAAATGAAATACGGAATGGCCATAGCTGGCTTACTATTGTTAGAGCCGGCTTATTTTATTGCCAATACCTACCCGAACACTATAACCTATTTCAATGCTTTTGCAGGGGGGGTAGAGGGCGCCTATGGCAATTATGAAATGGACTACTACTACAACAGTATTAAACAATGCACAGATTGGTTCCGGAAAAACGAGTTGCCAAAATATAAATCAACAGATACCATTGTTATAGTTAGCAATGCTTTCCATATCATGAAGCAATATTTGGGTGACATAAAAAATGTAAAGCTGGATTACGTGCGCTACCCGCAAAGGAACCAGAAACAATGGGACTATGCAATATTTCATATAGCGCTGATACCCGAAGAAGAAATAAGGGCAGGAACCTGGTTGCCTGGCAGCACTGTTTATAAAGCAACATCAAAAGGCCAGGTTTTATCGGCTGTTATTAAAAGGCCATCGTACGATGACCTGAAAGGCTTTGACGCTTTGCAAAAGAATCAGGCAGACTCTGCGCTCAATTATTTTAACGTATACATGAAGGCCGATCCTAATAATGTGGAAATGCTGCAGATGCTGTCAAATATCTATCATCAACTGCATAGAGACGATCTGGCGCAGCAATATAATGAACGAGTAAGTAAATTGCTTGCAGGAAGCGAATCAGATAAGTAAAAAGGGATTGGATAACCAAAAAACAAACTCGCAGTTGATAATTTCTAGTTTACAGCGGCAGTACTAAGGTCCTGACTTTGGGAGAAAATATTTTGAAAGCTGGTTTCGCCCTTAGTTCCTTCATTCTGGGGGGAATTAAGAAATAAAAAAGCCGTCACTAAAAGATATATCGCAAGCAGCGTGGCAGTTAGCCATTTAGATTCAACTTGTTGCTTCAGAGGTAGATGATATAACATAAAACACTCTCTTTTTATTAAGAAAAAAGGAAATAATCCATTCAGGTTTAAGTCCTTAGTTTACATACACAAATATTAAGCCAAAAATGACTGAACCGAAAAAAAATGTCATTTTTCATTTGGCCCAATGGGTTAATGCAAATACCCCACTATTTATTGTGCAAAGAGGCAGGTTTATTTTAGAATGCCAGAATAGCTAAAGTATAATTAATAATGCTATGCATTGATTGTTTTGCGGATACATAGTGCTTTTTTTAAGAACCACTTTTTTATTTAGATTCAAAATGATACATTTATAAAAAAATAGAACAAATGAAAAACCTATTTCTGCTATTGAGTTTTATTGCTACCGTATTAATCTATTCTTCTTGTACCACCAGCAGCAATAGCGCTATTAATGTTTCTCCCAGCCCTGTACTCATTACGAATCCGACGCCTGTAGTTACTAATTATAATGTTTCCGGTATTTATCGAGCTAATGTGAATGGGGTTTTATTCAATTCAGCATGGGTTGGCGTATCGGCTGCTGATACGGAAAGAAATTTTACTGGTAAACTGCATGCAATAGATACATTTCCCGGTTTTGGCTTGACAATACTCAACTATGATAGTGTAAAAACAGGTCTTACTTATATTTCAGATGTGAATAATCCAGGTTTATATAATTGCGGAGGTATTATTGGTGGTATTGGCTTCATTGATTCTGCTATAACTGCATCTAGTGCGGCCAGTATGAATAGTGATATTTGGCATATTAATTTTTCTGTAAAAACCGCTCATCACATTACCGGTACTTTTGATTTTACCCGACATGATGGTATGCACATAACTAATGGGCAGATTGACATGAGTTGGTAACTTTGTAAATTATTTTTTAGATATGAAGGTAGCCTATACGGCTGCCTTTTTTATTCCTAATAAAAACACCATTTATATAGAGTCTAATAATTGATTTCACAAACAAATGTGGTGTATTACATTTCCTCATTTCGTGAGACTGCTTCGTTCCTCGCAGTGACGCGAGTTGGCAAGGATGCAGCTAAGCTGCAATGTGAAATTTATTATTGGATTCAATATAAGACCTTGGTGATCATTTACTCTCCTTAATATCGTTTCATGGTTGGCAAAGCTAATAGGCGTTTCTGAAGTAAGGCTTTTCGTATAGAGGAGTACATTTGCTCAAACCGTTGCCGTATTTTAAAGTTATTTTCTTCTGCAATAAAAAAGGATATTGAACAACTCCAATATCCTCTTTATGAACCGATAATGATCTTATAATTAATCTCTCCAACTGGCAATGAACCAGCCACTTGTTACGGTTGTATTATCACTGCAAGTAAAACTAAAAGTTCCGGTAGCGCCCGAAGCAGTTGAAGCATTAAATATGATCTGGCCGTTATTAGCAATATGGTGGCCAGATGTATCTATGAGTTGTGCATAGGCAAATGTATCATTATCTATAGTAATACCGCCCATTCCGGCTTTATACTTAAAGATTGTCATGTCAATTTCCAGGCTACTATCCCTGGTTGTATTTGGGATGTAAATGTGCCCCGTGATGGTTAGCGTACTGTCCTTAATATGCCCGGTACTATCAGCGGCATTTGGTGCTATAATAGCGCTGGTATGGCTACCAATAAAATTCACCGGGGATTTTCCGGGTTTGGTAAAAGTCGCTGTCATCGGGCCTGAAGGGCCCGTTGTAGTATCTGTTTTGGCACAGCCTGTAAATAGGGCACAAAAGCTAATCAATGTTATTACAGAAAGGATTAGTTTGTTCATGAGTTTTTTATTTTGCACAGTAAAATACATTCTTTAGCTCTGCAAGTTAATAGATTTGTTTTTCATTTGAAAGCCTCCAAAAATAAATTCTCATTTACTCAATTCTCAATGGCTCAATTCGGAGCTATTGTATATATTATTTAATGCTGTATTCTATCACAAAGTATAGGCGGTTGTTTTCGTCTATATCGTTCCATTCACCGGCATGTCCTAAATTACCTTGTCCCTTGGGCCAGTCGGCCAGCCCAATGGCCGCTGCATGTTGTTTACCCGCATAATTGTCCGGCTCATTGGCTTTATGATTGAAACTGCCGCCCCAGTTCGTGTAGGCATTATTTACAACCATTCCGTCACCTTTGCCATTTGCGCCTTGTCCCAGCCAAAATACAGTTCCGCCACCCGCATTTTTTCCGTCCCATATCCATACACCTTCCTTGTTTTTATCAGTAGCCCCTATCCAGAAATAACCAATACCCCCGCCGTCTTTTACTTCTGTGTATTCCGGTGATACATCTGTTTCGCGTATAAAGGCCATGTAAACAGCATTTTGCTCCCCGCTGTCTTTTATTTCTGCAAGATGGGCACCTCTTTTTACTGCATAGGCAGCAGCATCTGCCCATGTCTTGCGGTCTTTCACTATTTCATATTTTTTGCCATTGTATGTAAAGCTGTAATTACCATGATCAGCATCACAGCTAAAGAAGGATAAGCAGAGCAAAGACAGGGGCAAAAAAAAGAATAGTTTTTTCATTACAACGTATTGATTTTTTTGGTAAAATAGCAAAAATTAGTTGATCATAAGTTGATGTGTGACTTTTTTTCGACATGGACAATGTTTTATACAGAATGTGTAGTGTATGAAAATATTCCTGATTCTGTTAGCATACTTAACATTAAAAATAAATGATATACTGTGATTCTGTTAAAATAAACACAAATTTTTATACACATTTTTTTGCAACCAATTTGTATTGCCAATATTGATTTTCAAGGTTATTTATGCATTATGAAATTGTTTATTTTGGATGATTTTTTAAAATAAAATACGCGTTTTGATAAAATTGGAATATTTTTTGCTTTATTAGTGTCCTCTCCGTATATTTGCAATCCATTTTTGGGCAGCTTAGCAAGTGCACAATTTATTTTTGATCATTTTTTGAGAATACAGATACCAACCTGTACTGAAAGGTTACCCTTTTGGAGCGGGGATTTTTCGTTTGTAAAAGAAGTTTTTTAAAATACTATGGCGATACCACAAAAGAAGACCGCATCAGGCCGCATCAATTTCGGTAAGATACACGATGTTGCAGCAACGCCTGATCTGCTGGCCATTCAACTTCAATCTTTTAAGGATTTCTTCCAGCTTGAAACAACACCTGACAGACGTAACAATGAAGGGCTTTTCCGCGTATTCAAGGAAAACTTTCCTATCACTGATACACGTAACATCTTCGTGTTGGAATTCCTGGATTATTTCATTGATCCTCCGCGTTACACCATTGACGAGTGTATGGAGCGTGGACTGACCTATTCCGTTCCTCTGAAAGCCAAACTGCGCCTGAGTTGTAATGACGAAGAGCACGTGGACTTTGAAACAATTGTACAGGATGTATTCCTCGGAAACATCCCTTACATGACACCGCGTGGTACTTTCGTTATCAATGGTGCTGAGCGTGTTGTGGTTTCGCAGTTGCACCGTTCACCCGGTGTGTTCTTCGGACAGAGCGTTCACCCGAACGGAACGAAGATCTACAGTGCCCGTGTAATACCTTTCAAAGGGGCATGGATGGAGTTTGCCACAGACATCAACAACGTGATGTATGCTTACATCGACCGTAAGAAGAAATTCCCGGTAACCACTTTGTTGCGTGCCATTGGTTATGAAACAGATAAAGACATACTGGAACTTTTCGGCATGGCCGACGAAGTGAAGGTGGATAAAAAACACCTGGAAGCAAACTTAGGCCGCCGTTTGGCTGCCCGTGTGCTTCGCAGCTGGACTGAAGATTTTGTGGATGAGGACACCGGCGAAGTGGTAACCATTGAGCGTAACGAAGTTGTATTGGATCGTGATTCTGTTATTGACGAGGACAATGCAGCTATGATTACCGAAATGGGCATCAAAACTATCTTCCTGCAGAAGGAAGAAGTAAGCGGTGATTTTTCTATCATCTACAATACTTTGAACAAGGATACTTCTAATTCAGAATTGGAAGCCGTTCAGCATATCTATCGCCAGTTGCGTGGTTCTGATGCACCTGATGATGAAACTGCACGTGGTATCATTGAAAAATTATTCTTCTCTGATAAGCGTTATGATCTTGGTGAAGTAGGCCGTTACAAAATTAACCGCAAACTTGGCTTAGACATCAACCAGGAAACCAAAGTACTGAGCCGGGAAGACATCATTTCCATCATTAAATACTTGGTTCGTCTTACCAATGGTAAAGCGGAAATTGATGATATCGATCACCTGAGCAATCGTCGTGTGCGCACTGTGGGTGAGCAATTGTTTGCCCAGTTTGGTGTAGGTCTTGCCCGTATGGCACGTACTATCCGCGAGCGTATGAACGTTCGTGATAATGAGGTGTTCACACCAATTGATCTGATCAACGCACGTACGTTATCATCTGTTATTAATTCATTCTTCGGTACCTCGCAATTATCACAGTTCCTTGATCAGACCAACCCATTGTCTGAGATAACGCACAAGCGTCGTATCTCTGCATTAGGCCCGGGTGGTTTGAGTCGTGAGCGCGCAGGCTTCGAGGTTCGTGACGTGCATTACAGCCACTATGGCCGTTTGTGTACTATCGAAACTCCGGAAGGACCAAACATCGGTTTGATATCCACGCTTTGCGTGCATGCGCAAATAAATGAAATGGGCTTTATTGAAACACCTTACCGTAAAGTAAAAGATGGTAAAGTGGATCTGAAGCATTACCAGTT
>JABDGU010000100.1:1355-6004 GCA_013285905.1 Bacteroidota bacterium | reverse complement strand
ATGCGATCAATTTCTTAGTGTCTATGTACCAGAGCCCTTCTACCTCTGATACATTGCCGAGGCACCTGTTTGCACTGCTATGTAATTATTCCAACGGAGGCATTTCCCTGATGGACAATGCCTATAAAGGTTTGCTGGGCAGTGGCGCCCCGCCCTTCTGCCATGACAGGGCCATAAATATGGCAGGTTACCTGCAGACCATGGACGATGAAACCTGGACGCCGCTCTATGATGTTTTTGAAACACTCTATAATGATACGGGGCAGAAAAAACTCTTTACGGATTATTTACGCGCCGTGCTTAACGATAAACTGGTAACTGCAGACAACAGCCTTATGGTGGCTGGAAGCGATGACCCGGGCCCCAATCCCAATCCTTTACCCCCAGTGATACAGAGCATATTGGTGGACTATGCCTTCGACTCATCGCTGCTGCCCTTTTTCGATGCTTATGATGGAAGCGATGACCAACTCTATAGTGTAGCCAGCGATGAAGACGTGCTGCGCATCTGTTATAACGACAGTATGCCGGCCTATCTCGCTGCTTTTGATGCTGCTTTTGATGATACCTATATAGACAGCGCCATGGCTTCTATTCCCTACCTGAATATGAACTCCTACATGAAGTCGGTATCTGCCCACTTAGGCCCTGCCGCCCATGCTGCTGCACACACTGCCACAGAAACTTATTACAAAAGCCATTCTTTTTACCTGGCCGAGCATGATATATACGGCAGCAAGAGGCTGGGCATAAAAACCTACTGGCCCAACCAGTTGGGTGAGTTGGAAGGCGATACTGCCGGCAGCACCCATCCGCTTACTTTAGACACTACCTCCCTGCTGGGCAGGCTGCCCTGGTATAGCGCCGAATACCAGGACAATATAAAACTGGACAGCACTAATCTTTACGGCAATACCTTAACAGACCCTTACCTGCTGCAGCATATACTGGGGCAGAAACAGTATGAACTAACCGACCACCTCGGCAATGTGCTCGCCACTGTGAGTGATAACCGTGTTGCTTACGCAAACAAAGGAGATACCTTAATAGACCATTACAACGCTGCCATACCCGCTGCCTACGATTATTACCCCTTTGGCTCCGTGATGCCCACACGCTATGTGCAGGACACTAGTAAGCATTGCGCACAGATAAGCAGTATTGTGGAAATGCCGGTGTGGACGCACCATGGCATCACTGCATCGGCCGGTAATTTTACCCACATGAACACAGGTACCGTAACTACGGGCACAGGCGGGGTAAATGTAGTCATTTCAGCCCCGCTGGCCAATGATGGCGCCACAATAGCTTTTTCATTGCAGGCAAAGGTAGACGGGGCACTGGATTTTGAGATAGACGATGTAAGCGGCGGTAACTTTGTAGCACAATTATTAGATACCGATAATGCCACATTATTAGGTAGTGTGACGATGGGGCTAAAAGGTAATTATACTCTTAACTATACGGGTCCTACCGCACCGAACGTGAACCTGAACATAGTGGCGCAATCAGGTTCAAGCAGTATTACTGTAATATCTTACGGCTACAATACACTTAGTTACAAACAGGAAAATGTTACTACCACACTTTGTGACAGACCAGATGCGTATCGATATGGCTTTAACGGACAGGAGAAGGTAAATGAACTGGCAGGGCTTGGAAACTGGTACAATGCACTACATTGGGAATATGGCACGAGGGAAGCGAAACGAAAGAACAAAGATGACTGGAATCACAACCCGTCCATTAGTCCGTATGCTGTACTGGATGATAACCCGATATGGAAAAAAGACCCGTTGGGTGATGCCCCTTCTACTGACGTAACAAAGGAAAGCAACGGAACATATAAAGTAGTGGGCGGCCAAGATGATGGAGATAAAAACATCTATGTGGTTGATGATAAGAAGCAGCACACAGGTGAAGTTGTGGGACAGTCATTAACACCAAGTTCATTTTTAGGCGATAACGGCAACGCTGTTACAGGTGCAGTAATAAATCCAAATGACCAAAGCGGTGTTAACTTCCTGAATAATGAAATTATGGGAAAGAGCATGGTACTGACGGACTACATGGCAAATGCTGGAAATAATAAGATTTATGATTTCAAGGTTCGAGGGATGCCTGAAGGAAAGTCTAAAGTTGAAGACAACCAATACAAGTATCGCGGTATGCCATTTGACGGGGTGAAAGGCTTTAGTGGCGGCGGTACGAAAACGTTTGCATCGGGCAGGGATGTAGGCAATGTGGGTGCAGGTTTTGTTGCGGGCAGTCATGGTTTGCCATGGGGTGTAGCACGGTTAGGCTTTGATGCTTACCAAAACAAAAGTACAAATCCACTAAACTGGAAACAAGAAGGTACCCCCACTCAGGCAGCAGAGAGGGTTGGGATAGGTTTAGGTCATGCAGTATTCAAAATTCAATACCATGAAGATGTGCAGCGAATACAACAGTTTGATGCACAAATAAAATATCCATGGGGACCAAAATAGGTAGTATGAAAAAGCTGTTAATAATTACATGCTGTGTTTTTGTGTTTGTTGTAGCAAATTCAATCTGGAAAGACCAATCAAGAGATTATTACTGTTTCTCTGATGGTAAGTGCTTTACTGTATGGAGGCATGGGAGCGGATGTTATCTTATCCCTGGAAAGTATCATGGTATTTTTGCTCCCAAAGACGATTACATTTTGAAAACAGATTTTTCAAAAGAATTAGGAGTTGTTAAGGATAAGAAACGCAGAGATAAAATTATTGTTGAAGGAGATAGTAGCTGCTGCTTTGTTCAAAAACGGCCTGGTGTGATAGTATTCTATAATGATGAGAGTGGCAATAAAGAATTTGACTCTTTATATACCCATGACAATGGACATTACAATAATGACTTGGAGTATTACAACGTAGATATACAGGAAATGTATGCAAGGACTAATGTTAAAGGGTATAAAGCTCCTACGGGCATAACCTACTACACGCTATTGTCTATGGTTATATACTTTGGCTCTATTCTCCTTTTGTTTGTTCTGATAGTAATACTCATTTTTAAGTTGATAAGTAAGCTAAGGAAAAAGTAATCACCTGTCCCGTTGTTCAGGATGTTCCGCAGGGCATCCCGAATACAGAGATAAAACCCCGTTCTGTGAATGGTATTTGAAATGTGAAGCTAAATAATTTAAAAGAGGTTTTATAATGTCCCAAGCGGCAATGGCGACAATAGTACTATAGCTAACAGCGTTCCACTTTTATTACGTATGCAGAGTGGCTGTGTGCACAGGCCACACCAGCAAACGTAGCGAGGGTACTTATAGAAATAAATGATGGAGCTGAATATTCTTTCAGCAGGTTTTTATGATGTCTATAGCGGCAAGGGGTTTGTAATGCCCTAAACAAAATGAACCTTAACATTTTTTATTCATCAACAAACTATTTTAAACAACCGTAAAACAACCAAATATGAAACTCAAAAATCTTCTTGCAGCCTTTTTAATGCTATCCGCACCGGGCGCCTTTGCGCAATGTTTCAACCAGCAAGTTCCGAGTTATGCTGTTTACAATACAAGTGGCCAAACAATTACACACGATGTCTATGGCAACACTGCATTTATTTCTATTGACAACACAAACCCTGCGGGTGAAATGGAAATTCTAATGACAGACCCCAATGGAAACTACCTGGCTTCGAAACGTATTTTCAATTACCCCGACACTCTAATAGCACAATCCATAATTACAACAAAAGATACCGGCTTTCTGGTAATAGGGACAATATACGGCACAGTACCTCCGTACTACCCTTCCGTACCTGATTTTCATACTACTTTCTATGCTAAGTATGACGATAACCTAAACCTTGTATGGTTCAGGTTGTTGTACAGTTATCCTTTAACTAATCCATTTTTTCGAAACAATCATATAGATGCCTATAGTGTCGTGGCCGCCCCAAACAATCTAAACAATGAAGACTATTTTATTTTAAGCCTTTGTTCAGGCTATGATTCATCCGGCACAAGGCACCAGGGCCTGTCTGTGACCAAAGTAGATTTTTACGGTTCAACTGTTAATGAGATTCATTTTGACGAGCCAGCTCACCAGATTATCAACCAGTACCAATCACTCATAATTAGCTATTTGCCGATTAATAAAATAATTACAATCACAGGCAATTTTGATGACTATGCTTTGCCATTTGCCGCAACAGTGCCCTTTATCACCAAGACAAATACAAGTTTAAGTACCTTATCTCCACTCACCGAATACATTATGAACTCGGGCGCAAAAAGCAATCTTTGGGGTAGTAATATTATTGAAAATCAAAAAGACACAACTTCGGCCTACATTGCATTTATGTGCGATAGTACATTTAGCTATCCAAATATTTGCAGCCTCCACAACAACCCGGCTAATTCCCTGGCCATAATGGAATTTAAAATAAACAACCCGCTTATCATTGTATGGTCTGAAGCATATATACCTGCTTGCATGCAGTACCTTACTCCACCCATTACAATAAAAAACGCGCCCAATCAGGACATAATGGTAGGTTTCGGTGAAGGGAGGGTCATCTCTCGCCAGACTATGGTAGCCCCGGCAACCCTAAAAACAGATGGTTCCGGTAATGTCCTTAATTATCATTATTACACCTCGCTTGGAGAT
>JABDGU010000100.1:0-1345 GCA_013285905.1 Bacteroidota bacterium | reverse complement strand
ACACTGGACTGGATGCTTAGTTTAAATAGCTATCTGCAGGATTCATTCATTATTCACGCAAACCGATATGCAGCTTCTTCTATTTCAGATATATTTAGCAGAGTCATCAAAACCGATGTTAATGGATCTTCTTATTGCGCTGACACCGAAACCGTGTTTAAAAACCAACTAGTATATCAACCTATAGACACAACGGTTAAAAGGATCACAGATTCAGTTGCAGATATTGAATATGATCCTCTCGATTCATTCACTGCATTTCTAAATAATAGCTGCGATAGTGATTTCAATAAATCACCCGCAAGTGTAAATACCAAAAATAACTTACCAAATTTTAGTATTTATCCAAATCCGGCAAATAACGAACTGAATATTATTATTGATACAAAGCTTAGTGATGCTATTTCAGTGAGCATTATAAATACGGTAGGTCAACAAATATTATTTATCCCCACAGTAAATAAACTCACAGGCTCCGATAGACCGGCTATTGATATATCCACATTGAAAGCAGGATATTATTTCGTGAAATTTGCAAATGATAAAGGGCAACTATTATCAACAAAATCCTTTATTAAGGTGAACTAAGTATATTTCAACCATTTAGACAATCCTGCCCGGTACCCGAGTGTAAAACGGTACTGGGCAGACAATTGTCTTACGACATTACAATTCCGAAATTATCCATTGGTAATATTCACTGTATTGGAATGCTTGTCATATTCTACTTGCAAGGTGATTTTAGTGCCTTGAGAGGCCCCGGTTTGAATATCAAGTGTACCACCGAGGTGTTTTGCCCGTTCATGCATATTGAAAAAGCCTAGCCCATTCATCTCACTAATAATGTTCTTATCAAACCCAATCCCATTGTCTGTAATTTCCATTGTAAAAAAAGAAGGACTGTAAGTAAGTGTGAGTGCTATTTCACTGGCTTGAGAATATTTAATAGCGTTATGAAGCAGTTCCTGGCCAATTCGATAAATGAGCAATTCGCTTTCATGTCCCAGCGATATGTATTCCCCGTTAACTACAAATGAAAATGCGATTTGTTTCTGTGATTCAAATACATCCAGCTCTTTTTTCAAAACGGCAATCAGGCCTTTATTTATAATAAAATTGCTGTTTAACGAATGGCTTATATTGTGCAAATCATCAATTACAGTCTCCAACATATTGTCCATTTTTTCAATAACCATAGCTTGTTTCTCGGTAATAGCATCCTCGGCTACAACATGCAAAGTCATTTTTGTCAGACCCAACTGCGTAGCAAGGTTATCATGCAGTTCAATGGATATTTGTGTCATTGTAATTTCATTCGCTTCGATTTTTGCGTTGAATACTTCCT
>JABDGU010000099.1 GCA_013285905.1 Bacteroidota bacterium | reverse complement strand
TGAATTAATTAAAGCGCCTGTAGGATCGAATTCCTCAAGATAAGCGGGTGTCTCCATACGTAATAAATAGAAATTGCCGGCACAGTCGCCTTGCACATCATAGGGGCCGCCGCTTGCAAAAGATGAAACCGTTGTTAATAAGGTGGCATTTCCGGTGCCGTCATATTTGTATATCTGTCCCGAGCCGCCATTTAAGCTGTAAATATAAGCGCCGCCACCGCCGGGATTTACTGCGCCGGGCGTGAAACCCGTATTTACCCAGGTTGTGCCATTGTAATACTCATAATCTGCACCGCTTATTATATAAAATGTTGGGCTGGGGCTTGCTGCATTCAGGTTAGGCCCTACTGATAGCGAGCCTGCACCCGATGGAATAGCTATGGTATTTAAAAAAGGATTAGTTGCTGATAATGGTAGCGTAGGATCATAATTATAAATGGCAGAGCCGGTAATAGAATATACATAAGCGGGGCCTGCACTTGAACAGGTCGGTAACTGCGCCTGTGATTGTATACTTATTAGTATGCAGAATATAAATAAAATTGATCTGTAATTAGTGACGGTAGTTTTTTTCATAAAATAAGGGTATTAAAACATAGTAAGATTAAGCATATTTTTTTACTTTTCCAAGTTTTATCAATACGCTTATCTAAGAGGAATGTATATACAATATGCCTTAATGCATCAGGGTTACGTTTCCGTTAAAATGCTCGGTAGCTCCGTTTTTGAATGTTGCGTCTATAAGATAAACATATACGCCCTGGGGTTGGGGCACACTGTTGAATTTACCATCCCAGCCGCGTCCGTCAATATTGGTGGTTTCAAAAAGCAGGTTGCCCCAGCGGTCAAATATTTTCATGCTGAAACTTGTAAGCCCGCTGCTTAATAATTGCCTTGGCAGGAAATAATCATTAATGCCGTCATTGTTGGGAGTAAATACATTGGGTATATCAATATAGCAATCCCTCAGCACATCAATACTGTCAGTTGCGCTGCAGCCACCGATGCTAACCGTAGCATAGTAATTACCGGGTGTCGTTATCGTTATCACCGGTGTTGTTTCTCCTGTGCTCCATAACCAGGCAGCGCCTCCATTTGTAGAATTGATAAGATCAGTAAGTGTAATGGGCAGGCCATTGGGGCATATGGTAGTATCAGGCCCCAGGTTGATGATAGGGTAGGCATTTACAGTGATGGTTTTTGAGAAAGAGGTATCAGGACAAAAACGATAATCACTGGTAAATCTAATAGTGTAATTACCGGCAACATCATAGCCATGTTCTACAGGGTTGCGGTCATAGATCGTTGTGTTATTGTTATCACCAAAATTCCATATTAAACCCGTATTGCCTTCGTTGCGGTAAAAGCCTGTAAAAGTTATTCCCTTACCCTGGCAAAAGACGCTATCACTCATTGTAAAATTGATGAAAGGAATGGAGTCCACCTCTATAGTATGGTACACAGTGTCAAAGCAAGGCACAAAATCAGACACAGCAAGCATCACTGTATAGACACCCGGCAGTGGAAAAGCATGTGTAGTGTTCATGGTATTATCGCCTGTGCCGTCATCATAGGTCCAGGAATAACTTGGGTTGATGCCATTCTGCACCGTTGTTACCGACGTGTTGGTAAAAGTTACCGTTCCGCCCTGGCATATAGAATCTTTGTCGGTAGTAAAGGCTGCGTGTAAGGGATGTACAAGATTAATGGCCTGCACACTTGAGTCATTGCAAATAGGATTATTGCCGTATAATCTAACGGTATAAGTGCCCTGCAAAACAAAAATATGTGTTGGGTTCGTTGTAGTGTCGATGCTGCCATCGCCAAATACCCATTTGTAATGGGCTGCCCTTGTAGTGGTATTGTTAAAGATCACGGTATCACCGTGGCAACCATATTTTATTACGTAATTATAGTTGGCATGAACACTTGTATCGGTAGTGGAGATCAATACAGAATCTGTCCAGCTGCATCCGCCTTCGTTTGCGGGTGTTGAAACAAGCAGGTGATAAGTGGTAGTGCTTGTAGGGCTGATGGCAGGATTTAAAGTATTGCCACCTGATACAACAGTGGCGGCAGGCGACCATCCGATATTATAAGTAAGCCAGGAAATAGTATCGGAAATAGAACCATTGAGGAGGTCGTTAAAAGTGCCGCAGGCCACAATGTGGTCAGGGAAACCGGCTTTAACAAGGGCGGTGGGCACAACGAGCAGGGTAGAGTCTATGGCGTAACCGCAGCCGCTTGAATTGCTGTCAAGCACAGTTATTAAAGAGGTAGATGAGGCAGAAACCGTAACAGAAGGGCCTGAGCCTGTAATAACAGCAGGGCCGCTTACAACGGTCCATGTAAAAGGTCCGGTACCTGTAGTTGTAAGGGTAGTACCTGCACCTGTACCGCAATAAAAAGAAGTATCAAGGCTGTTGCCGGATGCAGATACTCCACCGATAGGGCAGGCCGCAAAATCTTCAGGGCTTGCGCTGAATGTACCGGGCGGTTGCACGAAAGCCACGTTTCCGGCAGAGATAGTACCAACCCAAAAACCAGACGAATTATCAGCGTAAACCGTATTGCCGATAATAGCAAAACCACCGCCTAAAGTTGTGCTGGTTTGTCCGCTGCAGGTCCATGAATTAATTAAGGTACCGGCTGAATTGAATTCTTCGAGATAAGCGCCAGGTGTCTCCATGCGCAATAAATAAAAATTACCTGCGCAGTCACCTTGTATGTCATAGGGCCCTCCACTGTTGAAAGTAGAAACCGTGGTTAGTAGGGTGGCATTTCCGGTGCCGTCATATTTGTATATCTGTCCCGTACCTCCAATCAAACTGTAAATATAAGCCCCTCCGCCTCCGGGATTTACAGCACCTGATGAGTAGCCTGTATTTACCCAGGTTGTTCCATTATAATATTCGTAGTCAGAACCGACCACCATGTAAAATGTTGGGCTGGGGCTTGCAGCATTCAGGTTAGGGCCAACAGACATACCAATGGAGCCGGATGGTACAGTTATGGTATTTAAAAAAGGGTTAGTCGCTGATAATGGTAATGTAGGATCATAATTATAAATAGCACTGCCTGTCATAGAATATACATAAGCAGGGCCTGCACTTGAACAGGTCGGTAACTGGGCCTCTGATTTTAAATGCAGAATAGTAAAACTGACAAACAGCAAAAAAAACTTACTCAGCGTATTTGTACATTTTTTCATAATCGAATTTTAGTCAAAATTTATATACTTCTTCAAAAGGCTGCTCATGCAAACAGACCTGACGAGGGACAAGGGATGGGATTGCCTGAAAAAATTAGACATGCAATGGCTGTCGCTCATATCGTTTGACGATAATTGGAGCGCGTTTTTGATGAAGAACAGCCCCGCAAAAAAAGAAAACAAAGTTTCTGAAACCTATCATAATATATCTGCCGAGTATGCCGACCCAAAAACAAAAACAGTGAAGCTTCCTGAAGACCTTAAAACCCTGTTCAATAAACAAAAAAAGGCTGCTGAAATTTTTGATGCCCTAAGCTATAGTTGCCGCAAGGAATATGTTTTATGGATAGTATCGGCAAAACAGGAACAAACCCGCAAAGACCGCTTAAACAAAACCATTCAGAAATTATTGGACGGCAAAAAGAACCCCGCTGAGAAGTGAGTTTTTATAACTCATTTTCGCTAATAAAAGGCTCTATTGAATGGTATTTTAATTACATACAAGGTGTCATCATAAAAAATTTCTTTGTTACATAGCTTTTTTGGTATATATTGTTAAAGCTTTTTATTAAGGGCCGCAATTTTTATGAAAACTTTTACAAAGTCAAGTTTTTTTATAACAGGCTTACTTAGCTTGTATCTCTTAATTTTTAGTACAAGCGTGCAGGGACAGTTACCAACATGTACGGGTGTAAGCGCCAACCTGATTTATTACCTCGGGACCAATGGTACCATACAAAATTTTGACCCAACCATAGCGATCTCTGCAACTAACCCGGTGCTGAATACCATTGCTCCCCCATCGGGATCAATAGGCTTATCACTGGGGAAAAACTTAAATGCTGCAAGCCCTGCTATTACTTTCTATGCTTCGGTTTCTTCGGGTACCGGTTACGAATATTATTATTATAATGGTACAAGTTGGGTAAACACAGGTTTCAACTCAGGGTTTTCACAGGCCTGCAACCCAGGAAGCGGTGGCAATTACGTCTTTAATATGTCGGATGCTAACGGAGATGTTTACAGGTATGACGGCACCGCAAATGGTACATTTTTAAATGCTGTACCCGGATGGGACGGCCCTCATGATATACAAGGTGATTGTGCAGGTAATTTTTATATTCTCAGCTGCACAACCAATCAATGGCTGCATGAGTATAATTCTGCGGGCACCCAAATCAGCTCCTGGACTTTAACAGGGATGCCTGTAATAGGCTCAGGCGGCGGAATGGGCATTATCAATGGCCATTGCTATGCCTATAACAGTAATCTCTGGGATGGGGTGATCTCAGCTACGAATGTGGCATTCGGGTCTTCTTTAGGCACTTTGAACCCGAGCCCTTATGATTTTTCAACCTGCCCCCTGGGAGGCACAAGCACAACCAGTAATATTGACACTACTTTTTATTGCGGATCAGGCCCCGCTATTCAACTCAGTTCTCCCGCACAAGCACCTTACAACTGGACCGTGATAAGTGGCCCGGCTGTTATTTCAACAAGCGGCACTACAGGAGATACAGTTAGTGTAGTATCCAGCGCCACATCAAGAATAGTTGTTGCGGGGGCACCTACCAGCAATTCCTGCATATCCAATATAGATACTTTCCTTCTTGTAGTGCCCAACGTAGCTGTATCAGCAAACGGAGGCTTGCCCGATAGTATTTTGGGTTGTGGTACTTATCTTGATTCATTAAGCGCCTCGTTTACGAATAATGCAACCTGGCTCCAGTATCATCTTAGCTGGGCACCTGCCGGGGCTGTACTTGCCGGTGATACTACTTTGAGGGCCATAATTAATCCCGTTGTAAACACAAAATATGTTTTTACTGTAAGTACAGATACCATACATGGCCACTGCAGCTGGAATGATACTGTAAAAGTTACAGTAATAAACAAAACAGTATCGGCAGCTTTCACCGATAGTATTGATTTTGGTTGCAAAGCAGACACTGTTATTTTTAATCATATTATAAACCGGGAATTGAGTTGGAGATGGAATTTCGGTGATGGCAGCAGTGTTGATACCATTGATGAGATTTCCGCGGTACATATTTATGCTACCCAGGGTATTTATTCGCCGCAATTATATGTAGCAAACGCTATCTGCAAAGATTCGATCAAGCATACTATCAATACAAGACACATCCTAAATGCAAACTTTACAACAGCCAAAAGCCTTCTTTGCCAGGGCCAAACAGAAACCTTTACCAATACATCCACCGATACTACAAGGAATGGCATTGCCCCGTCTTATAACTGGTATTTCGGTGATGGCAGTACAAGTACCCTTTTCAGTCCTACTTACACCTACGGCTTTGAGGACACCGGGACTTATACTGTAATGATGATAGCGCAAGATTTTGTGCCATGCTATGACACTGCATACCAGGTGCTTGATGTTATTTCAAAACCGAAAGTATACAATATGGACTCCGGCTTCTGCAGCCCAAATACAACTATCCCTATAGGAATGATAATCAGTAATGCTGACACTTATTTATGGAGCACTGGTGCAAACACTGCAACAATTATTCCCGATACGGAAGGTATCTATACGGTTGTGGAAAGCAACTATTGCGGCACAAATACCAGTTCTGTAAAAGTAAGCCTCTTTGATTGTGATAAATGCCTGTTTGTACCAAGCGCTTTTACTCCAAATGAGGATGGCTTGAATGACATATTTCACGTAAGGGTTTTATGCCCTATCAGGAATTATGGAATCAAAATATTTAACCGATATGGGCAAATGGTTTATTCAAACTACTATGTTAATCAAGGCTGGGACGGCAAATTTAATGGCGTATCTGTTGATA
>JABDGU010000098.1 GCA_013285905.1 Bacteroidota bacterium | reverse complement strand
CGGGATTAAAGATAAGTTGCTTTAACTCATATTTGCTTTTCTCCAGTTTTCCTTTCCCCTTTTCCGCCAATGCGCCGCTTACAATATCGTTCTCACCGCAAACTGTACCTTTTGTAAAGAAAAGATAGGCATATAGTTCCGCAGTATAATAGTTGTACTTAGCTTTTGATGTAACAAAGTTTGGGCTCTTTGTCTCTTCAATTACATCCATGCTGCGGCAGCCATTTTTTATTTTTTGCCGTGTTTTGCTGTGCAGCCATGCTATTGGTTTATTGTCCTTTCCTAAAACCTTTATATCATTTACAGCAGTATAAGGCACAAGATGCATACTGCGAAAAGCTTTGTAGAAGCTCGTATCTGTCTTCACCCTTTTAATAAATGCTTTAATATCCCAACCGCTTTTCACCACCACTTCATCTATTTGTATAGGCAGCTTAAAAATACTCACAGTGTCGTATCGCTGCGCACTTACGCTATTTGCATAAAAACAAACAAAGAGGAAGAACCAAAACTTACATTTAGAAGAATATTGAGCCATTGAGCTATTCATTTTTCACATTCCATCACATTTACCACATTTGCAATTGAGCCATTAAATTATTGAGCCATTGCGCTATTCATCAAAGCCTCCGCCACCACCATATCTTCCGGTGTAGTAACCTTTATATTATTCCGTTCACCTTCTATCAAATGCACTTCAAGGCCCGCAGCCTCGGCAACAGTTGCTTCATCGGTAAACGATGGATCATACTCCTGTGCAAAAGCAGGTAACAAAATTTCAGAACGGAAGGTTTGAGGGGTTTGTATGATGCGCAATTGTTCGCGGTCTATGGGGTTGCTTCCATCTTCATCCAGCATCCTCACGCTATCCTTGACCGCAATTGCGGGTATCGCACTCCCCTTCTCCACTGCCTGTTCATAACAACGCCTTATCAGCTCAGCCGACACCAGTGGACGCACACCGTCATGCACAAAAACCACTGCATCATCATGCACCTGTTTCATACCATTTTGTACACTATGAAAACGGGTCTCGCCTCCGGCCACAATGGTCACATCTATACGTTCCGGGAAAGCCTGCAAAACCATCTGTGCATAGCTGATATGCTCAGCGGGCAAAACCATGATGATCTTAATATCGGGGAAAGCATTTTTGAAAGCCATTATTGCATAATACAACAAAGGCTTACCACACAAAGGCAGAAACTGTTTAGGCACTGCACTACCCATACGCAGGCCTTTGCCACCTGCAACAATTACTAAGTATTTCTCTTTATCTGGCATAAATAGTATATTCGGTACAGAAACAAGCCATACTCAGCACAAAAAAAAACTATTCTTGCTGCAATACAAAGAAAAGCATTCCTTTCCTGCCATTAATAATTTTACCTGCAATCAAACAACGTCGGCTTAAAGCTTTTTAGTTCTGCTATATATTAATGGAAACAGGCGCCCTTGAGATCTCAACAAAAAGCCCGCGATAAACCGCAGGCTTTTTGCTATCAAAAAATATGTATAAATATTATGCCTTAACTTCTTTTTTCACATCTACTGCACTTGCACCTTTGGGGCTCATCTCTATTTCAAAACTCACCTTGTCTTTCTCCTGTATCGGCTCTGTCAATTGGTTGATGTGTACAAATACACTTTCCTGGCTTTGCAGGTCGGTAATAAATCCATAACCTTTTGCGGTATTAAAAAATGTAACAACACCGTGCCTTATCTTTTCTGCCGGGTCTATGGGTTCACGTTTGGTGGCGCCTAATTGTATGGTTTCCAGGTTTACTTCTTTCTTTTTACGGGGATCCGGAGGTGTCGGCGAAAGGTTTCCGTTTTCATCTACATAAGCCAGCATGGCATCCAGTCCCTTGCCTTTATTGTTGTTCTTTTTGCGTTCTTCTTTACGTTCTTCTTTGTCCTGCCTGTTCTTCTTCTTCTTCTTTTCTTTGTCTTTTTTACCCATCGTTTCCTGACCCATAAGCTACTATTACATTTTTAGTTAGTGTAAAGGTCGTCTTTTTATTGCACATAATGAATTATAGTATTTGAATATTTATTTCCCTGCCTATAATATGTCGGGAAAGGCACATCATTTTACCACCAATGCAGGTGTTGAGAGACAAAACAAGGCCTCGTCTACTAACTATTTCATGGTCAAATGATCTATAAACACCAAAGCCGTCATAAAAGACGGCTTTGGATAATTTTTTCTTATAGTTTGTATTTACCAATTATTCTTAACCAACCTTTCTGTCTTCAGCAGCAAGTTGTTCTCATCGCTCACCTGTATCATATACACAGCGTTAGCAAGCTTGCTGATATCTATTACATGTGCATCATCCTGGTGCAATACAGTCTTACCCTCAAGTGTCAATATAGACACATTCACTTTCTCAGGTGCATCAAAATGTACGACCGAAGTGGCAGGGTTAGGATATATATTCACGTCGTTACCAGTAATAATAACATTGTGAATACCCAGTCCACTGATAGTGTCGGCAGCCGAGCTTCCAATACAACCTCCTGTGTCAGATACACTGACAGTATAAACACCATTTTGAGTAACTGAATAACTTGATGTTATAGCACCCGGTATCTGTACCCCATCTTTATACCACTGGTAGGTGCTGTATGGATCGGTGCTTAAGGTTAAGCCGGTAGTAGTGATAACCGGAACGGGTGCCACAACATAAGATATGTAAACAGAATTTGAGAAAATGCTGCAACCATTACTATTGTTTATCTCAACGCTATAATAACCCGGCGAAACAGCAGCAAGTTGTGCTGCAGTAGCTCCCACAACCTGAACACCATTCAGATACCAGGTGTAAGTTTGCCCGGCAGCGGCAAGTGATGAAATTATGTAGCTGCCAACGTTTGAACAAATAACATGCTCACCCGGTGCAATAATGGTATCTGATGGCGAACTATAAGAGATAACAAGCTGTTGTGCAGATGTTGTTGAACAACCGCCCTGGGTAACTACAACGGTGTAAAGTCCGGATGTGTATGCCGTATAGGTAACGTTTGTTGCACCGCTTATGTTGCTGCCATTATTCTGCCATTGGTAAGTTAAACCGCTTGCTGTATTAGTTTGCATTACCACACTATCACCTCCGCAGAAAATAAAGGAACCAACAAGGTTATTGATATTCGCCGATGGGTTCTGGTTCACGCTAACCAAAGCAGGAGCAGAAACTGAGCTACAATTGTTATTGCTGGTAACTAAAACCGTATAAGAGCCGGCATTCAACGCCTCGAATGAAGGATTTACAGCATTGGAAATATTATTACCATTAAACATCCATTGGTATTGATAGCCGGCAGTTGAGTTAGTCAATAACTTAACACTGTCTCCTATACAGAATGAAAGAGAACCTGCAGTGGTTATTATTGGTTGCGCATTTGGTAAAACGAAAAGTTTGCCGTTTGCAGATGTCATAGCAGGTGAACAGGTGCCGCTCACTACACAATAGTACTGATAATTATTCATTCCAGATGTAACACCCGTTATAGAAAGCGATGTGCTGGTGGCCCCGGCATATATCCCCCCGTTGGCAATAGCCGATGATGTGCTGCCGTCGTTCACCCACCATTGATAGGTGATGCCTGCGCCGGCAGCAGTTACGCTGAACGACGCATTGCTATTTTCGCAAACAGTAGCATTGCCGGGTTGTGAATTCACAACAGGCAGAGCATTGATACTTAAAGTAGCAGACGAAGATGTTGCTACCGCAGTGCATATATTATTTACTACACACCTGTATTGATACGTATTCATAGACAATGTGACACCTGTTATTGTCAGTGTGTTGCTTGTAGCTCCACCGTAAATACCACCGGTGCTGATATTGTTAAAACCAGCCCCGCTGTTTTCCTGCCATTGATATTGGAGGTTTGTTCCCGACCCTGTAACAGAGAAAGTGGCGGTAGCGCCCTGACATACTGTAACAGGGGCCGGTTGTGTAGTAATGCCCGGTTGCTGATACACAGACACACCAACCGTATACGGGCTTGCACTGGTGCAACCATTAACAGTAAGCGTATAAATATAATTTACCGTAATAGCCGAACCACTTGTATTGATGAGTGTTTCATTCGGGTTGCCAGTGCCTGAAGCTGCAGGATTACTAATGCCTGTTATCAAGGCCCTGCTCCAACTGAAGACCGTTCCTGCTGTTGCGCTTGTCGGCACATAAGTAAATAAACTATTGTTACAAATGGCTGGCGGTGTGAGGCTGCTGCTTAGCGCAGGAGTAGGCTTTACGGTATCAGTGATATTTTGGGTACCAATGCAACCGTTATAGCTAAGTGTATAAGAGTAAGTAACCACAAGAGGGTTCGCCGTTGTATTATTCAGAACCTCATTAATTGTACCATTCCCGGTATTGGTAGCAGGTGTGATACCTGTTACTGCTGCCCTGCTCCATGTATAGCTTGCAGCACCGATAGTGCTACCCGGCACGTAATTCAATGTGGTATTATTACATATTGATGGCGCTACCAGGCTACTGGTTAATACAGCAACAGGATTAACCGTAATACTGAAATTACCAGCAGTGCCGACGCAAGCATTTGCCACAGGCACTACATTTATATTAGCAATAACCGGCAGAATACCTGTATTAACAGATACAAACGCAGGCAGGCTGGCTGTGCCACTTGCAGCCAGGCCAATGGAACTGCTGGAGTTTGTCCAAGCATAAGTGGTGCCACTTACTGTGCTGCTAAAACTCATTGCAGGGCTGTTTGCGCCATTACATAACACCTCGCTTACAGGCACTGTTATAACTGGTGTAGGGTTAACAGTTATAGTAAAGTTCTGCACAGTACCCTGGCAACTATTTGCATTAGGGGTAACTGTTATAGTTGATGTAACAGCTGTAGTACCTGTATTTTGCGCACTGAATGCTGCAATATTTCCATTGCCCGCGGCAGCAAGCCCTATAGAAGTATTGCTGTTCGACCAACTGAAAGTGCTACCTATAACATTTCCTGTAAATGAAACAGCAGAAGTATTTATGCCATTACATACAGTTTGGTTTGATGGCAGGTTGACTGCAGGAGTCGGGTTAACGACGATCGAAAAATTAAGGGTTGCTCCTGAACAGCCATTTGTAACCGGAGCTACAGATATAGTTCCTGTAACCGGGCTGGCCATAGCATTGGTAGCTGTGAAGGCAGCTATGTTTCCAGTACCGCCCGATGCGAGCCCGATACTAGTGTTATTGTTTGTCCAGTTATAAGCAGTACCACTTAAAAGAGAGCCGGTAAAACTGATGGCTGAGGTGTTTGCACCGTTACAAACCGTTTGGTTAGATGGCAAAGTCATACTTGGCGTAGGATTAACAGTTATGGTAAAGCTTTGCGGCGTACCCGTACAACCGTTGAAAACCGGCGTTACTGTTATCGTTGCAGTCACAGGCGATGTTGAACTATTGATTGCTGTAAATGCAGAAATATTGCCTGTGCCGCTTGCCCCAAGTCCAATAGATGTGGCACTATTCGTCCAATTATAAGTGGTACCGCCTACTGGCCCGCTGATGCTGATACCAGGCGTGCTGCTTCCGCTGCATACTGTTTTGTTTGATATAGTATTAACCCCTGGTATCGGGTTAACAGTGATATTGAAACTTTGAGAAGTTCCCGTACATGAATTGGCGAGCGGTGTAACTGTTACAATAGCTACAATTGGTACGGAAGTGGCATTAAGCGCGGTGAATGAAGAAAGCGCATTAGTTCCGCTTGCTGCCAAACCTATAGAAGTATTATTATTGGTCCAGCTGTATGTACTTCCGGATACAGGGCCGGTAAAGCTAAGTGTATTGAAAAGGCTACCTGTGCATATTCCCTGGTTGGCAGGCAATGATACAGATGGTGTTGGATTTGCTGTAATGGTAAAAGTCTGTGCCGTACCACTACATGAATTTGCCACCGGAGTGTAAGTGACCGTAGCTGTAACAGGAGCAGTACCGATGTTAATTGCATTAAAAGCAGTTATACCACCCGCGCCGCTTGCTGCAAGACCAATGGACGTTGTGCTATTTGTCCAGTTATAAACAGTGCCGGTTACAGGCGATCCACCAAAACTT
>JABDGU010000097.1 GCA_013285905.1 Bacteroidota bacterium | reverse complement strand
ATGCCAAGCAACTCCACTTCAAATATCAGTGTGGAATTTGCGCCGATCTCCCTGCTCACTTGTCTTTCTCCGTAGCCAAGGTGCGATGGAATAAAAAAGCGCCATTTGCTGCCTACCGGCATTAGTTGCACACCTTCTGTCCAGCCCTTTATCACCATGTTGAGACCGAAAGATATGGGACGTCCTCTTTGAACAGAACTGTCAAAGACAGGACCATCTATCAAAGTGCCGTGATAATGGCAGTTTACAGAGTCTGTTTCTTTAGGCTTGGGGCCATTCCCTTCTACAAGTATTTCATACTGTAATCCGCTTGGCAGAACAACAATACCCGGATTTTGTTTATTTGCTTCCAGGAAATCCTGCCCTGCCTTTAGATTAGCTTCAGCTTTTTCTGCTTTTGTTTGAAATAATTTATCCGCAATAGACATACCCCTATTTTTTTTGTGAAAATAACAAATGGATTTAAAAGTAAAATAAATCAAATTTCTTAATGGGTATAGTTAAAAAAAAACTAAATTAAAACGGAATGACTTATGTCGTAATAAGTATATGTCCGCCCACGCCAGGTATGAGCTATATAGGTTATAGAAAAAAAACTGTTGGCTGTAAGGGCGCGCCATTTTATAATATTACATAATGTAATTTTCAAGTTTTGCTTGCAAAATCATAAATTGTATTTTTTTCAGTAACTTTGCACACTTTTAAATTATTCTTCCAAATATGAAGTTGTCGCAATTCAAATTCGACTTACCACTTAATCTTATAGCGCAACATCCGGCAAAAACCCGCGAAGAAAGCCGACTGATGATCGTTCATCGCGACACGGGTAAAATAGAGCATAAAACATTTAAAGATATCCTTGGCTTTTTTCACGACAAGGATGTGATGATAGTTAATAATACCAAAGTATTTCCTGCACGCTTGTATGGCCGCAAAGAAAAGACAGGCGCGAAGATAGAAGTGTTTTTGTTGCGTGAACTTAATAAGCCAAACCATCTTTGGGATGTTATTGTAGACCCCGCGCGTAAGATACGCGTAGGCAATAAATTATATTTTGGTGAGAATGATGAATTGGTTGCGGAAGTAATAGACAATACTACATCACGTGGCCGCACGATCCGTTTCCTTTTTGATGGCAGTGAGAATGATTTCAAGAATATGCTTGAAACACTGGGTGAAACCCCATTGCCTAAATACATTAAACGCAAACCGGAGGAAGCAGATAAGGAACGTTACCAGACTGTGTATGCCAAATACGAGGGCGCTGTAGCTGCTCCAACTGCCGGCCTGCACTTCAGCCGCGAATTGATAAAACGCCTTGAGATAGTTGGGGTGAAGTTTGCAGAAGTAACCCTGCACACTGGGCTTGGTACTTTCCGTCCTATTGAAGTGGAAGACCTCTCGAAACATAAAATGGATGCGGAGTATTTTAAGGTAGATGACTACGCAACCAAAATAGTGAACAGGGCCAAAATCGAAAACCGCCATATCTGTTCTATCGGCACAACGAGTATGCGTGCTGTAGAAAGTTCTGTTACAGCACAAGGCCTTTTGAAACCTGAAGAAGGCTGGACGAATTTATTTATCCATCCGCCTTACGATTTCTCCATTGCAAATTCGCTTGTTACCAATTTTCATTTGCCTAAAACAAGTTTGCTTATCATGGTTTGCGCCTTCGCCGGTTATGATCTTACTATGCATGCTTACCAAACTGCGATCAAAGAAAAATACCGCTTCTTCAGTTATGGGGATGCAATGTTAATATTGTAATAATATTCTTAAATATATTCATAGCACAGCGCGCATCATAATGCGCGCTGTTGTATTTTTGACCAATTTATTATGCAGCAACAAATAAAAAATATCATACAGGCATCTATTGATACGAAGCAGAAAACGCTGGCAGATGCCCATTTGTTAAATGTGATAGAAAAGGTGACCAGCCTTATTATCACGGCATTTCAGAATGGTAATAAAGTGCTGTTTTGCGGCAATGGCGGCAGCGCTGCAGATGCCCAGCATCTCGCCTCCGAATTCAGCGGGCGTTTCTATACAGATAGAAATCCGTTGCCTTCGGAAGCCTTACACTGCAATACTTCGTATATGACAGCAGTAGCCAATGATTATGGTTACGAATACGTCTATAGTAGAATAATAAAGGGAACAGGAAAGCCCGGCGATGTGTTAATAGGTTTAAGCACATCAGGAAATTCTGTTAATATTATCAATGCAATAGAGGAAGCAAAAAAAATTGGTATGATTACTGTAGTACTTACAGGAGAGAGTGGTGGCAAAATGAAAGGCATAAGCGATCATACGATTAATGTGCCAAGTAATGATACTCCCAGGATACAGGAATCGCATATTATGATAGGACATATAATATGCCAGTTAGTGGAAGAAAAACTTTTTTAAGATGAAAAACGAATCAGACCGAATGACCTTTCAATCGCAGATAGATAAAAGCTGGACCTTATTTTTAGACAGGGATGGTGTAATAAATGAAGAAATTGTAGGCTCATACATCACATCCTGGAGCGAATTTCAATTTCATGACGGAGCACTCGAAGCTTTAAAGTCTTTAAGTATACTATTCGGCACTATTGTAGTAGTATCTAATCAAAGAGGGGTAGGGCGTGGTATCATGACCATCGAGTCGCTAATAGACATTCACACTAAAATGACTGAAGCCATTAATAAGAATGGCGGACGCATAGACAAAATATACACAGCCACAGCAGTTTTAGATAATGACCATAACCGAAAACCTAATTCCGGCATGGCATTACAGGCGAAAGAAGATTTCTCAGACATTGATTTCAGACACAGTATAATGGTTGGTAATAGTATGAGTGATATGGAGTTTGGTAAACGCCTTAATATGCATACAGTGTTTCTCACCACCAAGCATGAGCCGGTAGACTTGCCACACGATTTGATAGACGAGCAATATCCTTCGCTGCTGGCCTGGGAGCAAAGCCTGGCAGCTGTAGTAGCTTAAAAGTTTTATTCTGTTTCTCTTTTTAGTTTAATTTCCGGTGGGGCTTGAACTAACAAGGGCACCCGCTCTACATCTACGTTATTGTAATCCAGGCCAAAAGCCTCGGGATCTGCGAGGCTTAACTTATCAAGCATAAAATAAAGGCGCATTATTATATTTTTCCAGAATGGCAGTTCATTGTCAAATGATAAAAAGCTTTTCATTACGACAAACCGAAAATCGCCCAATGTATTTTTATCAATATCCCTGTAAATATCTTTTTCCAGGCTTATTTCCTTGTTCTTTTCCAACTCAGTAATAATTTGTTTGAAGAAAAGATTGATGCGGGGCACTACACGGAAACCCAACCTGAATTTTACATAAACTACTTCTTCAGGCACAATAACTTTAGTTAAATAGCTCGTTGTATAGGGAGAATCATCTACATCAACGTGCACGAACCAATAGAGGTCGGCCCGTTTGGGCATCCTTGAAAATATAGAACTGATAATTCTCTGCTCTATTATTGTTGGTTTTTCCGCAATAGTGAGATACACAAGGTGGGTTGCGTATTTAGGGATCGTTTTGTCATTACTTAGCTGTTGCAGAACCGGTATATATTTATCCAGGTTAAGGTATTTTTTGTACTTGCCTTTTATTTTTCTACCGGTATGCCATACATACATGGTAAATACGAGCAGTGAGCCAATTAGTAAAGTAAGCCAACCACCATGGGTGAATTTCTTAAGGTTTGCGACCAGGAAGGTAAATTCGATCCACAAATAAATTATTAAGACGGTAGCTGTAAATATTTTAGACGTTTTCCTGGTGTATAAATAATAGGAAAGCAAAACAGTCGTCATCAGCATGGTTAAGGTTACAGACAAACCAAAGGCTGCTTCCATATTTTTAGACTCCCTGAAGTACAACACCATCCCGATGCAGCCAAACATCATGAACCAGTTTATAGCAGGAATATATATCTGGCCTCTTAAATCGCTCGGAAATTTAGTTCTTAGTTTGGGCCATATATTTAAACGAATTGCCTCATTAAACAGCGTATAGGTGCCGCTTATCAAAGCCTGGCTGGCAATGATGGTGGCGAATGTCGAAATAATAATACTGGGTATTATAAACCAATGCGGAACCAGTCCATAAAAAGGGTCCACATCTTTAAGTGTCTGGCCTATGTGAGATTCTAAGAGGGCAGCTTCACCGAAATAACACAATAGCAACGCGATCTTAATAAATATCCAGGCTATCTGGATATTATGCCGGCCCACATGCCCCATATCCGCATATAGAGCCTCGGCACCAGTCGTACACAAAAATACAGCACCTAAGACCCAAAAGCCACCGGGGTATTGTGTAACCATTCTAAAAGCATAAATAGGATTGACAGCCTTTAAAACAGAGATATCTTTTAATAAATTGAGGAAGCCTAAAACGGCTATCATTCCAAACCACAATATCATGGCAGGGCCAAAGAATTTACCGATGTTGCCGGTACCCCTCTGCTGAAAAATGAATAGCGTAATAAGAATCCCTATTGTGATAGGAAGTATGGGTATGTCGGGTGTTACATCTTTAAGCCCTTCCATTGCAGATGTGACAGATATAGGAGGCGTGATGAGGCTATCGGCTATCATGAAACTGCCCCCTATAATCGCGGGCCAAAGCAACCATCTTGCATTTCTTCTTATGAGCGCGAATAAAGAAAATATCCCTCCCTCGCCATTGTTGTCTGCCCGCATCGTTATTAAAACGTACTTGATCGTTGTCTGGAAAGTGAGCGTCCAGAATATCGCAGATACACTTCCCAGTATCAATACCTCATTAATAATATGGTCGCCGATAATCGCTTTATAAGTGTATAAGGGTGATGTACCAAGGTCACCAAAAACAATTCCAAGTGCAATTAATACACCTGCAAAGCTTATTTTCTTAATGTTCAGTTCTTTCATACCAGTTTAAGGTATTATAAAAAAATTATGCCCAAGATAAGCGAGATAAATTGTATTAAAGGTAAATGCCTTGACTTTAATGTTTAATCTTTATATGTTTGTTGACCAGCACAATTTCTTACTCATATTTTTTAACTAAAAAAGGAGGACTTATTTATGTTTGATACAGGTACTACCGGCTTTATGCTATTGGCTACCAGCCTTGTTATGCTAATGACACCCGGATTGGCTTTCTTTTACGGAGGCCTTGCCGGCAAGCGCAATATACTCGGGATAATGATCCAGAGTTTTGTTTCTATGGGTATTACAACCATCATGTGGTTCATTTGTGGTTATTCCCTCTGCTTCAGCGGCGACGCAATGGGCGGCATTATAGGCAACCTGGACAAAGCCTTTATGCATGGCGTTGGCCTGAATACTCCTTTCCCCGGCAACCATAAAATGCCCGAGTTTGTGTTTATAGCTTACCAGATGATGTTTGCCATTATTACTCCGGCGCTCATTACAGGAGCATTCATTAACAGGGTAAGTTTCAAAGCCTATCTCGTTTTCCTGGTGCTTTGGCAATTGCTGGTATATTATCCTTTTGCGCACATGGTTTGGGGCGGAGGTTTATTGTATCAATGGGGCGTGCGCGATTTCGCCGGTGGTATTGTTGTTCATGCTACTGCAGGTTTTGCAGCGCTGGCCTCTGTTATATACGTAGGCAAACGCAGGGACCGGGAATCGCCACCTAACAGCATACCGCTCATAGCTATAGGAACAGGTTTGCTATGGTTTGGCTGGTATGGTTTTAATGCAGGCAGCGAACTGGATGTGGACGCCATTACAGGCCTTGCGTTTTTAAATACGGATGTGGCAGCATCCTTTGCAGCCATTACCTGGCTGGCGATAGAATGGAGCCTGGCGAAAAAGCCAAAATTCGTTGGCTTGCTCACGGGTGCAGTGGCTGGCCTTGCCACTATAACGCCTGCAGCGGGTTTTGTGTCACTTCCATCTGCTGTTATTATAGGTATCGCTTCAGGTGGTGTATGCTATTGGGCTGTATCGCTTAAAAATAAAATGGGTTGGGATGATGCCCTGGACGTTTGGGGCGTACACGGAATAGGGGGTTGCCTCGGCACTATACTTTTAGGGGTATTTGCAACCAAGGCTATCAACCCTGGCGGGGGAGATGGCTTGAGGACAGGCAGCACCACTTTCTTTTTTCACCAGCTTATAGCGGTTGTAGGAACTTGTATTTATGCATTTATATTTACCTATGCCATGCTTGCCATCATAAATGTCATTGCTAAAGTGAAGGTTGGGGAAGAGCATGAAGACAAAGGCCTGGACGAAGCCCTGCACGGGGAAACAGCCTATGATGCAGGTGTGGTGTAAATAAGAAAATAATATTGAATGGTTTG
>JABDGU010000096.1 GCA_013285905.1 Bacteroidota bacterium | reverse complement strand
TCAATACCGAATATTTCATCCGGCAATTCCACTGAGCGGCCGGTCTTTGCACCTTTGTTATTTATAACGTCAACTTGCATGACTAAAATTAATTCTGAATTAAAACAATAGAACCATTATGACCCGGAACTGAACCACTTATTAATATATAGTTCTGCTCGGGGAATATTTTTACTACGCGCAGGGCTTTTACCTTTACACGATCCTGACCCATACGGCCTGCCATGCGCATACCTTTAAATACACGGCTGGGGTATGATGAACCACCAATAGACCCCGGGGCACGGGAACGATCGTGCTGACCATGCGATTGCTGGCCAACCCCGCTGAAACCATGACGTTTTACAACACCCTGAAAACCTTTACCCTTGGTTGTGCCAATAACACTAACCTTTTCGCCTTCGGCAAAAATGTCGCATGTGATGGACTCACCTATTTGTTTATCAATGGAACAATTTCTTAATTCTTTTACTACAGATTTAGGCGTTGTGCTTGCCTTTGCGAAGTGATTGATCTGTGCTTTCGGAGTGTTCTTTTCTTTAGCTTCTCCAAAAGCTATCTGTAGTGCATCATAACCGTCGGTATCTGCGGTTTTCTTTTGGGTAACTACACAAGGACCGGCTTCGATGATGGTACAAGCAGTTTGCTTGCCATTTGGTTCGAACACACTGGTCATGCCGATTTTTTTACCAATAATACCTTTCATTTTATTATATTTAGATTAAGCGCCTGGGTGTCTGTGTGGCAGAGCCAGGATTAACCGATTTTTCAATTTTTTTAAAGAACTGTGTCTTTTTAACTATTCAACCCTTAAGGTCATGCTTTTATCTCAACTTCAACACCACTTGGCAGGTCGAGCTTAGAAAGCGCGTCCACTGTGCGGGAAGAAGATGTGTAGATATCCAACAAACGCTTGTGCGTATAAAGTTGGAACTGCTCACGTGCCTTTTTGTTAACGTGCGGTGAGCGCAATACTGTAAAGATCTTCTTCTCTGTAGGCAAAGGAATAGGGCCTGTAACCACTGCTCCTGTATTGCGCACAGTCTTAACGATTTTCTCAGCTGACTTGTCAACCAGGCTGTGGTCGTAAGATTTAAGCTTTATTCTGATACGCTGTGACATACTTATAAATAACTTCTAATTCCAAAAAATTTGGGACTGCAAAGGTAATGAAGGTATTCTTAACAGCAAAATAATTTGAAGAGAATTTTGAAAATAAATTAATAAAAAGAGCTGATAGTTACTATATAGCTGAATTGAGCACCGTAAAATACAATTTTGTCTGCCTAAAAAATATCTACCCTTTGCATAGATCCTCTTCTCTACCAGCATAATGGCAGGCATTCTCTTATACCCTCTACACGAGGGATATATATCATCAAAATTGTATTATATGGTATTTATCAAGAGCAAAAATAGTTGCTCTATCATAGAAAACCCGTTTCAATTTGCGGCATGTGTTTTATTAATATTATGCTCTATTTTTGATAAAAAGCTATCAATGCATTCTATAAATGCCCTTGCTGCGGAAGAAAGCCTTACTAATTCTGTAAGTAATGATACCGGCGAGGTAATACAGGCCCGGCCCAGGAGGTATCATGAATTAGACAGTATGAGAGGATTAGCCTCTTTAACTGTATTTTTTAGTCATTTCGTGATGGGTAATATGGTTACAGGGCCCATTTGCGAGATACTACGCATGAGCCCTGCACATATAATATGGGACGGGTCTTCTGCAGTTCTGTTTTTTTTCGTTTTAAGTGGGTTTGTCTTAGCGCTTCCGTATATCAATAACCAGGGGCGTTACCTGGATTTGTTGTCCTTTTATTTAAAACGAATATTCAGGATATACCCTGCTTTCATAATAGGTATATTAATATCCGTTGCGCTAAAGGAATACATGTATGACCCTCATAATAGCATACAACACTATTCCGGCTGGCTAAATTCTTTCTGGAAATGGAATCTGAATGACAATTTAACGCAACTGAAATATACTTTAATGCTGCTTGCAAGTTTTAACTCTGATCTGTTCGATCCTGTAATATGGTCTCTTGCTATTGAGATGAATATATCTTTCATAATACCATTTTTGACCCTTATTATTAAGAAGAATGAATTGTTATTCAATATACTTTTTATCACTATATTGACTTACGTGGGTGTCGAATTCTGGATGACGATATTTTATGCAGGCATCTTGCTCGCCAGGTATCATACGCTACTGGGTTCTTACATTAACAAGGCTTCAAAACCAGTAATAACCGGACTGTTTATTATCACCCCCGCCCTTTATACTTTCAGATTCACCTTTCACAGCAATGACTCGAGCCATTATCCTGAATATATTTCCTGCCTGGCATCTTGTATTTTTATTATGCTGGCTCTTTATAACAATGGTTTTTCGGCTTTTTTAAAAAATAAGATCTGTGTTTTTTTAGGCAAGGTCTCTTATAGTTTCTACCTGATACACCTTCCGATACTTATCACTGTTGCTTCTGTTTTTCCTTACAAGAATGATTATAGCTTGGTCCCTGTTTTTTTTATCAGTCTTTCTTCATCCCTTTTTCTGGCGTATATTATGTACAAGTTCATTGAAACACCTTTTCAAAACTTTGCACATAAGATCGTTCTGAAATATTCATTTTGGCAAAAGATAAAATTCAGATAATGTTCGCCCCTAAGCGTTAAACTCTTTTCGCTAAAATCTATTCTTTCGATGCCCCTATTGTGGAAAACACCTTAATAATTTTGGCTGTCCCGAAAAATGAGCATGGTTTTTGTATTATCTCTTACAGAGCAATTATTTATACCTCATGCCGATAGAAACCTTAGAGCAACATTACCTCGTTCCCGAGCACCTGCAGGGCATTCAAAAAGACCTTTCTCATACTGTGACGCTTGAGTCGGGGGAAGATGCTGATGACTGGTTTGTGGAAGCAATGGAGCGATTATTAAAGATAAATGACTGGAATAAGCTGAATAATAACCTAAATCTGCTGCTTAGCCTTTGCGACCACCACGGCAAAAATGTAAGCCGCCGTGCGCATAGGGGGGATTATATAAAAATATTGCCTAAGGGTAGCAGCCCGGTTTCCGATAATGCGCCCCATTGGGTAAGGGTGGAAGCCATTGAGTATGACGATTACCCCGATACGGACCGCGAATCGATCGCTATTCATCTGCAACCCTCTATCGGCCCTTTTTACAGAAACGGCCATAATGCCGATCTTGACAATACAGACGCTTCCGGCACTTTTGTAATAGAACGTTGGGGCAAAAGATTGAACACTAGCTACCACAGCCGCAATGATGTATCAGAAACCACTGCCACTATTCAGAATTCAGAGCTTATCGCTGCCATCATTTCCTGGTTCTCTGTTGAGGACAAACAATGGGAAAGCCTGCTGAAAGCCTTTGTTGAGTAATTCCCTGTAAAATACAATGACAATTATCATTACTTACCCATCCATCATAAGTTTGCCTGTATGGATCATTTCCGGTAATTTTGCCCCGCGAAACCAATACTGATGCTGTCAAATATAAAATTTATCGTCATTTTACCTATCCTGCTTCTCTTCTTAGCTGACACGGAAGCAATAGCTAAACCGTCAAAACATAAAAACAGGACAGGCTCTATTTACTTTAGCTGGGGTTATAACAAGGAATGGTATACCAATTCCACTGTAAGCATCAAACAAAGCAGCCTCGGCAACGACTACCAGTTTGTACATGTTAGCGCCCACGACCACCCCGGCTGGGATGAAGGTCTGTTCAGCAAAGCACTTTCTATACCTCAGTACAATTATCGCCTTGGCTATTATTTTAACGACAAACAGGATATGGCCATCGAGATAAACTTCGACCATACCAAATACCTGATAGCTGACGGACAGACCGTACACATGGTAGGCACTCAAAACGATTCTCATGTTGACCAACCTGTACTATTCTCTGAGGCAAAAGGGTTTTATTATTATTTAAATAACGGTGCCAACTTCCTGCTTTTTAACTTTGTGAAGAAGTACCAGATTTATCGTGCCCAAAGCAATAATTTCAAACTGGATCTAACAGGCAAGGCCGGCATCGGCCCGGTGATACCCCACGTACAGAATAGCTTGTTCGGGCAGCTTAACGACCAGGACTTCCAGTTTGGCGGCTGGAATATGGGCCTGGAAACTGCAATACGTGCCACTTTCATGCGTTTTGGATATCTTGAGTTTGCACAGAAAGTGGACTACGCCCGCTACAGTAATCTTGCTATTTATGATGGTACGGCCAAGCAAAACTTCGGCACCTATGAACTAATACTAAGCGCCGGTTTTATACTTCCAACAACCAAACACAATCCCATGTTTGAGCGCGGCCATGCGGCAACAAGTGATGCTCCTCCCGCACTGATTAAAGATTAAAGCGCTTTTACAAACTTTTCAGTTTTCAGCAAAACCATATTGCTGTCGTATATCCCGATAAGATACAGGCCTCTTGCTAAACCACTGATGTCGATATTTTCAGCATTCTTTTGCATAATCAATTGTTTGCCTTCTATACTTGAGATCACAATATTTACAGGCACTGCAGCTCTTACATTCAAGACTGAACTTGCCGGATTGGGCCATACTATCACCTCTCCTTTGGAGAGGCCGGGAGAGGTCACCCATGTTGTCAGTCCGCTGCTCCATGCAGAATCAGGAGAGATGCAAGTACCGCTACAATGCACCTTTACCGTAAGTTCATCTGTGTTAGACAATGCTGTAGAATAGGTATTAGCTGTTGCGCCGCTGATAGCTGCGCCATTATTATACCATTGGTAAATGGGGCTACCACAACTATTTGCAACAGCAGTAAAGGTATCTGGTTGCCCCGCCACAATAGGAGAAAGAGGTATTATACTTACTGAAGGTATAAGGACTGGATTAATGATAACATCAATAGTATCAGGTAGGGAATTGCAGCTATTTAGCATAGCACTTACAATATATCTTCCGGAATCAATAGCAACAGTATGGGCTATGTCAGGATTTTGCACCGTGTCGCTAAAACTGTTAGGACCTGTCCATTGATAACTCAAACCAGGTGTTGCATTCGTAACAATAAGTTGCAAACTATCCCCTGCACACAAAGGGCCATTGCTAGCCACTATGGGACTCGGCGGCCTTGGATTAATAACTACATCAAGCGAATCCGTCTCACTACATCCGTTCTGAAAAAAGTCTGTTACGTAATAGGTCCCTGAATCACCTAATACAATATTGCTCAGATAAGGGTTTTGCAAAAATGAGTTTACTCCGTTAGGCCCTGTCCAATGATAAGATACCACGCTTACAGCGGAATCCTCTAACCTTAAAGTATCGCCCACACATTGCGGGACATTGTAAGTCGCCAAATGAAATGGAATGTCTTTAATAACAATATTCAAACTATCAGCCCTTGAAGTATCAACCGGTGCACTGGAAAAGATACGTACACGATAATGGATGCCGCCTGGTGTATTTACAGGTATGGTACAAAATATGCTTCCTGCAATAGTAGCAGTATCTGTTCCTATATTCACAGGGCTTGCAAAGCTCCCCGAACTATCCGACAACTGAACAGTAAACACGTTATTTGCCCTGAAGGTATCAACCGTTGTATATAAAAGTTGAAAAGTATCCCCCGCGCAAAATAATGTGTCTATAAACGGACCTCCTACCAAAACGAGGGTATCTATTTTAAATTTGGCGAGAAAAGCATCATGCGCTCCTCCGCCAATATAATTTTGATAGGCATTAGGCGTCGTTATTTGACTTGTGCTGGCAGTATAGCCAGAAATAAAAATATTGCCTGCACCGTCTAATGCCAAACCGGTTGCGTCATCCACACCACTTCCGCCGTAATAGGTGGCCCATATTCTTTGCCCCGAACTATTGAATTGGGCGAGAAAAGCATCACTGCCCCCACCATTTGTAGTTTGGTAAGTGCCACTTGTTGCAATATTGGCGACACTGTTTGTATAACCTGTTAAATAAATTTGCCCAGAATTGTGATACAAGACGCCATTACCCGTTTCACCACCAATATCGCCAAAATAGGTCGCCCATTGCAGGGAGCCGGATGTATTGAATTGAGCAAGGAACGCATCGCTTACTCCCCCCCCGTAAGTGGCCTGATAAGAGCCGGCGGTCGCAATGTTTGCCACACTTCCTGTTTCCCCGCTTACATATATGTTTCCTGACGCATCACAGCTTAATCCATAAGCATAATCATTACTGTTTCCACCAAAATAGGTAGACCATTGCAGAGAGCCGGATGCATCAAACTTCGCCAGAAAAGCATCTGTTCCACCTCGGTTACTATCTTGATATGCTCCACTGCTTGCCATCACATTTATACTGTTGGTTTGTCCCGCTATATAAGGATTGCCTGAACCATCAATGCTAACTGCGTTTGCATAACTGCTGTCCCCAAAATAAGTGGCCCATTGCAGGGACCCTGAGGAATTAAATTGCCCAAGGAATGCATTATTATTTCCTGCTCCTGCAAAAGTATCTTGATAAGAGCCTACTGTGGCAATGCTGCCAATGCTGGTTGTGAATCCGGCTATATAAATCTTTCCTGAATGACAACTTACTGACGAAATCTGGTCCATGCCGCCCCCTCCATAATAAGTGGCCGAAAACAAAGCTCCTACGGTGCTAAATTTTGCAAGAAATCCATCCCCCCCTCCACCATAAGTGCTTTGATAA
>JABDGU010000095.1 GCA_013285905.1 Bacteroidota bacterium | reverse complement strand
GGTGATTTCGAAAAAAATATAACCCAGTATTTTGAAAATAGTAAACGAGATTTTAGAAATTCGATTAGAATGACAAATCAAATTTCCTTAAATGCAGATACAGCCATTTATGAGGGGAAAGACAAAGCAACTGAATTCTTAAAAAAGATAAACGGACAATGGTATCAGATAAACAATTTCGAACCAGAAAAAATACTAACTACTATTTTGGGCAATGATTTGTTGAGGAAAATTATTTGGTCAATCAAAAGATCGCTTGTTATAATGAGAACAGCGCAAACAGAGAATGATACTGTAAAATACAATAAACCTATTAATATCATTAGGATATAGAGTTTAGATGTTAGTGTTTTTTGCTATTATTAAACAAAAATTTAAATGGCTATCATACAAGAGTTATTGTTCGATCTAATTGATTGTAATAATCCGTTTAAAAATACTAATCATGTTGAGAACATATTAGGCGAAATAGAACAAGAGTTTGAAAGTGATGTGCTGGTATTTCATGGTGTAATGGACGGAAAACTGATGCCAATGTTAACAAATGCTATCAACTACGTTGCAAAACAAACAGGTAAAAAGGATAGGTTGACAATAATACTTAATTCTCCAGGTGGAGAATATTTTCATGTGTTTGAATTTTTGGACAAATTTTATGGATCAAAAATTTATAAAGAATTATGGATTGTTGTTAATGGAAGAGTTTGTTCATGCGCTGCTTTCTTTTCATTATTTGCTGAAAAACTGTTTGTATTTCCAGATTCAGGTTTTGGAAAAAGTTGGTTTGGTATGATAGACCCACAGTGTTCTATCTGTGAAAATGAATTTACCTCTGTTTTTAATTTATTAAAACAAAATAACGTTTCATTCAAGCCATTGACTGTTGATGTTGTTGAGAGTGGCGAAGGTTTTATTAAAGTCGATAATTTGTACCAAGATGAAACAATTGTAAAATGTTGTAATTTATTGAATGAAATAACTTTAAAGGCATTCAAGGCAATAATGGTTCACAATTTCCAAGGTAGGGGTATGAAGCAATCTGCCATTGACATTATTAATCTATTAATGCTTGGCCTTTCTAATGAATGGAATCACGACTGTCTTATATCGCCTGATTATCTTCGTGATTTAAACCTGCAATTATTTTCAATCGAAAATTTCAAACAAAACAAGTCATTCGGTCTATTGAATAAATACAATGAAATAATGTCAAAACATTTAGTTCAAGGGAATCTTGAAAATAATGCAAATATTAATATTGAACAACGTAGTAACCTTCTCAATTTTTACATTCAAACAAAAAAAACTATTGTTTTTTAATTTTACTCTTTACTTCTAAATAAGCAATCTTTAAATATTATGTTGTGTACTTACCGCCTATAATTTTGATATCTGTTTTACTAAACAAAGAACTTAATGCCAAAATGGTAACGTTAATAATATTGCTTCAATAGCTTTTTGCAAAAAAAAAATGGATTTAAAGAAAGTCATACAACTAATACTTTTAAACAATTTATCAATAGTTCATTAATCTCTTTCTCCAATATGAGTTATTAATAAAAATTATTAGTTTTATTTCCTAAATCCCAAAACCTAATGTTTGATAAGTTGGATTTTAGTGATTTCAATAAGTTTATTGTTTCAGTAGGAATTATTTTATTAACCCTTGCATTTATTATTCCCTGGTTCTTCTTTAAAGATGTTTCAAATTTTCAGATTGCACAATCCAGTTTTGATTCTCTAACTAACGTTTCTAAGAATTTTGTTTATAGAAGAGAAAAGATAATTGATTGGTTATTTATTATTATTCCAATTGCCTCATCTGTTTTTTCATTATCTGGAGTTAGTCTAATTTATTGGGGACTAAAAAGATGGTTCATTAAACAAACTGAAATAACTGATAAGATTGACCAACTTAACATCTTAAAGTTACAACAAGAAATAAAGCCATTATCAAAAGAGGAAAAAAAGCAGAACATCTTAGCTGACAATATACTTCTGGGTGCATCTGTAAATAAAATAAATGAATTAGCTTTAAATGAAAATGCAGAAATTGATTTAAATGATAAAGAGAAATGCCCACCTCCTAAAATTGGAGATATTATTGTTGAAGATGCTATTGTTGAAAATGCATTAGCTGTTGAAGAAATTGTTATGAATAGAATTGTTTCTAAAAACCTATTTGAATATGAAATTAAGAGAGATGTAAAAATTGGCAATCAATTTCCTATAGACATATTGATGCAATCCCGACTAAAAGAAATACCTGATAAAATATTCGAGATAAAGTATTTTAATATCAATATAAATTTCGAGTCGATTTATTCAAAATTAATTGAATTAAACAAATTAAGACTTTTATACAATAGCAATTACCAAAAGGTTGCTTTTGTGTATTTTATGGTAATTTATAGGGACGGTGTAGTTGATGGAAATACAGTTCAGCGATTTCAATCGGTAATTTCAAAGTACATCAATGAACGCAAGATAGTTGATATTCATTTTCAGATGATGAATAGAAATCAATTAGAACATTATCAATTTGATGATATTTTTTCAAAATAAGGAATCTTATTTATTTCGAATAAACTTGGATAAATATTTCATTTTATGAATAAGAATTGAATAATAGTCTATTTGTCCTCTAATTCAAAGTCAAGCAATTTTTTAGGATGGATTTGTAAACCATTTGCAATAGCATAGAGAGTAGATATTGTAGGATTAGTTTTGCCAGTTTCAATTCTGTAAATCTGCATTACTTCCACTTCAGAATATGCAGACAGCTTCTCTCTTGATAATTTTTTTTGTTCCCTAATTTTTTTAAGGTTTTTACCAAAAGCATCAATGTAGTCTTGATTTCTGATGTATCTCACGAACACTAAAGTCAGTCAATAACATTTATGTTATCATAACATATATGTTATGTAATGCAAAATTTCTACTTTTATCATAACATATATGTTGTGTTCTTTTGATTATAAATGAAATTGAAACAAAAAATGAAAGCAAAATTTATGGCAGCAAGCCTGATACTATTCAGTTTTAATGGCATTTGTCAAATGACATTAGATCACTCATATACTGGCTCATCATCTGATTTTGCAAAAATTGTTAATCTTAGTTTATCAGGAAAGAAGATTGCAGTTTACAATGGAATGTCTAAAGTTTTTAATTTCTATAATTTAGACTATAGTCTCTGGAAAACAATTACTCTACCTACTTTATCAGGAGGATCATTTCCTTCATCCTGGCAAAATGGAAACTTCACTAATGTTTATTATCCTTCTGAAACTTTATTTAATACTGACACATTTTTAGAAGTCGCTATTATGTATTTCCCAAATATTGGGAATAGTAAATTACTTATTGTTAATGAGAACAGCAATGTTGTAGATTCAATACCTGACGTTGTGATACAATGGGACAATTCATTTACCGTTTATAGTACTGCCAATAATCAATTTAGAGCTGTTGTTCAAAATTCTAATGGAACTTCAATCTACAATTTACCTGGTACAATTCCTTGTGAACTTTGTGGGAACGGATTAGGGGTCGCAAAAAATCAAAAAAGTAGGGATGGCATCTCAGAACCAATTCCAAACCCATCTTCTGGACAAGTAAAAATTACATTCCAATTGCCACAAGATGTAAAAGATGGTGAAATTGAAATATTCAATACAAATGGTCAAAAGATTAAATCATACAAAGTAGATAACGCTTTTGGGTATATAATGGTGGACAATTCAATTTTGCCGTCTGGGATATACTATTACAACCTAATTAGTAATGGCAATATTACCTCTACAAAAAAAATGGTCGTATTTAAATAAAAATGGAATGAAAGAACATATTATTTGCCCTAAATGTCATTCTGATCAAATTTCAGCCAATCAAAAAGGATTTAATTCAAGTGCTGGTGGATTAGGAATGCTTACAGGGGGAGCTTTAACGGGTATGGCTTATGGAAACCTTGGAAGTGGAAAGATTATCATTACCTGTCTTAAATGTGGCAACAAATTTGAACCTGGTAGTGGTGCTATTAAAACTATTGGCGAAGATGGAAAGGAAAACATAGTTTACCAAACAAAACCAAAAAGTAATGCTAAAGTAGTAATCATTGTATCATTACTAATATTTCTTGTTCTGTTTATCTTATTCTGTTATTGGGTAATTACTCCCTCTCATTAAATATGAGGGCTAAAAAGGAAGAACCAATTATTCATAAGTCATCCGATTCTGAAATATTTGGTAGCTTATCTGAAAAAGACAAATGGCATAGGAGAAGTGTGTTGTAATTATTGCATATTATTATGCAAACACTTTTACAATCTTATCAAACAGAATTTTAGGCTTTTTATTCAAATTATTCCTGCGTACATGATTTGCTAAAAAAATTGAAAAAGGATTTAGTTTTTTCGTTAGCTGATAATCTACCTCTACTTGAGTTTTGTAGACTTTCTTTTTGTTTACAGTTATATAACTAAAGTAGTCATCAATAATATCATTAAGCCTTATATTGCCACTTTTAAAAACTTCTTCATAAAATATTAAGCTATCAATATCTATAATAATTATTGGTCGTACTTTATCTGTGTTTATCCCTTTTGCTCTCAAAAGACTTAACTCAAAGGCAAACCAATGATTAATAATGACATTAAGCCCAGCAACATTGTATTGTCGATCATGTAAAACGAGTATTGGATAAATTCTAAGTAGGTGGGGCTTATTTTTAGTGTCATTTGTAAGCTGATTCGTTAGTAATCTTTCAATATTATTAATTAATTGTAAAACTGCCTTTTTATTTTTTTTCCCCTTATCATCTACATCAAAATACAGTTTTTTAGAAAATGTAGATTCATATTGGTAGTAATCAAAAGTCGATTTTATATTTCCATCAATAAGTATATCCTTAGACTCGAAAAGAAAGACTGAATTACCATTTCTTATATAAAAATCAGGTTCAGCTATCATGCCAAATGTGGTTTTCATATACGAACCACTATGAATGATATAGTTACGCTTACCAAAGATGTTATTCAAGGTTTTATATAATAGTTCTTGTTCAGAAAAATTGTCGCAATAGAACCCCCTGAAATTGGTGCCTTTTATTTTATGTTCTATAGGAAGGCTATCGTGAATTTGTTTGAGTTTGAAATATAAGCCTTTGAAAACCATCTCAACGACAAACAAAGGATATATAACGGCATACTTCCCTTGTTCCAAGCTATACAAAGGTTTGCTTCTAATTGTTCGAAAGTCGTATCCTTCTTCCAGCAATTCTTCTTGTGGCAATATAAGATTATCAATAAATTCAATTTTAGTTTTAAACTCTTCGTCCCTTGGAATTATTAGTTCAATAATACCTTCTCTTTTAGTATTATTTACAGCCATGACAATTGGAAGCAACTTTTTCAAATATTCTTTCCAATCGGTACAATTGAAATTTTTTACAAAAGCATTTAATAGAGGCTTAGTATCTTCCCTGCCATCAAGAAATTCTAACAAATAGACTGCCTTAACTAATTGAGCAACCAATATTTCTGGCAAATTATAATTGATAAACTCAGAATTAGGATACGACATTGCCTGACTAATAGCAGCCAGTTTAATATCGACATCGAGTTCTTTAGTTTGTTCTAATCCTTTTTCCTGGGTCTCATTATTTACTTGGTTAAGTAAAATAATTGCTTTAAAAATGGAAACCTCAGCTTGGGATTCGGTTTGACTATGATTCTCATCTAAATTATTAAAACAATATTCAAACAATTGCAAGATTGATTGAGGGTTTACAAAGGTTATGCCAAAGGGTATTCCATTCGACCTCGTTTTTATTAACTGTAAGATTTTATTATAAACATGATTGCCAACAGCAGCATTTTCAGACCTAAAAAACATTTGTAAAAAGTTTCTATAGTCGGAATATTGGGAGCCTTCATTTGCAAAACCAAGAAAATATGATGCTGCTTTTAAGAGCATAGAACGACTGATTCCTTTTAGTAACGAGCTTAATTCTGGAGGCTCCCCTTCAAAAATCTCAGAATATTGAATTAAGTAGTCTAAATCTGGCATTTTGACGCTAATTTGCTAAAATTATATGTTGAAATATACTATCATATTTAAATAATTGCTTCTACTTTTTTGAACTTTATCATCTTTCGGGCTTAGAAACCGCTATTGACATTTAACCCACTTTCGCATTGAGGTCAGTATAGATTCTTAAAGTGTATTTAGTATTGCTAAAATTGCTGCTTTGCCACTTTATTTGGCTAAATTTCAACTTTAGTCCGTTTAAGCCACTTCGGTGTCATTGCTGTTTGTGGCATTAGTTTCGTGGCATATTTCATTTACTGCTTTATCGAATAGTCTAATCTTACTTACGATACTCCAGGTAGTTAAGGCTCCCAGCACATGGACACTTTCCCTAACTCCCCACCAATACTCCCCACTAATATTCAAAACACACTCTCCACTTTCAATAAAACAATGTCCCAAAGTGCTATCTGCTATTTTATGCCAACGTACTATTTCCTCTAAATTTGAATTTAAGACTTTTTCATTGGAATATTTGGAATTAAGCAGTGTGTAATCCTTCACATTCAGCTTTTCTATTAAAAAAAAGGGTAGATCTGAATAATCTTCTTCAATGTATTCCCAAATTTGTGTTTTTAATTCCATAAGTACTTTCATATTAATTCTTGAAGGTATAGAATTGATACTATGAGTAATCATTTAGCAACAAATACCCCCCCTTTAGTACACTTATTATTTTGTGAGAAAAGCACTCATAAATAATTGACTTTCATTTTATTGCATGATCTTAGTGCCTTATTCAAAAAAGTAGGAACATGTAGGTAATTAATAATTTTAGCCTGAAGAAGAGAA
>JABDGU010000094.1:4971-6966 GCA_013285905.1 Bacteroidota bacterium | reverse complement strand
GACCTATGATGAGTTTAAACAAGCCATCCCCATTCGCGATTACGAAGCCTTTAAACCTTATATTGACCATATAAAGGAAGGGCAGCAGAACGTGCTATGGCATGGCAGGCCCATGTATTTTGCTAAAACGTCAGGCACCACAAGTGGCGTAAAATATATTCCCATCACCAAAGATTCCATATCCAACCATATTGGCACAGCCCGCGATGCCTTACTCTGCTATATGGCAGAAAGCGGCAATACGGCTTTTGCAGATGGCAAGATGATCTTCCTCTCTGGTTCGCCAGAACTCGAAAGAGTGGGCGGCATACCAACCGGGCGCCTCAGTGGCATTGTTAATCATTTTGTGCCTCGCTATCTCCGCAGCAACCAATTGCCCTCTTACGAAACCAATTGCATAGAAGATTGGGAAACCAAACTGGATAAGATAGTGGAAGAAACGGGCAAAGAGGATATGACCCTTATTAGCGGCATACCCCCATGGGTACAGATGTATTTCGACTGGCTTATGCAGCGCAATGAAGGCAAAAAAATAAAGGAACTTTTTCCCAACCTTCAGGTCATTGTGCAGGGTGGTGTAAATTTCGAACCCTATAAGGCCAAAATGATGGACAGCCTCGGTGGCCAGGTGGATATACTGGAAACATTCCCTGCTTCCGAAGGTTTTTTCGCTTTCCAGGACACCCTTACAGAGCCCGGCCTTTTATTAAACACCAATTCAGGCATATTCTTTGAGTTTATACCGGCCGGAGAGATATTTAATGATAATCCCACACGCCTTTCTCTTGCAGATGTGAAAGTGGGCGAAAACTATGCGCTTATTATTAACAGCAACGCGGGCCTTTGGGGCTATAATATTGGTGATACCATTCGTTTCGTCAGCACCGAGCCATACCGCATAGTAGTAACAGGCCGCACCAAACATTTCATTTCAGCTTTTGGCGAGCATGTTATTGGCGAAGAAGTAGAGCAGGCCATGATGCAGGCAGCAACAGAGCATAATGCCCACGTGATAGAATTTACAGTGGCACCATGCATACATAGCGATAACGGTTTACCATATCATGAATGGTTCATTGAATTTGCACAGGCGCCGGATAATATGGATGCTTTCGCGCGCTCGGTCGATGATTGCCTTCGTCAGAAAAATGTTTATTATAACGATCTCATAACAGGGCATATCCTGCAACCGCTGAAAATAAGATCAATGCGGGAGCATTCCTTTATTCAATACATGAAGTCAATTGGCCGCCTCGGTGGGCAAAACAAAGTGCCCCGCCTCAGCAACGACCGCAAAATAGCCGATGCCCTTAAAGAATGGATATTGTAGTTTGTTGGTGTCCCACACTTCCAAAGTGTGGGACACCTGTGCCTCTGCAAAAACATCCCGGCAATCCAATAATCCCTCGATCCCGGTCAATCAAGGTCTTTATTTCTCAGCGATACTAAGCAGGTAATCATGTAGCGCTTTTTCCAGATCGTTTTGTAAATTCTCGTCAATATTATTACGATTGTTGATAGCACTCATATAAAACCACTTTTCGTCAGAATAATTTATGGGCCCGGCATAATTTCCGTTGTCCAAATCATTGTGGCATACCTCGCTTATATTTTTGCCTTCCAGCTTTATCACAAAGTCATAATCTGCTTCGCTATAGGCTTCTTTGTAAACAGTAAATTTTTCCAGCCTGTCCATGTGGACTTGAATATAAAAAGTATCGTCATGATCTCCTGAATATTTTATGTGCCGGCGCATGTTATGAGAAATTACTGAATCACTTCGGGTAAAATCACTGAAGAAGTCTGTAAGTAAAGTACCATCGCCCAGATCGCTGTGATTGCGGTGTACATGGTAGGTTTGAATTTTTTGGTTTATCAGGTATAGCAAACCATCTTTTGTATTGGTAGGTATATCCCATTCCTGTGGAAATTTTTCACCTTTCCATAGCGCTGGTTTTCTTAACCCGGTTTCCATCCCTTTTAGTACCCAACGCA
>JABDGU010000094.1:0-4894 GCA_013285905.1 Bacteroidota bacterium | reverse complement strand
AACGCAGTTCTTCAATACTTTCACCGCTTACATCCGTTGCATTTTCCGTACTCCCCCATGCCTTGCCACTGTCATCATAATGCACTTCATGAAATGCGAACCAGAAACTCTTCTCATATTCCTGCACTAATATCCTATGGTCCCAGGTACTCATATACTAATTCTATTTTAGACCGTTAAATTATATATTGCCTCTTTACAACAAAAGTATATCTTTATCATACAATGAAACAAAAGATACTTTCACAAGTTTGGGAGGTGTTTTGTCAAATAGACGCTACAGCTATTCATTAAAGTCGTTATCTAAGCGGCTCAATTGCTTATGTAAAATCAAATAAGAACGTTTTAATTCGCTGTATTTAACTGAGAGCAAATAAGAGTAAAGTGGGAAATTAGCACTGTAGTTTTATCTGGCCTGTCTGCCCTGCTTATTTGTCTCGCCCAGGTTGACCTGTTTTCAAATATTAAAGTGGTCTTAACTCTATTTTCAGCCGTTTTTACAGCCTTATCAACATCCGTTATTGCAAGCACATTACACGCAAAAGGAAGTAAAAGCTGGCAAAGTATTCGCTCTGTTGCAGAAGACATCAAATCAGAGGTTTATCTTTTCTGTACTTCAAGTGGCCATTATTTTGGACAAAGTGAGGAAGAACAATGCAATGCCCTGCACGATAAAAAAAACAAGGCGCTCGAAATCGTTGATGATATTGAATTGTTGCCTGCAAAGCAATCCGATCCGCCGCCTGTAAACCTCACCGCAAATGATTATAGCAGGCACAGGGTGAAAGACCAGATTGAATGGTATAAGAACAAATCGATCAGATACGATAACTTGCTTAATCGCTTTCGGATTTTTCTCCACATCCTCACTATCCTGGTAGCAGTTTTAGGCGCTTTAAGTTTTTATTTTAATAACAGGATGTGGCTGGCATTTATGACAACTATTATCTCAGCTATTTCCTCGTATTTGCTCTCAGTTAAATACAGCGAATTAAAACGTTCTTATTTGATTTTACATAAGCAATTGAGCCGCTTAGATAACGACTTTAATGATAAGAGAATAGACGCAAATAAATATGTAGAAAGGTCGGAAAGTTTATTCAGGGGTGAAAATCAGTCATGGACATCTATTTGGTGAAGTGAGTAGAATTCCCAACTACAAAACAGGCTCAGGGTCTTTAATTAAAAATATCCATTCATTGTTTTCAAATTGCATCAGCGATCCTATTTTTTCAAAAACAGTAAGCAGTTCATCTTCATTGCTGCAAAAATTGTCAAGGTCGTTCAGGATTGATTTAAAACGAAGCATCATGGTCTTGTTTATGGCAATGGCTTTTTCATGGTCCACAATGCTTTTATAACCTTCTAACACTCCCCAAAATACAGGTATCAGCACTATGATAACACCAAAGACTAAATGAAATGGCCCCAAGGCTCCGGCCCGTATGCCCTTATTAAAAATATCCAGGAAAATTTCCAGCACTACACAACTAAAAGCAATGCCTAAAAATATAGAACTTATCCTCCTAAGATTGCGCGTAAACCCTTCATTCGTTTCTAGTTTATTTTTATGATAAACGATCTGCTCTTTAACCAGTAATTCTCGCAGTATGTCCACCCTCTCATTAAATTCCAAACGAGCACTCGTTTCTCTAACGAACTCTTTTGCCAAAGAAAGATAAACTCTGCTATACCAGTTTTTGTTTTCATAAAGGGGCATATCAATATTTTCATCCATTCTTTCATTTTTTCTCTTAGTGCAGCTAATTTGAAATACCAAGAGCCTTATTTTTTCAGCCCATATCCGGCACTGTACCCATTTCTTATGTTTTGAGGCATTTTTGATGTAGGAATACCATAATATTACAGCAACTAAGGCAAAAGCCTCAAAACAATGAGTAACTATTTCATGCCATGAGATATTGTCCCCTGAATTGCCCGCTGTATGAAGCAGGGTATCATATAAAATAGTGAAAATGCCTATTAAAGATGCAATAGCCGCGAAAAGATAAAGAAAGGACACCAGGCGCTTATGCGTTTTTTGATGCATTATGGCCGCGTAGTCCCAAATACTATAAGCATCGAAAAGCGTGGCCATCTTCCCTGCCTCCTCCCTGCCAATTTTTACGGCCAGTGAGCCGAAAGGCGGTTTAGCTATGCGCCCCTCACGGATATTATTACCCAATTTGTACCACTGTTTGCTGAATTGCAGGTATGCTGTAAAATCTATATTGGCCGTGTTAGAATGTTCTGTTTTTTTATTTTTATCAAGATGGATAATGATGGTTGGCACTTTATTTTCTTTGGCATACTGAATAATATTTTGTGTGCCACCCGCTCCTTTCGCATCATTCCCATTCCATACTCCGATTAATATATCACATTGGTCAACAAGCAATTTGCCGGTATGGTAGTAAGACCATTCCTTATTCGGCGCATCGCGCACATCTATAATAATGGGGGATCGATCATAGCTTAATAGCCTGTTGAACTCTGATACAGATATATTGTCCTGAAAATCCTTCTCGTAAATTTCTTTTCTAAATGGCAGGATGGCCTCCAGTTTGCCGCCTTGCTTTAATACTTCATCGGCAAATAACCTGTCCACCCCCTCGGCCAGTGGCGTGATACCCGAGATATAATATTCGGCCTTTATACCCAATTCCCTTCTCTGCTTATCTACTTTATCCCTTATCCAGTTTATTGATTTATGGAGTTCTGCAATGACATGTTCCCACTCCTCCCCTGTTAAAGACCTGTGCCCAGTAATACCTATTCTAATCGGGAATTTGTACTCCATATCATTTATTTAGTCTCTATACCGTATTTGGCTTTCTCTTCCCGTGACAGGTCTTCTACTTTATTATTCATTTTTTTTATTATTTCCGAGATAGAGATAAGCCAGATAGCTGGCGTACCATCAGCAGACGTGGTAACTATCCGTTTGCCATCAGGAGAAAAAACAGCAGAACGAACGCTACGCTCTTGTTCATCCAATGCCACTAATAGTTTTCCCGTGTAAGCATCCCAAATAACTGCCATTCCATCGCCAGAAGCGGTAGTAAGTATACGAGTGCCATCTCTCGAAAAAGCAGCAGACTGGACCCTAGGTGAATACCCCATAGGTCCACGCCCTATAGATAGAGATACACCGAAGCCAAAAAATATATCTGCTGTCAACTCTGCTATTTGTTTTCCCGTATGAGCATCCCAAATAATTGGTGCTGCATTATAAATACCAGTAATTATTCTTGTTCCATCAGGGGAAAAAATAGCGGAAACGACACAATCGTGCCCATTCATTACTAGAATTTGCATTCCATTATGCGCATCCCAAATCCTTGCTGTGCTATCGTTAGATGCTGTTACTACCCTCATGCCATCCATGGAAAAAACCGCAGAAGTAATGCTGTCAGTATATCCTCTCAATTCCATTATTTGCTTTCCTGTTCGGGCATTCCAAATTCTTACAGTTCTATCAGCAGACGCCGTAACTATCCTTGTTCCATCAGGAGAAAACATAGCGGAAAAAACATTGGATTTCAGCTCTAATGTCGCAACTGGCTTGCCGGTATAGGCATCCCAAATCCTTGCTGTGCCATCAGCAAAACCAGTAACTATCCTTGTTCCGTCAGGTGAAAAAACGGCAGAATGAATTTCTCCTTTATGTTCCCCTAATTTCCATACTTGCTTTCCGGTATGAGCGGCCCAAATCTCTGCTGTATTATCATTAGAAATTGTATTTACCCTTGTTCCATCAGGTGAAAAAACGAGGGAATGAATAATTGATAGCGCCTCCAATGTTACTATTTGTTTTCCTGTTTGGACATCCCAAATTTTTGCTGTACTATCGTCAGAAGCGATTGCCACACATGTTCCATCAGGTGAAAAAATTGTGCAATGAGCCACGGATTGATGCCTTTCTTGAACTGTAATTTGTTTTCCTGTATTGACATCCCAAATTCTTGTTGTATTATCATAAGAAGCGGTGAATACCCTTGCGCCATCAGGTGAAAAAACAATAGAATAGACATCACTTGCATGCCCCGTCAATACCTTTATTTGCTTCTCTGCACGAACATCCCAAATTTTTACGGTTCCACCAATATAAGCAGTAGCAATCCGTGTACCATCGCGTGAAAAAGCAGCGGCATGATCACCATCTGTATCCCCTTTCAAGGTTAATATGTAATTCCCTGTGTGAGCATCCCAAACCCTTACTATGTTACTATTAGAAACGGTAAATATCAGTGAGCCGTCAGAAGAAAAGGCAGCCGAATAAATATTGTTTGTATACCCCCTATCTAATACCTTTATTTGCTTCCCTGCATGGACATCCCAAATCCTTGCTGTACCATCCTTAGAGGCAGTAACTATCAGTGTACCATCTGGAGAAAACATAGCGGAATTAACAGCATCTGTGTGACCCTTCAATATGGCAATCGGCTTACCAGTATGGGCACCCCAAATCCTCGCTGTTCTATCATCAGAAGCAGTTGCCGCCAGTGTACCATCGGGCGAAAAAGCAACGGATCGAACCCTGTTTGTATGCCCCTCCATTACAGATATTTGCTTTCCTGTGTGAGCATCCCAAATTCTTGTCGTGCTATCGTCAGAAGCAGTTGCTATTCTAGTGCCATCGGGGGAAAAAGCAGCAGACCGAACATTGTTTCTATGCCCTTCTAATATCATTATTTGCTTTCCTGTATGGGCATCCCAAATCTTTATTGTTTCATCATCATCAGCCGTAGTAACTATCCGTAACCCATCCGGGGAAAAAACAGCGGTATTAATAGCCTCCAATATCGCTATCTGCTTCCCGGTTTGAGCATCATAGATTGTTGCAGGTTGATCGTAAAAAACTGTAACTACTCTTGTATTATCCTGGGAAAAA
>JABDGU010000093.1 GCA_013285905.1 Bacteroidota bacterium | reverse complement strand
ATCCTTCTGTTTGCCGGCGGCCTTTTAGTTACTGGTGGTGCCAATACCATCAACCAGATAATTGAGCGTTATAGTGATGCCTACATGAAGCGCACTATGTCCAGGCCATTGCCCGAAAGGCGTATGGGGGTTGCAGAGGCCTGGATATTTGCCATCGTTACCGGCATTACAGGGGCCTGCTTGTTAGGTTTTTTCTTCACGCCGCTGGCAGGCATTCTCAGTTTTGTTTCCCTGTTACTCTATGCTTTTGCCTATACCCCAATGAAAAAAATACACCCGATAGCTGTCTTTATAGGGGCTATTCCGGGTGCATTGCCACCACTTATAGGTTGGACGGCTGCAACCGGTAGCATCGGTATAGGTGGGGTTATATTATTTCTCATCCAGTTCTTCTGGCAATTCCCGCATTTTTGGGCTATAGCATGGGTAGGTTATGACGACTATAATAAGGCGGGCATCAATATGCTGCCAAGCAGGGAAAAAGAAACACGCTTCACAGCTTTGCAATGCATGTTCTACAGTCTTATACTTATTCCCTTAGCCATTATGCCGCGTTTAGTGGGCATGACTGGCAATATTGGTATGTATATTACAATGGCCTGCGGAGTTTTGTATTTTATGGCATCTTTTGTTTTTTACCTTAAGAACGATCATAAATCGGCAAAACGTGTAATGTTTACATCTTTTGCTTATTTGCCCGTAGTACTGCTGGCGCTCTTGTTTAACAAGATGTAGGCTTTTTTGAATTTTAATTTTTGACTTTTGAATTGATATGGAACTTACCGCACAAAGAAAAAAGATACATCCGCAAAAATTTGCCATGTGGCTGGCTATGGCTAGCATCACTATGATGTTTGCAGGCTTTACAAGTGCATACATGGTGCGCGAGGGGCAAGGCAATTGGGTATATTATAAACTTCCTTTCATATTCTGGCCTTCTACATTTACCATAATTATCAGCAGTGTTACAATGGCTTTGGGCGTAAAAGCGTTTAAGGCGCGGAAGATGCAGCAATTCAGGGCGCTTATCAGCACGACGGTTGTGTTGGGGATACTGTTTGGTGTTTTACAATTTGCGGGTTTCCGGCAATTATATGCACATAATATTAGATTAAATGGTAATCCAAGCGAATCCTTTTTATTTATTATTACCGGAATGCATCTTTTGCATATAACGGGTGGAATAATTGCATTATTAATTGTATTTTTCCGCGCTTTTAGAACACGAGTTAAGGTTTATAGTGCTACGGGTTTGGAGATAATGGCAGCCTATTGGCATTTTGTGGATGCATTGTGGATATATTTATTTGTGTTCTTTCTGGCAAATCAATAAAATTCTTTCGAAATTCGCGCAATCTTAAAATTAAGGAAAACATAAAATAAGCTATGGCACAAGCAACAGCAACGAGTATTACAGAATCGAAAGCATGGGGAGGGGGACGTTCTCCTTTCAATGTGAGTTATGGTAAGATGATGATGTGGTTTTTCCTTATGTCCGATGCTTTTACATTCGGAGCTTTACTTATCTCTTACGGCACTACCCGTTTCTTTAGTGCGGTTTGGCCTGATGCCAACCAGGTGTTCAAGTCTTTCCCTTTTATGGGCGAGGCTAACCTGCCTTTGTTGTTCGTGAGTTTAATGACCTTTATCCTCATCATGAGCTCGGTAACGATGGTGCTTGCAGTGCATGCAGGACATTATGGCGACCGCAAAAATGTTATCAAATGGATGCTTTGGACCATCATTGGCGGTATAGGCTTTTTAAGTTGCCAGGCATGGGAGTGGACACACTTGCACAGCGAAGGCGGCTGGTGGGGTTCTTTCACCGATCCTACTACACCGGTGAGCGCTTTCGAGCATTTCTTCAATCATCATAAAGATACCGTGATGGCAGCATTGCCGGCACACGGTATGCAGGCCACACACGATTTCTTTAATTACTTCTTCACCATCACAGGTTTCCATGGCGGCCACGTATTTTCAGGGGTTGTTTTCAATATCCTGGTGCTTGTCAATACTACAAACGGTGTTTACCAACGCCGCGGGCATTACGAAATGGTTGAAAAAATAGGCCTCTACTGGCACTTTGTAGATCTGGTTTGGGTATTCGTATTCACTTGTTTCTATTTGCTTTAACACCCCCTGCCCCCTGAAGGGGGAGAGATAAAAAAATAAAAAACTAACACTAAAAATATTATACAGCATGTCAGGTCACAGCCAACACACAGTTCAAAGCTTATACGAAGGAGACCAGTCTAAATTGTATTCAGGTATCCTGCAGCATCATACCGATGTTCAATCACCCGAGAGCAAAAGCCAGATAAAAAGGATATGGAAGGTGTTTTGGATATTGCTGGTGATAACCGTTGCCGAGGTAATAATGGGTATGTTCTTCAGCCACCAGATGCCCAAAGCTTTGGTTGCATTCTTTTTCCTTGCTTTAACAATTCTGAAAGCCGGCTATATCATAGCTGTATTTATGCACCTTGGCGATGAGGTCTCGAACTTTATTGTGACGATGGCCATACCTATTACATTGTTTATATGGTTCATAATAGCATTCCTTGCCGATGGTAGTTTCTGGTTGTTTATGAATACTACTTCGCCAACGCGCTAGCATTGTACTCGCGTCATTGCGAGGTACGAAGCAATCTCACGAAATGAGGGGGTACAATACAGAGTATTTGTTTGTGAGATCAATTATCAGACTTGGTTACATACTAAATGAATAATAGATTTTCGAAAATAAGAAGGGTATTTTTAGGATTAGCGGTAGCAGTTTTGCTACCGCTTTCTTGTTATTTTATGGTAAAGCAACTTTCTAAAGGGAAGGTGCACATGCCGCGCCATTATATGGTGGAGCGCACAGACAGCCTGACCAGGGATGGCAAAGTAAAATACGATACTGTTTATCATAAGGTAGCAGACCTGCGCCTGAGCAACCAGTTGGGCGCAAATGTTTGTTTAAATAAAGACCTGGACGGCAAAATACTGGTGATAGATTTTTTCTACGTTAGCTGCCCCAATATCTGCCCCCACCTTACAAGCAATATGTCTTTATTGCAGGGCGCTTTTAAAAAGGACATGAAGAAAGAGAACCCGGTTGAAGTTAGTTTCCAATTGGTTTCTGTTACGGTGAATCCCGGTGCTGATTCTGTGCCTGCGTTGCGAGCATACGCCGACAGGTATAATGTGAACCATGACCATTGGTGGTTCCTGACGGGTGATAAAAAGAGCATTTACAATTATGCCCGTAATGAACTGGGCCTTGCCGTGGGGCCGGGCGACGGCGGCGCGGAAGACTTTATCCATACAGAAAAGATAGTGCTGCTGGATAAGAACCGTAACATACGCGGCTACTACAATGGCCTCGACAGTGCAGAAATAAAGCATTGCGCTGATGATATTATACTCCTTACTTTGGAACGGGAGAAAAAATGATTTGGATTTGCAGGATTAATGGATTGGTGGATTGCGCAACTATTTATTCAGAAATGGAATAAGATTTTTTGCATTTTTGTGCCTGGTGGTTTTACCCTTCTTAGCCTGCTCCATAGCCTTAATAGTAGTAACATTTGCAGATGACTGTATTTTAGCAAAAGGCAATGTTTTTACGTATTGTAAAAAACTCAGTGATCGTTTGTCTCTTGTATCAATTACGATATAAGTCATATCCCGTGCAATTTATAAACAAAGGTAAGAAATTCAGTATAAATATATTTTCCTTTGCCCCTGGTTTTCCACTTCCTTCCCGTTGGAGTCTCCTTTTCGGGACTCCAACGCACCCACATCGGAGCGATAAAGCCTATACATACACACAAATTTTTTTTCTGCCACGATCCAAAACGGCATAAAATTTGCGGCATATTTAAACCATATAAGCCCTTGGCATACCTAAAATGAAAAGCAAAAAATTTACAAATTCCATGCTATTCAATAGCAACGGCTGGCAGGACAGAATCGGGCATAGTCGGACATTTAAAAAAATATGCATAACACTTTCCTGACAATACTTTCAGCCCAAAACCCACAAAATCAATGCCCGCATTTTTTGCATATCGGACATCGGGCATTTCCTGTTCACTCGCGTAGGCTGAAAACCCAAGCGGCCATTATTTTTTCACTCAAAAACAACTTTATCATTTTGAAACCCTTTACCACAGCCCATATTGCTTTTTTTCTTAGCGGCTATAAAGCGGCCATAAAGCGGCAACAAATAGTGCGGGCAGGCCGTGAATTATATAATAAACCAACAGAATTGTACAAGGCTATGTTGAATGGCAGGCACTAAATTTGCATATACTTAGCTTTATATCCGCTCATTAAAAAGCCCGTAAAATATGAAAAAACTGATACTTGCCCCCTTATTGATCTTATGCTTTGCAGCGGCTGCCCAGGACTTACGCCTCACCAAGCTAATGAGTGAAGACCATAGCCTTGACAGGAGTTGTAATGATTGTAAAAGCAACATAGTGCTACCGGTAAACATACCGCCCAATACGGCCTTTATTTACCTTGCCATCAGCACCAACAGAACAGGGCATTTTAATGATATAAAATTGCTGAGCCAGGTAAAGCAGCTTACGGATGCGCACCCGGTAACAATTTTGGGCGATCTGAAACCGCTTATAGAACAGATAACCGGTTGCGAAAGCAATGGCAAAGTAAACTTCCATGTGGAAACAGACGGGCACCAAAAAGGACACAATATCTTTGAAAAAGGAAGCGGCTATGTCTGCGATGCCTCAAAATGCAGGATAGATTTTCCGGGTGGCCCCGTGGGCTTCCAGGTGATACAAAACAAAGAAGAAAGTGTTTATTATTTTGGTGTAGAGAACCCATCAGAACATGAGGGCATCTATTTTCATATAGAAGCAGTGGCAGTGCAGAGGGATTATTAGACTTTACTTTATTGTTCTTTTCTCTTGCAAGAAACAATTTTTGAGTTTTCACGAGCTATCATAAAACTTGTTGCTCAATGATGGGAATAGATGAACTCCGGCGCCCTTATGGGGGTGAATCTAAAAATGACATATGCCCCGGTTGGAATTGGCAAGGCGGGAAACTGCAGGCTATTTCGAAAGGTCTTAGAATGGGACAGCTGCCGAATTCGAGTATACCAAAACAAGAATCTTATATAATTTATTACACTGTTTAATATGCCCAATTAGTTAATTTTAGTCAAATATTGGGCTAAGTAAGTTAAAAATTTTACTTTGGTATCCTGTATTTAAAATGAAGGGGCATTAATACTCCTTGAAAAAAACGAATATGCCTAAAACAGCATTAATAACAGGGGTAACGGGGCAGGACGGAGCTTATTTATCAGATTTTTTATTGGCGAAGGGTTATATAGTGCATGGGATAAAAAGACGCAGTTCTTTATTCAATACCGACAGGATTGACCATATTTACGAAGACCCGCATGTAAATAACCGGCATTTTATACTTCATTACGGGGACCTTACCGACAGTACCAACCTGATACGCATTATACAAGAGGTGCAGCCCGATGAGATATATAACCTGGGGGCCATGAGCCACGTGAAAGTAAGTTTTGACACACCGGAATATACGGCCAATGCCGATGGGATAGGCACTTTGCGCATATTGGAAGCTGTACGTTTGCTAGGGCTTACAAAAAAAACCAGGATATACCAGGCCTCTACTTCTGAACTGTATGGCCTCGTACAGGAAATACCCCAATCGGAAAGGACACCGTTTTATCCACGCTCGCCGTATGCCGTAGCCAAAATTTATGCTTATTGGATAACCGTGAATTACCGCGAGGCCTATAATATGTTTGCCTGCAATGGTATTTTGTTTAATCACGAAAGCCCTTTAAGAGGAGAAACATTTGTTACAAGAAAGATAACGCGGGCTGTTGCACAAATAGCCCTTGGCCTGCAGGACAAATTATTTGTTGGCAACCTGAATGCACAACGCGACTGGGGACATGCCAAAGATTATATAGAGGCGATGTATCTTATACTACAGCAGGATACCGCTGAAGACTATGTAATAGCCACTGGCATCACAACGCCCGTACGCGAGTTTATTAAAATGTCTTTTGCGGAAATAGGAGTGGAAATGGAATTTAAAGGCAGTGGCATAGATGAAAAAGGAATAGTGAAAAGCTGTAGCAATACCTATAATTTAAAACCCGGGCAGGAACTGGTTGCAGTTGATGCTGCTTATTTCCGGCCTACGGAAGTGGACCTCCTGATAGGCGATAATACCAAAGCAAAGCAAAAACTGGGCTGGGAACCAAAATATACATTGCCCGAACTGGTAAAAGAAATGGTAGCAGCCGACCTCGACCTCTTTAGCAGGGAGCAGCTACTTAAAAAATCAGGGTTCAGTGTGTCACGTCAATATGAGTAAGGAAAATAAGAATGGAGCAAGACAGTAAGATATATATAGCAGGCCATAGAGGAATGGTGGGTAGCGCCATAAAGCGTAAACTGGAAAGTTTAGGCTTTCATAATTTTCTTTCACGAAGCTCCGATGAACTGGACCTGAGGGACCAGGAAGCAGTTACGAAATTCTTCAGCGAAAATAAACCCGATTATGTTTTTCTTGCTGCTGCGAAAGTAGGCGGCATAATGGCGAACAATACTTACAGGGCGGAGTTTTTGTATGATAACCTGATGATAGAAAGCAATATCATACACCAGTCGTATAAAAACAAGGTGAAAAAACTGATGTTCTTAGGTTCATCCTGCATATATCCTAAAATGGCCCCGCAGCCATTGAAAGAAGAATATCTTTTAACCGGGCTATTAGAAGAAACAAATGAGCCTTATGCCATAGCCAAAATAGCGGGCATCAAACTATGTGATGCTTACCGTAGTCAATATGGGTGCAATTTTATATCGGTGATGCCAACCAATTTATATGGTCCGAATGATAACTATGATCTGCAAAACTCACATGTATTGCCGGCTATGCTGCGCAAATTTCATGAGGCTAAAATAAATGGTATTGGCGAAGTGAACCTTTGGGGTGGAAAATAATAAGAGAAAACGCCTTAATATTACTTTTTTACAGCTTTATCCCCTTATATTTTAATGCTATTTGATAGTAGTTATTCACTGCACCCAGCACTTCGTAATCAACATAATAACTTCTTACAAAATCATTCCAGGGCAAATTTTATACGTGGGCTGTTTCAAAATACCTTCTTCGCTTTTTTAAAGAGCAGCACACCTAATGAGAACGTTAAGGTGATACATATGGATGCA
>JABDGU010000092.1 GCA_013285905.1 Bacteroidota bacterium | reverse complement strand
GTTTCTTGTTGAGATCGCTTAAATAATTTTACCGCAAAGACGCTAGGGCGCAAAGACTCGGATTTTTTTATGCATTATTAGGGTGTCTAAATAGTATATAAAAAATCTAATGGGCATCAAAATTGAGCCATTGAGAACTAAATCATTGAGAAATTTAATACAATGTTTAAAAAAATACTGATTGCCAACCGTGGGGAGATTGCGTTACGCATTATCCGCACCTGTCGCGAGATGGGTATAAAAACCGTTGCTGTTTATTCCACTGCCGACAAGGATAGCCTGCACGTGCGGTTTGCAGATGAAGCGGTTTGTATAGGTAAAGCTCAAAGTGCAGACTCTTACCTTAATATACCTCATATCATGGCCGCAGCGGAGATCACCAATGCTGATGCCATTCATCCCGGTTATGGTTTTCTTGCTGAGAATGCCAATTTTTCTGAAATATGCGCCCAATATAATATCAAGTTCATTGGTCCAACACCATCTATGATACGCTCTATGGGCGATAAAATGACGGCTAAGGAAACTATGATAAAAGCAGGTGTGCCCTGCATACCCGGCTCCAAGAGTTTGCTGGAAAGTGTGAACCAGGCCAAAGAACTTGCAAAAGAAATGGGCTACCCTATTATTCTTAAGGCCACCGCTGGTGGAGGTGGTAAGGGGATGCGAGTGGTATGGGAAGAAGCTGAAATGGAAAAAGCTTATGACACTGCAAAAGCAGAGGCGGGCGCTTCTTTCAAGAATGACGGCATCTACATGGAGAAATTTGTGGAGGAGCCGCGACATATAGAAATACAAATTGCAGGCGACCAATTTGGCACTGTTTGCCATCTGAGCGAGCGTGACTGTTCTATTCAGCGCAGGCACCAGAAACTGGTTGAAGAATCTCCATCTCCTTTCATGACTGATGAGCTTCGGCAGAAAATGGGCGAGGCGGCTATCAAAGCAGCCTCTGCAATAAATTATGAAAGTGTTGGTACTGTGGAGTTCCTCGTTGACAAACACCGTAATTTCTACTTTATGGAAATGAATACACGTATCCAGGTAGAACATGGTGTAACAGAAGAGGTAATAAGCTATGACCTAGTCAAAGAGCAAATAAAGATCGCGGCAGGAGTCCCTATCAGCGGGCGCAATTATGAGCCTGTGATGCATGCTATCGAATGCCGCATCAATGCGGAAGACCCTTATAATGATTTCCGTCCCAGCCCTGGTAGAATTACTGTATTACACACTCCCGGCGGACATGGAGTAAGGGTGGATTCGCACATTTACGCAGGTTATACTATCCCACCCTATTATGATTCTATGATAGCCAAGATCATCACCATTGCACAGACACGTGAAGAAGCTATCAATACCATGGAAAGAGCCTTGAGCGAATATGTAATTGAGGGTATAAAAACGACTATACCTTTTCACTTGCAACTGATGAAGAATGAGCAATTCAGAAAAGGCAATTTTACTACCAAGTTCATTGAGAGTTTTCATTTGGTCTAAATGAAAACAGCAGTTGCCCTGTCTCCCTTATTACAAGGCGTCGATAAGGGTTATAAATCTGATATCGAATGTAATTAGTTAGAAGAAACTCATACATCGTTTTAACTGAGCTACACCTACAGGAATAAATTCCTGATATTTCTATTTTCTTTCAATTTAAACAGCAGTTTTTTTTAATCCCCCGCCTGTTCTTCATACAAGCCCCATTGAGTGGAGAGGCTCTCCCTCTCAGATTTAGGCAGACGGGGCTGGCCGTTATAGAAACCAGCAAGCGTACGCTGACGCAGGGCTTCGTAAAGACTAATCGCGCAAGCTACAGAAATATTGAGGGATTGCACCATGCCCACCTGCGGAATAATGAAGTTGGCATCACAATAGCTAAGACACTCCGCAGTGATACCTGCATGCTCATTGCCAAAAACTAGTGCCACAGGCTCTGTCAGGTTCAGATCATACAGGGAATGAGCTTTTTCGCCAAGGTGGGTGGCGTATATCTTGCTGTAACGGGCTTTTACTTCCTGCATACAGGCTTCGGTATCGGTGAACTGGTGGATAGTGAGCCAGCCAGCGGCAGAAGCAGAACTTTTTTTACCAAATTTTTTATGAGGTCTGATGACCGTGTTGAGTATGTAAAGTTCCTGTATCCCCACAGCATCTGCGGTGCGCATTACTGCCGAGATATTGTGGGGATCGTGCACATTTTCGAGAATGAGGGTGAGGTCGGGCTGCCGTTTGTTGAGTACGCTTGTAATGCGCGCTTTGCGTTGGGGTGTCATTGTGCGAAGATAATTCGATGATGTGATGATTTGGAGGGAATGTAGCGTAATTTAGTGTTTGATGAACAGCAGGGAATATAGCGAAATAAGTACTTGGGGAGGGTTTGTGCATATTCACAGGCGGCGACTTACTGATGTGGAGATAAGCCTCGGGCTGATGAGCGAGCATGAACAAAAACGCGCAGAAGCTTACGCCGCGGAAACAGACAGGCAGCGATATATAGCTGCCAATACGTTTTTGCGTGATGTTCTCAGCAGATATTTGCATAAAGAACCGGCTGAGATCGTATTTGGGTATTCTGATTTTTACAACAAGCCATTATTGGCAGGTGATGATTTGCATTTTAATTTATCTTATAGGGGTGAGTGGGCTTTGTTGGGCGTGAGCGATAAAGTGATTGGGGTAGATATTGAAAAGCACATTGTTATTAATGACATGGAGGGGTTCGCAAAGAATTTTTTTTCTGATGACGAAATTGCCGAATGGCTCAATGGCTCAAATCCCGATTCCAACATCAAAAACTTCTTTCGTCTCTGGACATTGAAGGAGGCTTATATAAAGGCAATGGGTAAAGGCTTGAGTTACCCGCTACAGGAATTTTCGGTAATTCCTGCGGTGAAATGGGGAATCGAAAATTCTAAATCGAGCCGGGATTTTGTATTGGATTTGCCTGCATCTGAGGATGGCTGTATCCCTTTGCTTGAGACATCGTCACTAAGCTGGGGTTTTAAAGAACTTGAAGCCCCTGAGGGTTATGCTGCAGCAGTATGTTATGAAATAGCGTAAACCTATAATATTTTGTATGGAATAAAATACCTGCATCAGCTTGACATATAAGCAATGTAAGTCTTCTTATGCACAAAGGAATAGCATATATATATTGTAAACATAAAAAAGCCCCCGCTGTTGCAGGGGCTTGGTAGCGAAGACGGGAGTTGAACCCGTGACCTCAGGGTTATGAATCCTGCGCTCTAACCATCTGAGCTACCTCGCCAAAAATTTTGGTTGGCAAAGGTAAGGGATTTTTTATGACCGGAAAGGAGATGAAAAAACAATTTTTAAAAATATATTTAGAAATAACAGGAAACAATAAACATAATTACTATATTTATCTCACTATAAAGCGGGAATATTATGACTGAAAACTTACATTCACTAAGAGGGATAAAATATTATTTGACCTTTATACTATTATTGCCGTGCGTCTTGGCAACAAGAGCACAAAATATACAAGGGGTAATCAACCAGTATGCCAAAGTGACTTATCTCACTAATACCCGTGCAGTGGTTAATAATCTTGTTTTTGCGGTGCATGACACGGTGATGATCATACAGATGAAAGGCGCCACTATTAATACTCCTAATACGGCTGCCTATGGTCAGATAACGGCTTTAAATAGTGCCGGCTATTACGAATTTAATACAGTAAAAAGCATAAGCGGCGACACTGTTACATTTAATATACCTCTGTGCCATACCTACAGTGTGCCAGATAGTGTACAGCTTATCAGAGTGCCAAGTTATAACGGCAACGCAACAGTTATAGATACTCTAAAATGTGCACCCTGGGCCAACGGTGTGGGTGGCGTGTTGGTGTTTTATGTGCAAGACACATTAATATTGAATTCTGCAATTTCGGCCGATTATAATGGTTTCAGGGGCGGGACTATTTTTGGTAATTTCTTTAATTGCAGCAGTACCACTGACTTTTACACCTCGGCTGCATCATTTGATGACGGAGCAAAAGGGGAAGGTATTGCACAATATATTAGCGGCCAGGAATGCGGCAGGGCGCCATTAGCCAATGGCGGCGGCGGCGCTGGCGCCGGTAATACAGGTGCCGGTGGTGGAGCTAATTTTGGTATCGGCGGAAATGGGGGCTACCAATATAGTGCATGTGCAGCAGCAGCCATCAACGCATTATATTTCAGCTATGGCGGTTATAGCCCAACCTTCACCCCCGACAGAGTTTTTATGGGTGGTGGTGGTGGCGGCCCACAGAATGACAATGGATTTACTGTATATGATGGCGGGAATGGTGGTGGTATCATATTTATTAAGGCGGGCGCAATAAAAGGCAATGGTAATATCATACATTCTAATGGTGCAAGCATAGTACCTGTTATCCAGGACGAGGGGACATCTGCAGGAGGTGCAGGGGGCGCAGTATATTTATTATGCAATAATTATTCAGGTGCACTGAATATAGATTTAAATGGTGGCTTTGGTGGCTCCAATTTCAACATTTTATTTGCAGGCGAGTGTCATGGCCCGGGTGGTGGTGGTGGTGGTGGCCTGGCTTGGTTTTCAACCCCATCTACGCCTGCAGGAGTATCAGTAGTTGCTACAGGTGGCGCAGCAGGTATGGTTAATAACCCGATAAGCCCCTGTTATAATACAACAAATGGTGCAGAACCCGGCCAGGCGGGAGCTAGTTTATATAATCTTAAGGACGCTTTTCTAAATTATACACTTCCATCTGTTGACACCTATCTGTGCTCATCTGATTTTCAACTTCAATTATCTCTTGATAGCGGTTTTCATAATTTTTTGTGGTCAACCGGAGCAACAACTTCTTCTATTACCGTAACACATACAGGGGTCTATTCCGTACAGGCATTAACACCTGTCGGTTGCACCATTTTCGATACACTTATTGTCAACAGAGATTCTATTGTTTTGAATGATGACACCGCTTTGTGTTTTGGGAAAAGCATCACTTTAAAACCTCTTCCTTCTAATATCATTACATCATACGAATGGCAGGATAATTCCACCGGCTCATCTTATGCTGTTACAGGTCCGGGTACTTATATGGTTACTGTACACACCGTACACAATTGTATATTATCTGACACGACCCATGTGATGTATTACTTTGATACAGGGATGCGGATTTTAGGCAGCAGGTATATGTGCCCGGGAGATTCTGTAACGCTAAGTACTGCCCAACAATTTTCAAAATATACGTGGTCAACAGGGCAAACCAGCAGCCTTATATTCGGTAAGCCGGGTTTTTATTCACTAACTGTAACTACTAAGAACGGATGTGTTGAAACAGATACCGCAACTTTGCAGTATTATATAAAACCACAGCCCTATCTTGGGGATGACACCAGCCTTTGTTTTAACTTGTACGACACCGTGCAATTGAACCCTGGCAATTTCTTTGCTTACACATGGCAGGATAATTCACATAATCCCACTTTTACTGTAAATGCTCCGGGTCTGTATACTGTAACTGTAACTACAGAAGACGGATGCAGTAACAGCAACCAGGTTACAATATCAAATAACCCTAATTGCCCCAACCATTTCTTTATTCCGAATGCATTTACGCCCAATAATGATGGCCTCAACGATTTCTTCAGGATAAGGGCGCAGGATGTGTATGCTTTGGGTGATTTTCATTTAATGATATTCGACAGGTTTGGCAATAGGGTGTATAATTCTTATTATATCAACCAGGGCTGGGACGGCACTTTCCTCGGTGTTCCATGTGATGTGGGCACTTATTTCTGGACACTACAATTTGAAGCGAAAGACAATGTTAGTCTTGAAGTAAAAACCAATACCATCAATGGAGATCTTACTCTTATCAGGTAAAATACTTAATTGAATTTATACAATAGCATGACCAAAATCATGCTATTTCTTTATCCGATATAGAGAATTGGTTGTAATTTTGAGATGCATTTTGAATAGTATATTTTTAATGTTATAGAATATAAAAAGTAAAAAATGAGTTTATCTGCGGTAGAAAAAATTGATTTGGCGAATATTGGATTGATGATAATTTCCTGTTGCGTGGCGATGGTCATACCCTTTGAACTTTTTCTTTTTTCTTATGCCATTCTTGGCCCCCTACACTACCTTACAGAAATATCCTGGCTGCACGACCGCAAATATTTTGCTAAGGGCAAATACGATGGCCTCGTGCTCGTTATTATAGGACTGATAGCTACGGTAACTTATTTTAACAGCAAACTGGACCTTGGGCTGGCACTACCCGACAAACTGGACGTGCACCTGATGTATATTGCTTTTCTTTCGGCACTGATCTTTGTGCTAGTTAAAAGTAATGTGGCGCGAATTGGTGGCATCATTCTACTTATCATAACAGCCCAACTATCTGAGCATTTTTGGTTGTTTTTTGTTGTATTTCTGCCTACGCTCATTCATGTGTATATATTTACAGGTTTGTTCATGCTATTTGGGGCCTTGAAAAGCAAAAGCCGTTTTGGCTTGCTGTCGGTGGCCGCACTGGTTATACTACCTACATTGTTATTCATTGTATACCCCAATACCAATTTCTTCGGCCCATCAGGCTATGGCGTAAATGCTTATATAGATTTCAAGATGGTTAATCTTTTTTCACTTAAAAACTTTATGGGTGTGCCTGCGCAGCCATCTATACAAGCCTGGGATGCAGTTATTTTCCATTCGCAGACAGGCGTCTTATTTATGCGTTTTGTGGCCTTCGCTTATACTTATCATTACCTAAACTGGTTCTCTAAAACCGAAGTAATAAAATGGCATAAAATACCGAAGACGAGATTGCTGGGTATTGCGCTGATATGGCTGGTAAGTATTTGCATATACATGAAAGATTACCAACTGGGTCTGCAATGGCTGTTCTTCCTTAGTTTTCTCCATGTTTTTCTTGAGTTCCCACTTAATTATATGTCGGCCATAGGCATTGGAAAATCGATAAGAGAACGGGTTGGGAAACAAGGGCAGGCCGCTACTTAGTGGTTTATGTCTTGCCCTGTAGCTTGTCTTTCAATCCATCTTTCATGGTAACTATTTTGCGAGCCTCATAGTCAAAACAAACCATGCCTGTTTTGGCATGGGCAATATCTGTTGTTTTGCCATTCCTATCGGTACTGATATGATATAACAGGTCGAAGGAGCGTTCGTTTAACTCATCGGCATACATTTTTATGCTAAGTATATCCCCATAAAACGCCTCTGCTTTATAGGCTATCATTACATCTGCCATTATAAGGCTATTGCCGCCTGCATTCAGCTCGGTATAGCCCCAGGTTTGCAGCAACTGCACACGTGCTTCATGTATTATCGACAAGACTGCATCATTACCCACATGCCCGCCATAGTTAATATCATTAATACGAACAGGAATAATTGCAGTATGCAATGATTTATCAGCAGGAAATTTTATT
>JABDGU010000091.1 GCA_013285905.1 Bacteroidota bacterium | reverse complement strand
TGGAGGCATGTCGTAGAGGCTTGGTAATACCTTGATAACAACATAATCAGTTCCTGTGATTGTTGCATTATTTGCTGCGCAATTGGTGTCTTCTGACGAGATATTAATAATAACGAAGCCTGTGTCGCCTATAGAAGGTTCCCAGGAAAAACGTCCATGTGTGTTATTTGCAGCAACATACACTGCATTTGCTGCGCCGCCGCCAGTACCACCGTTTATTAAAATTACAGAGTCAGATATGGGTACGCCATGTGTGGCAATATCAAATGAGACGTTTGCCCCAGCAGTAGTGATAATTGTATCATGCGAAGCAGACGAAAAATATCCATTGTTTATATTGGAAAGCAGGATAACAGGCGGCCCATAATTGCAATTACCTACAACCATCTGCATATCGCGCATCACAGAACCGATCTTTATGTGGTTCCTGTATTCATCTACTCTTATAGCTATTGCCCCTGTTTGAGCAATTGAAGGGGTAAAGGATATTAAACCCGTAACGCTATTTAAGTTAAACGTATTGTTGCACTGCAGGGGATTGCCATTTACATTATTAAGATTGTATGCGGGACTTGCTGCTTGAAAACTGATCATGCTATCATTAGATGGACAACCTGCCCCGGACAATGGATTGATAAGCGTAAAATCAAGGGAATCGTTATTAATATCGTACGCCCCGCTATTGTATGTTAGTAGTGTATTGCTACATCCATAATAGAATGGTTTTATTGAGAAAAATGGAGAGGTATTGCCCTGCGCATCTAAATTATCCAGCGTAGCTTCTGTATATAAATAATGTGAGGCCGGGTTTACGAGATTTGCAATAGAGGCGCTTCTTGAAAAAACAGAAACACTGAAAGTCCAGTAATTGCAGCGGGAGGCTAGCGTTACATTTCCCGAATACCACTGCTCCCAATATCCGGGGAATACACTGGCAGGATCAGTACATGTGGTCTGGACATTAGGACAGTAAAAACTAACCATAACGTTGGGATTTACACCCGGCGGTATCAAGGAAGTAACTTTATGAAGGTTTATGGTATCTGAAAAGCTATTGCAGCTATTCTTGTAACAGGCTATTACAGAATCAGGCTCAGCAGGCCCTGAGCAATCGCGATAGAATTTGTAAAATACCTGGTAAGTAGAATCATGCAGCCACTGGTAAAGCAGTTCAGCGCCACCTGCATTGCCTGCATAAGCTGGTTTAGGGCTGGATATCATTATTAAGAACAGGCAAAAAAGTAGGATTGGCTTCATAACAGGATTAATTTTAAACAAAACCGGGGTATATCGCTTCTAAAAAAGCCGTCTCAATAAGAGACGGCTTTCAAATATAAAAGGTTGGGGCTAAAGTGTTTATTGCAGAGTCACCTTGCTCACATTTTTTACACCATCAGAAACGGTTTCGATAAAATATAATCCTCTTGGCATAGCGCTTAGGTCTATCGTAGTAGCATATTGTTTGTTTACATCCCGGTATGTCTGGGTATAAACTTGCTGCCCGGTTACAGAAACAGCATTTACCTGCAATTGAGATATTTGTTTAGTATTATTCAGATTAAGGGTAATCTTGCCGGTGCTTGGGTTCGGCCATAATTTAATCCTGCTCAGACCTTGTATATTTTTAACCGATTCTGTGCTGGCATCAATAAACATCACAACAAAATCTTCTGTTTCTCCCGATGTATAAGTGCCGCAGCCCGCATCTGATGCGCTGTTTGCGCTGGTATCATTATTCAATATTAAACGCATCATAACAGGCATGCCTGTTGTGGCTGTCGACGGCACCGTGAAGCTGCCGTCCAGGATATAGTTGAGATACGGTGTCGATATAGCGGTCCATACTAATTCCTGTGGCAGGTCATAGGTAGCGCTGTTATCAAAATCTATGAACAATGTTACTTTAGCGGCGGCATCATGTATGGTATTCATAATACCTGCCTCCTCTACATTATAGGTGCTGTCAAGATATAGCCTGATAGTGTCTGTAGAATAGAACATATAAGAGTCTACAGCAGCAGGATTATAAAGATGTGAACTTCCGATAGTGCCAAAAGTATCTGTTCCGATAACAAACCTTCCAATATCGCTGCTATCCATACCGCTGCTGTACACACTATTGCTTTGACAGGTAACAGAACTTCCTTGGGCCAGTAATTTTTGAGATGGCATGCCGGCAATTATCAGAATGAGCAATAAAAACCTTGTTCGTAGAAATGATTTCATACGTAGCTAAATGATTTATTTGTTCTAAAATTACAATTGCATTCCCTAAATACAAAGTTTGCAACGATTATTAGTCAATATTTTTCTATTTACTCATCTTATTTAAAATAATAATTATAAATAGCAAAGACGATCACAGTATCTTTTTATAGTATTTCAGCAGTCCTTCCAGGGGGCTGGCTTCTATTTTGCCCAGTTCCAGTTCATATTGGTTGCAGAGGCTCAGCAGCACATCACGAAACTCATACGATACCGAGCCAGTGAAATGAAGCGGCAAATTCCAACTTTGCCGATATTTGAGGATATGATGATGGAAGAAATCATTCAGACAATCTTCAATAATATTTTCTACCATGAAGTGCCCCCTGTTATCTTTTAGTAAAGTTACAAATGTAGCCAGGTAACGGTTTGGGAAGGGCTCAGAATACAAACGATTCAATATTTCGGGTATGTTATTCCCAAATTTCTGCTCAAAAGCCATTTTCAATTCCGTATCAAAAGTGCCATAAGCATAATATTGCAAAACACGTTTTCCAAGGTGATTGCCTGAGCCTTCATCGCCCGCTATATAACCTAATGATGGTTTTTGCTCCTGTATCTTTTTGCCGTTATAGTAGCAGGAATTGCTGCCGGTTCCGAGTATGCACACGATTCCCTTTTTATCACCGCATAAAGAACGTGCCGCAGCCAGCAGATCGCCCTCCACTTCCACATTTTTTACATGAAAGTATTTTTGCAACACACCCTTCATTATCTTTTGCTTCTCTTTACTTCCTGCTCCGGTGCCGTAATAAGATACCATGTCCGGGTCGTAAACAGATTTATCCCAGGGTAGTTCGTTTTTAAGAAGGGTAGTTATCTCGTCATTGCTCTGCAGGTATGGATTAATACCCGAAGTGCGGAAAAAAACAGGTTTTTTACCCGTTTTCAGGATGCACCAGTCTGTTTTGGTCGCGCCGCTTTCTGCAATGAGAATGGAAGACATGGTATAAATATAATACAAAATTCGACATTTTGTTTAATATCTATCCCCTGTAGTAATGGTGGTGCCACCTGTGATGGTGGTGGTAGCGAGGGCCGGTTTCTACGAAACAAGAACTCAGAAATATTGCAAAAAATACAACCCAGATCAGCGATGACTTTTTCATATAAACGTTTTGTAAAGCAGGGGCAAAGCCCATACCAATAGACCTTAATAAAAACATAAAGCTTGCTGGTACAAGTCTAATGCTTTAATATTCAATGAATTGTCATTAGTATATTTTACGTAAATTTTTGTTTGGCCCAGCTCAATACCTGTACGTGATAGTAAACAAAGGGGATAAACTTGTATCTTTATTAAACTAAAAATAGTAATAGTGCAAACCCAAAAACAAAAAAATATATTATTGGCAAGTGGCTTACTGATACTGTCTGCTTCTTTCTTTGTGCAAATGATGAAGATGCCGGAATTCCTTAATGGTTTTATGAAAGGCTTAGGCTTTACACTTATTGTGGCTGCCTTAATAATGAAGATGAAAAAGAAAAAGGCGAAACAAGCTTCAAGTCAGGCATAAATAAAAACCGGCTGCTCTCATTCCTGAAAGCCGCCGGTATATAAAACACTATTCAGTCTAGGCTATTATGGGGCTGTTGTCCCGTCCTTCACATTTATATGGAATATGATCTGTCCGCCCCCTGGTTTTGGCCCATGAGGATGCTGGCAAGGCCCATGTCCGTTTGAATCAAGTGGAGGTGGAGGCATATGGGTGGAGTCACCGTGCATGCAACTAGTGTCAACCTCTGATATGATCACAGTATCAATACCTGTAAAAGTATTGCCCGCGGTGTAATTGTAAACCAGATTGCCGCTGGTATTGGTAAGTATACTTGATGTGGCATGGGAAGATTGTGTGGTAATGGCATATGCAGTGCTGCCCGCGGGCAATGCATATGTATAGAGGGCACTTTTAGCTACAGTTGCCTCCACAGTTTGGCTGGTGCTGGTAGCGGGCGTAGTGGAACTTTTCTTACAAGATAGCATCAGTATTAGAGATGCATTGACAATTGCTATCAAAATTTTTCTGCTGTTCATAAAATTTGGTTTTTAAAATTTGAATTAATAGATCAATCATGCTTTTTTTAGAATTGCTCCATAATAGTGTGTTCATCTGAACGTTTTTGATTTTTTTTGCCAGATGGAACTCCCATCAGCCAAACAATAAATTGAACTACAGTATAATCATTGTTCTGTGTGCAAAATTCTGCTTCAGCATGGTCGTTTCATATTAGCTAATACAAATTAGACGCCACTATGCCATAAAAGCTGTTGTAAGATTCGGGGACTCTTGTGTAAGATTCGGAATAGGAAAAATCAGCGCCTGATCATTACTTCTACGCGACGGTTTTTATTGCGGCCTTCTTCAGTACTGTTGTCTGCTTTGGCCCTTGCTTCGCCATAGCCCTGTGAGCGTATCATAAGATCGTCAAAACCTTTCTTTTTGATCTCCTTGGTTACAAGCGCAGCGCGTTGTGCAGATAATTGTTCATTCAGGATGGGTGTGCCAGTATTATCAGTATAACCACTAACAAAGATCACAATTCCTTTTTCAGTGGCCCATGGCTCCAGGGCTTTGCTAATAGCGGCTATATCGGTATCAGATAGTTTTGATCCATTCAGCGGGAAATAGATTGTCAATACCAGGCTATCCTTAATAGGCGCCACATAGTCTTCAGGAAGCATTACAAAATTCTTCTCCATCGGCTTTTGCAGCAACTGCTTATCAAATACAAGTGTGCCGCTAATATCATTATAGCCTATACGCTCCACCAGGTAAGTATATTTAACGCCTACAGGCAATGTTATCATAAAACTCGCATCACCCCTGTTTGACATAAAACGGTAGAGGTTTTTGTTGGTCTTGGTCTCGTTTATTGATATACTTGTATAATTCAACCTGTCTTTGCTCAGGCTGTCATACACATAACCTTTCATATAGCTTACAGGCGTGGGTTGCAATTCTTTTGGCAGCCGCATTTCATAGAGGTCATAGTTACCGGCAACACTATCGCGGTCTGATGAGAAATATATTTTTTTGCCGTCGAGGGTAACAGTAACACTATTATCATCTACAGTAGAATTGATGGGATATCCCATGTTAACAGGTTTTGTCCAGCCGGTATCGTTTATCTTCCTGCTTATAAAGAGGTCTTTGCCGCCCATGCCCGGATGCCCGTCGCTTGAGAAATACAAAGTTTTGCCATCAATATGCAGGTAAGGGGACGTTTCATTGCCGGGGGTATTAATGGTGGGGCCAAGGTTTACGGGCACCTGCCACAGGCCTTCCTCAAAGCGTGATACATAAATATCAAAACCTCCATAGCCTCCCGGGCGGTCGCTGCAAAAATAAAGTTCCCGATTGTCGGCAGACAGGCTGGGTGTACCTTCGAAATTGGGTGTATTGATAGTAGCTCCGAAACTTTCAGGTGCTGACCATACAGTATCTGCCCTGTAACACATGAACAAGTCGCAACCGCCTTGGCCCCAGCCATTTTCACTGCGATTCTCACAGCGTGTAAAAAAGAGATAATGGCCATCTGCAGAGATCATTTGCGATGATTCCTGGTCGGAAGTATTGGGTGGGTTGCCCATATTAAGTGCTGTGAACCAACCACCGCAACTATCGGGCAGGGCATAATAAAAATCTTCGTCCATATTATTATGGCGCCTTGTAAAATAAAGGACCTGAGAGTCGGCAGAGAGGGTAGGGAACATCTCAGGGCTTATGGTATTTATCCTGGGTCCCATATTACGAGCAGAATCTTTCCATCTGTTTGCTATTGCATCTCGTACAAACATCGCCTGCTGTCTCAATGCCTCCCATTCCATATTTGCAGATGCAAGGGCATATTCGTTTATTATCAACAGGGCCGAATCCGGTTTGTTGTTATTTACCAGGCATTTGGCAAAAGGTTTGGCAAATGCTTTCGCATGAGAATGACAATTTATCATACCCTTACCGAACACATTACTTGCCAGTTGAAATTTGTGATCCTCGAAATACCATTCACCTAATGTGCTGTAAGCATCAGGGAAATTGGGATGCTTTTTAATAATATTTTTCAGGATAAGTGTTGCTGTTTCAACTCTTCTTTTTGCCTTAAATTGCAATGCCTTATTATAGTATATGCGTGCTTTGTCCTTCTTTTCTTTTGGTTTTGGAAAAGCGGTGACATACGCAAACAAACAAAATATAAGCAAAGACTGTTTCAGAAGCATAATGGTAATTCAAATCAAAAGTAGAGATTCAAATGTAAAAGTCATAAGTTTGATTCCCGTAAATATAATTAATTGAAGCGTATGAGTACGAGTATTATATGTCCGAATTGTGGTACCGGTTTTGAGCCTACTGAGGCATTGACCCAAGGAATAGAAACCAAATTGAAAAAAGAATTTAACCAAAAATGGGCCGACGAAGTAAAAAAGAAAGAAGAAGCATTTAAACAGCGGGAAATAGCCATGCAGGGGGAGCTGTCTCAACAGATCATGCAGAAAATGCAGGGCGACTATGAAATGAAATTTCGAAACCTGGAGGAAACCAATAAAATAAACGCAGAAAAACTCGCAGAAGCAAGGCGCAAGGAATTGGAGTTTCTGCAGCAGGTAGAGGCTTTGAAGACCAAGGAGCAGGAGCTGGAAATAAAAATGGGTCATAAATTGCTTGAGGAGCGTGGAAGGCTGACAGAAATAGTGAAAAAAGAAGAAGAAGAAAAAAGCAAACTGCGTGATGCCGAACACCAGATGAAACTGAAGGAGTTGGAAAAGCAACTGGAAGATCAGCGCAAACTGGCAGAAGAAATGAGAAGGAAGGCAGAGCAAGGCTCCATGCAATTGCAGGGCGAAGTGCAGGAACTGGCTTTGGAGGAACTATTGAGGTTCGCTTTTCCCTTCGATTTGATAAACGAAGTTGGTAAAGGTGTGAAAGGAGCAGATTGTATAATGACCATCCGCAACAATTTCGGACAAGAATGTGGCAAGATCGTTTTTGAGAGCAAACGTACACAGGTATTTAGTAAAGAATGGATAGAAAAAATAAAAGCCGATACCCGCTTCCTTGGTGCTGACGCAGCTTTAATTGTAACGCAGGCTATGCCTAAAGATATGGACGGCTTTGGTGAGAAAGACGGCGTATGGATATGCGATTTCAGCGAGGTAAAGGCTATTGTAGGCATACTGAGAGACACTATCATCAAGGTGTTTAATGCTACCCAAAACCAGGAAAACAAGGGCGATAAAATGACTTTGCTTTATAACTATCTCATCAGCCACGAATTTTCCGGGCAATGGAAAGCAATACGCGAAGGCTTTATGTCTATGAAAATGTCCATTCAAAAGGAGCGCGACCAGAT
>JABDGU010000090.1:7649-7854 GCA_013285905.1 Bacteroidota bacterium | reverse complement strand
ATCTCTTGAGTAAGAGTTGCCTGAAGAATCATATGGGTTACTATAATTTAAATCAGATCCTAAAAAATAATCAGAAGATCTCCACCACCAAACTACGTTGCCTTTTTCATCGTATTCAATCACAGTTCCAAACTGAATTTTAGAATGTGTTTTACTGCTGTCACTGGTCGCCTGTAACAAAGATCTTGTTTTTAGCTTTGTATTT
>JABDGU010000090.1:0-7639 GCA_013285905.1 Bacteroidota bacterium | reverse complement strand
CCACGAAACATGTTCATTTCCTAAAGCCATGTAATGCCCATTCTTCAACCTTACAAATTCATGATGAAAATGAGGTTTGTTTTCCCCGCTTATTTTTTCATCACTCTGGGTTGCCCAAAGACTATCGCCATTGTAATTCACCTCATAACCAATAGAATTATACAGAAATGTAATTGTCCCCTGTGAAGAACACATAAAGTTGGTTGGAGCGCCTTTACATATATTGTCGGGTAGAAACCAGACAGGATTGCCCATCATGTCGTACATAACTTTGTTAGACTCAATAAGCACATACGCGTCTTTGTATTTTTTAGCCCGGGCTAATACGTGCAGGCGCATATTAGTTGTATCAATCTCGGGAACAAACAGCGTACTAAAATGATGCAAAGTCCCTTTAATGTTCTCCGATTTACCAAAATTACTAACAACCCTCCATGTGTATTGTTCTCCCCAAAAGGGCACTTCTCCAATTTGTCTTTTCGTTTTGCAGGCGTAGGTTTTAATAATATTTTTTGCGAATGAATCTTCATTATGATAAGTTCCTTTTGCTATTTCAAGTCTATAATCAGCTGCTTTTGATACGTCAGGAAACGAAAAACCAATAAGCCTGTAATTTAATTTACTACCCTCATGCGGTAATATTTGTGCCTTGAGTTCCTGGCATATACTCAAAAAAAATAGCAATAAGATTTGCACTTTATACATTCAAAAATAAATTCGGTTTTAGCTAAAATAGAATAGATGTGTGGGTTTGCCAAAAACAACATCTAAAAGGGACTTAAAAACATATCCCGCTTTGGTAAAAGCGGGATAATATATAGATAATAAAAATCACTCAACTCTTTTTACTTTCTACTTCTGACTTACGACTCATGACTTACGACTTACGACTTTAATGCACCTCATGCATAAGTTTTCTTATCAAAGGCGAAATAATAATAAGCACTATTCCCAAAACAAGTGCATAGATGGCTAATTGCTTATAACCATCCGTGTAAGACAGTAGTTTTTCACTAAGCGATGCCTTTTCATTTACTGTTGCCATGCCTGCACCTAAAATACCTGCGGCATATTGTCCGTAAGCGCTGGCAAGGAACCACATACCCATCATCATGCCATGCATTCGTGCGGGGGCCAGTTTGGTCATCAGCGAAAGCCCTATGGGTGATAAACACAATTCTCCGAATGTGATGACTAGGTAGGCCAAAGTAAACACATTCAATGATGTCATACCATTTGCATCGGCAAAGAAACGGGTATAATAAAATACATAAAATGCAGCAGCAAGAAATAAGAATCCTAAGCCGAATTTGATAACCGTGTTCGGCTCCATCTTGCGCTTATAAAGCCATAACCACAAGATGCCAATGATGGGGCTAAAAATGATTACGAACAACGAATTAGCGCCGTTGTTTATTGAGTTGGGATTCATGGGTATGCCCAATACATCGTGCTTGAGGTTATACCTTGCAAACAAACTTAAAGAACCACCCGCCTGCTCAAAAAAGGCCCAGAAAGCGATAGAAAAGACAATGAAGATCAAAGCCGCCACCAGCTTTCTTCTTTCAAGCTTATTAAACTTGAACATTTCATAAATGATATACAAAAGAGCCGCAGGCCCTACGATGTACATGAACATGTCAGAATATTCCGACTTTCTTATCAGCAATAATATGAAAGGAATTATCAGTAAAGAGCCTGCATATACCATCCATTCGTAGCTTCTTTTCTTAGCGTCTGATACCTTATTTAACAATGGCGATAAGCCAATAGGGCCAATGGTTTTGCGGGTAAACACAAAAATGCCCAGGCCTATTATCATGCCAATACCGGCCAGTGAAAATGCCACGTTCCATGAATATGCATCAGCCGCCCAAATGCATAATGCGCCACCCAGCAATGCCCCGATATTTATACCGGAATAAAACAAACCAAATCCCGCATCTCGGCGCGGATCACCTGTTTTGTATAAACTGCCCACCATGGTAGAAATATTGGGTTTAAAAAAACCTGTGCCCACTATGGTAAAGCATATGCCTATATAATAAAGATCTTTAGGGGAAAAGGCAAGCATAAAACTACCCACTATCATCAGCAAGCCACCCCAGAATATTGATTTCCTGAAACCCAGTATTTTATCAGCAAATAAGCCGCCGATAAATGCCATAGTGTATATGAATGCCTGTATAGCGCCATATTTCAGGTTGGCATCTTTTTCACTCAGCCGCAGTTGCTCAACCATAAAAATGGTAAGCATACCGCGCATGCCATAAAAAGAAAAACGCTCCCACATTTCCGACAGGAAAAGCAACCACAATTGCCTGGGGTATTTGCCTTCAAAATTCTGTATCTCTTCAAGGGTCGGCGTGGCTTTTACAAGTTCTTCGGGATTCATTGTCTATATTTTATTATGCCAAAATAGTATTAATTTTCAATTACCCCCTTTTCTCCCCCATAAAAAAAGTCCCGGCAAAAACCGGGACTATAAATAAATTCAGAAAAATATGGGCAAGCCCCTTTAGGCCTGCCTGTCGGCAGACAGGGTTTGGGGTGCTTGAGGTCTTATCTCAAACCATGCATCATCTTCAGCATTTTTCTTGATAAGAGGAAAAGCACCAAAGCAGCCACACCGGAAAGCAAGACGAATATCATAAAGAAGTCGTACAAATTAGTAACAGGGTGCCCGAAGAAACTTGTAGGGTGTCCCGCCTCAGGATAAAGTTTACTCAGCATGCCTGCAAAATCGTTTGCCATAGCATTGGCCAGGAACCATACACCCATCAGCAATGAAGCGAGGCGTATAGGCGCCAAACGGGCCACCATAGACAGACCAATAGGTGATAAACAAAGTTCACCAAAAGTATGAAGTACATACATGCCCAACAACCAGAAAATAGATGCCTTTGTAGCACCATCCACACCTCTCACACCTACTGCTATGACAAAATAACCGATACACAGCAGGAACAAGCCCAAGGCTTGTTTCACAGGCGATGCAGGTTCCATGTTCTTCTTACCCAATTTGGTCCATATAGCTGCAAACACGGGGGCAAACACAATAATTGCCAAAGGGTTTACCGACTGGAACCAACTAGTGGGCATCTCCCAGCCAAACATATGCCGCTCTGTTTGCTGGTCGGCAAACAAAGTAAGCGAGGCACCTGCCTGCTCAAAAGCGCTCCAGAAAAAGATAACAAAGAAGGCAGCGATATAGATAACGATAATGCGGTCGCGGTCCACTTTGCTAAGTGTAGGGTCTGTAATGATAAAGCCTGCAGCCGCAATGGAGGTAGAGAAAACAAGGGTACTTATCCAGTTGAAACCTACAAAATACATAAATATAAACCATAGTACTCCATATATAGCCAGCCAAAGTATTACCCTGCCCATGGAAAACTCAGGTTTCGCAGTGGCTGCGGCCATTGGTGACTGTGTAAGGTCTTCTTCACGATCTACAGGCACCACCTCTTCCCTCTGCACAGCTTTATTTGGCTTAATACCAATTTGTTCACCTGCTGCTGTAACAATATATTTATTCTTCAGCATCTGGAAAACGATCAGGCCGCAGGTCATACCCACGCCGGCTGCAAAAAAGCCCCATTTATAGTCCACTTTTTCAGCAAGGCTTCCGCATATTAACGGCGAGAAGAAAGCACCAAGGTTAATACCCATATAGAATATAGAAAAAGCAGCATCTACCCTCTTGTCTCCGGGGCTGTATAACTGGTTTACCATAGTGGAGATATTGGGTTTAAAAAGGCCGTTACCTATTACCAGTGCGGTTAATCCTATAACAAACATGGTTTGGCATAAGGACATATTGGTATGCACCAAAGAAGCGCAGAAAAAAAGTATGAACTGCCCGATGGCCATAGTGATACCACCAGCCATAATAGATTTTCTGTTACCTAAATAACGATCGGATATAAAACCACCTATTAAAGGAGTGAGGTAAACAAGAGCTGTGAAATTACCGTATATGCCGGAAGCGAATTTAGAATCGAATGCCAGCATCTTGGTCATAAACAATACCAGTATGGCTCTCATTCCATAATAACTGAAACGTTCCCACATCTCGGTGAAGAAAAGCACATATAAACCTTTGGGGTGCCCCTTTTGTTGTTCGCTCATATTATTTGCTTTTAGCTGATAAGTATATTTTTAGAGTTCGAAATATACAGGTTTAAAACCCAAAATTCAAAATCCCAAACTCCAAACTCGGGAAATCACAAATTCCAATCGCCATAGCTCATTTTTTTTTATTTGAATGAGAGTTTATTTTGTTTGAATTTTGACTTTTGGTTTTTGACTTTTGAATTTATCAATGAACATACTACTACTTGGTTCCGGTGGCCGCGAATGCGCCATAGCATGGAAATTGCAGCAAAGCCCCTTATGCAAACAATTATTTATTGCCCCCGGCAATCCCGGCACTGCCGCTTATGGCAGTAATGTGCCATTGTCAGTAAATGATTTTGAAGGCATCAGGCAGTTTTGCATTAATAACAAAATAGATATTCTTTTTCCGGGCCCTGAAGACCCGCTCGTTGCTGGTATCTATGATTTCTTTAAAAATGACACGGATCTTAAACACACAATAATTGTAGGCCCGTCGAAAGAAGGCGCACAACTGGAAGGAAGCAAAGTATTTTCTAAAAAATTCATGCAGCGGTACAATATACCCACAGCTGGCTACCGCGAATTTACCAATGATAATTTTGAAGAGGGGCTTAAATATTTAAAGAATCATTCTCTGCCTATTGTGTTAAAAGCCGACGGCCTCGCGGCAGGCAAAGGTGTGGTGATAGCCCAAAGTACGGATGAAGCGATAAGCACTTTCAAGTCCATGATAAAAGATGCACAGTTTGGCGATGCGAGTAAGACTGTGGTTATAGAACAATTCCTGGATGGTATAGAGTTATCGGTGTTTGTATTTACGGATGGCAATAATTATGTCTTATTGCCCGAAGCCAAAGACTATAAGCGCATAGGTGAAGGCGATACCGGCCCCAATACCGGCGGCATGGGCGCCATTTCTCCCGTGCCATTTGCCGACAGCACTTTTATGCAAAAAGTAATTGAACGAATTGTTGAGCCGACAGTGAAAGGTTTGAAAAGCGAAAACATAATATACCAGGGTATCATTTTTGTGGGCCTTATAAAAGTGAACGATGAACCTTATGTAATAGAGTACAATTGCCGCATGGGCGACCCGGAGACAGAAGTGGTAATGCCTCGCCTGCAAAACGACCTGGTGGAAATGATACTGAAAATGAACGGGGGCAAACTGAATGAAGTAAAAGTTCAGCATGATCCCCGCTTTGCCTGCGCCGTAATGCTGGTATCAGAAGGCTACCCCGGCAATTACCACAAAGGGAGGGTGATGAGCGGATTTGAAAATGTAAAAGACAGCTTGCTCTTTCATGCCGGTACCACTATAAAAGACGGGAATATTGTTACAAACGGAGGAAGGGTTATTGCCGTTAGCTCCTACGGAGATACTATAAAAAACGCAGCATATAAATCATATGACAATGCAGCTTTCATAAATTATGACGGGAAATATTATAGGGCCGATATCGGCTGGGAATTTTTATAATCAAAATGCCCCAACCTATAAGATCGGGGCACTGAAAAACTAATAGTCAAAAATTATTTACCTATTACAGGGGCATCCGGTGCAGGTCCTGCATCTTTCGATTTTATAGCTTTTTTGTTAATCGGCACTGAAAGGCCCGCATAAAAATTCACACCACTTGCATTACTTACAAATGCCAGCACATCATCAGATCCTATAAAGAAGCCACCCATTCTCATACCAAAACCTGCTTTTATGGCCCCCGATAAAGAGCTATAAGTTATCGGCAAACCCAGGCTGTAAAATTTAGTATCGAAACGTGGAGTAATTGTTATCTGGTTATAATAAGAGTTGCCAATGTCCTGGCGGTTTACAAGATTGCCTATATAAGTAGCATTAACATAAAAATGGTAGCCTATATAATAATCTGCTGCTGCAACCAGCGCCGTAGGCATGTGTACTTTTACGGTACCTACCGATGTATCAAAATTAAAACCACGGCTGCTTGCATAATCCTTGAAACTATGTATGCTGAGGAAATCTTTAATAAGCACACCCGAACTTATCGAACCATTGCCTGATGCTGTTCCGGTTAAATTGTTATTGTAGGTGATGGAACCAATATCAGTTACGGACAGCGAAAGCCTTATCTTATATTTGTTACTGCTGGGATCTAAAATATTATTCTTGGCATCAACTATATAATCTTTAAAATCCGGCCTGTATTCATATACTACACCAAAGTCTGCTCCAAAGCCGTGCCCTGTTTGTTTACCAAACTGACTAAAGATATCCGACAAATTACTGCCCAGGCTATCAGGTATATTGCTTGCATACTCGACATCGGTATTTTTAACCGCCAGTGAATCATTTGTATGATAAAAAGTAGCGTCCAGGTTATTGCCCTTAATACTGATGTAGGCAAGGCCTATCATATAGCGCAACGTTACACCCGCCTTCAGCATATGTGCGTCATTCTCATACAGTATTCTTGCATAGGTTACATTCATTTCGGCCCAGGCTTGCATTGTCCAGTTAAAGTTCTTGGAGTTTAAAGAGTAATCCTGGTTCGGAGAAAAAGTGGAATCAATTGCTGTATGAAAAATGTTCTGGCTGAAATTATTGAACTGGTTGATAATACGTATCCTTGGCGATATGGCGATGCTGCTTTTATGGTCAAGAGAAACCATAGCCCCCGGCAAACGCATTTCCATATACGGCAATAAAAGACTGAAATTGGGTTTGCTGGAATAAGATGTAAAAGCAGCGTCCAGTTTTGAATTAGAACCGCTAAATGCAGAAAAGAAACTGCTTAAGCTTACTTTACCAAGGTCATTGTCCACGCCAAAATTCATTGAAAAAAGGTCGATAGAAAACTTGGCGCGGCTATCTGCAATATTCGCCGGGTTCAGGTACATGCCTGCTGTTCCGCTCCAGTTGCTCGTCGCAATACCGAAATAACGCTGTGCATTTACCGACAGTACGGAAATGGTAAGTAATATAGTAGCAAGTATTAGTTTTTTCATAAGCAGTTTTTCTTATTGTTTCCGGTTTAAAAATACAAAAAGCAATGACTTATTCACTACTATGAAGTTATTTTTAGTTTAATGTCTTTTCGCAAAGCCAATTTATAATACAGAAAAACTGCTGGCCCTACTTCGTCAATTGCCTGAACACGTCTTCCAGCGATTGGGTTTCTGCCTGCATGCTGCTGATATGAATATTATTTTGCAAGGCCCACTGCATTATTTCCCTGCGCAGTTCATCAGGTTTATCTGTAGATAATTTCCAGCGTTTAGCGCCCATACTTTCCACCCTCTTTGCTTTGGCCAGTGCCTTAAGTTGCGCTGGTTCGATATCACTCTCAAAACTTACCATCAGTATTTCCTGGCTGGTATTTACTTCCTGTATGTGCTCAATGGAATCGTCTGCAACTATCTGCCCGTTGTTGATAATAATTACGCGGCTGCACATAGCCTGCACCTCCTGCATGATATGCGTGGAAAGTAACACCGCCTTCTCCTTCCCAATTGTTTTGATAAGTTCCCTTATTTCCACCAA
>JABDGU010000089.1 GCA_013285905.1 Bacteroidota bacterium | reverse complement strand
GATAAACCCCTTGCCATATCAATGAACGACCTCAAAACCAAATATGCGCCCGATTCTGTTATTGCCCTCGCAATTTGTTCAGGTAATTCAAGAAGCACTTTTAGCCCCAAAGTACCCGGCAGCCAATGGGGAAATGGCGCTATGGGTAATGCTATATGGAAGGGTGTGAAACTGAAAACCATCCTTGAGGCGGCGGGCATTAAAAAAGGAGCTATTGAAGTAACATTCCAGGGAATGGATAAGGGCGCCTTACCTGATGTGCCGGTGTTTATTAAATCTCTTCGTATAGACCATGCAATGGACGGAGAAGTGCTGATAGCCTACGAAATGAACGGGCAAGACATCCCTATGCTGAATGGTTATCCCTTAAAATTAGTGGTACCCGGGTGGTATGCAACGTATTGGGTAGGCTCCTTAAACAATATAAATGTGCTTACAGATACTTTCAAAGGCTTTTGGATGACCAAGGCATACCAAATAGTAAATAATCCCGAAGCAAATGAATCGCATGATAGCCTTGCTAAAGTTACCGTTCCTATCAGTAATATTAACCTTCACTCCATCTTTGTACTTCCCGAGCCGCATCAACCCATAGCCTATGGGCAAGCTTGCCATGTGGAGGGGCTTGCTTTCAATGACGGTACAGGCATTAAAAAAGTAGAATTATCTGTTGATAGTGGCGCTACCTGGACGGAAACAAAATTAAACCCCGAAATAGGCAAGTACTCATGGCGCCGATGGAAATATGAGTGGGTGCCTAAAACTATGGGAACTAATCACCTGATGGTGAGGGCTACTGACAATAACGGTAAAACCCAACCAGCCAAACAGTGGAACAGAAGCGGCTATGCCAGGGGATTTATTGAAGAACTGGATGTAAAAGTGAAATAAATTGTATGCTTAATGTATCCCGATATTTATTAGTTGCATCGCTCTTCTGTATAGCAGCAGGCTTCAATGCCTGCACCCAACAAAAGCAGGATATTGCGAAAACCAGTGATGAAAGCCCGAATACCTTTTCGGTGAAAGGAAGCGTCCACGAAATATTTATCAATCACGACGAGCCGGAATTTCCCGAAGCTGAAGGTAAAGATATATTCACGGGCAACTGCATGACCTGTCATACGCTACGCTACATTTCAAGCCAACCAAACTTTCCGCGTAAAACATGGGAGGCTGAAGTAAATAAAATGATCTCAAAATATCACGCACCTATAGACTCAATGACAGGTGTCAAAATAGTCGACTATCTCGTAAAGGTAAAAGGTGTCAAATAGTTTCCTATTGCTATAGCTGTAATGAGTTTCTTCTAATTGCATTCAAACCATTATTTACTACTTTTAAGTAAAGAATTTCAGCACCCTGTTTAAACTATGTCTAAGCAAAAGATAAATAATATATGCGGCTGGCTGGCTGGCCTTATTGCCTTTGTTGTCTATTTTAAGACAATGGAACCCACTGCCAGTTTCTGGGACTGTGGCGAATTCCTGTCTTGCGCTTTCAAACTCGAGGTCGGCCATGCGCCCGGCGCTCCTTTCTTTTTAATGTTGCAGCGCCTGTTTGCAATATTTGCTCCTAGCCCTTCAAAGGTTGCCTTGTTTATTAACACACTATCTGCATTAAGCAGTGCCCTGACTATTGTTTTTCTTTTCTGGACGATAACACGCCTTTTAGGAAAACTAATAAGATCAGAAAATCTTGTACTGGTGATGGCCGCGGGATTTATCGGCAGCCTTGCTTTTACTTTTTCAGATACCTTCTGGTTTTCGGCAGTGGAAGCAGAAGTGTATGCAACATCCTCACTCTTTACAGCCGTCACTTTCTGGGCAATACTGAAATGGGATAATGTAGCAGACAATAAATACGCGGACAGGTGGCTCCTGTTTATTGCCTATATGATAGGTATTTCCATCGGGGTACACCTGCTAAACCTGCTTACCATCCCGGCAATAGCCCTCGTTTACTATTTCAGGCGGTATGAACCTACCCTGAAAGGCTTTTTCGTTGCTTTCTTTGCAGGTTGCGGCGCGCTGTTGCTTGTTCAGTTTGGCGTCATTATTTGCATTCCAGCTATCGCGGCAGCGTTCGATCTTTTTTTCACAAACGGCATTGGCCTGCCATTTGATGTCGGCTCCATCTGCTTTTTGATCCTGTTTATTGCAGGCTTAGTGTGGGCACTATTTTATGCAAAGAAAAAAAGCAAATACCTCTTGCATACCGGGGTGCTTTCCTTACTTTTTATCATCATAGGTTATTTAAGCTACCTGTTACCCGTCATCCGCTCCAGGGCCAACCCTCCCATCAATCTCGGCAACCCGGCGAATGCGTTGAGACTTCAGAGCTATTTATCGCGCGACGTATTTGAAATCCAGCCGCTGCTATACGGGCCTGACTTCAGTAGTCATTTTACAGGCTTTAAAAACGGGGAAAAGATTTACGAAGAAGGCAAAAAAAATGATAAGGATATTTATGACGTAATAGGAGTAAAAAGAGTTCCGGAATTTGAGCCGGAGCGCCTCTTTCCCCGCATTTATGACAACTCCGCTTATTCAAAGGTTAAATTCTATAGAAATTACCTGGGCCTCGAAAATGACCAGGTAGCATCAGGCGGTGACAACTTTAGCTTTTTCTTTCACTACCAGTTGAACTGGATGTGGTTTCGCTATTTTATGTGGAACTATGCAGGCAGGCAAAACGATTTCCAGGGACAGGGCGAGGCCAGGAACGGGAACTGGATATCGGGCATCAGCATCTTAGACGAATTGCGCGGTTTAGGCAATAGCAGCCTTATGCCAAATGCCTATAAGAACAACACAGCTAACAACCCTTTATATTTTCTGCCATTAATACTCGGCATATCGGGTTTAGTCTACCAGCTAAGAAAGAATAAAAAAAGCGGCTTAGTACTACTTACATTTTTCCTGTTCACAGGCCCTGCCATTGCTGTTTATTTGAATATTTTCCCGCTCCAGCCAAGGGAGGGTGATTATGCCTTTGTTGGCTGCACCTATGTATTTGCAATATGGATAGGCCTTGGGGTATATGCACTGGAGCAAGCGCTGCAAAAATATATAAAGGGCAAAACAGCCACTACTATAGCAGTTCTTATTTGTCTATCTGTCCCATTACTGATGGTTTGCGAGGAATGGGCCAGCCACGACCGTTCTAAAAAAACACTGGTGCGTGATACCGCCTATAATACGCTTATGTCATTAGCTCCTAATTCAATATTGGTCACCTATGAAGATAATGCCACCGGCCCCCTATGGTTCTTGCAGGAAGTGGAGCAGGTTCGCAAAGACGTGCGCATTGTAAATGTGGGGCTCATGGGCATTGATATTAATATTGAGCAACTCAACAACAAAATAAATGATGCTGAACCCGTGCCTATGATCTGGCAAAAAGAAGACTACATGGGAGAGCGGCACAACTATACCCAATATTCTGAAAATCCACTTATACCAAAAGACAAATACTTTAGCCTGGAGGAAATCTGCAAATTTATTACCAGCAAGGACCAAGCCAATAAAATTCAAACCGGTGCCGATAAGACAGTTGATAATTATCTGCCAACAAAAAACTTCTTCCTGCCCACGCTCAACAAAACAGACCTGGTAACAATGCATTTGGCTGACGCTGCAGATACAAACAGGATCAACACGGAAATGAAATTTACTTTCCCAAATAACCTGGTAAACAAAAGTGATCTTGCCATTTTCAATATTGTTGCTGCTGTGGCCAAACAAGGCTGGCAAAGGCCTGTTTATTTTGATGTTTCATTACCGGCAGGTATTTACGCAGGCATGAACGATTATTTAAAACTGAACGGCATTGCCTACAGGTTACTCCCCTACAAATCAACTGACACTAACCTGTATTCTAAATCTCAAATGGGTTCGGTAGATCTCGACAATAGCTACCACTTATTTATGAATACCTACAGGTGGGGTGGAGCTGAACGTAATGATGTTTATTTTGACGAAACAAACAGGAAAATACTGGGTGTTTACAGGCTGCAGGCTGCACGCATAGCAAAAAACCTTGCCGCAGCAGGCAGGAAAGATGATGCGGTGAAACTGCTGGACAAAGTATCTGACAACATTACTGAGCACTCCTTTTACTATGATATTACCGCCTATTCCATTGCTGACGCTTATTACAAAGCAGGCGAAAAAGAAAAAGGCAGGAAAATCGCAACAGGCACAATTAAAAACTCAGAGGCCGAACTAAAATGGCTTGAGGAGTTAAGCGATGAACGAAAACAGCAAATGGCTTTGAATGTAAACTTGTTGCAAGACATCCAGATCATAGGTTCTCTTGGCACAGCTATGCAGGCAGCAGGCGACTCCGTTGCCGGTGACGCTTATGGATCAGAAGCTGACACCTGGTACCAAAAACTTAAGCCTTTTATTGACTTTGCAAACCAACATAACCAGTGATAACTATTAACGGCTTGTTAAGCGCCTGCAAAGCACCTGTTAAACACCGTCCGTAACACCACCTGCTATATAGATATGACCTTACTTGCTGCAAAATAAATAAGCAGTATGGAACTGAACATTGCACAAAATATTTACGAAAACTATTACGATAACCGTTTATCTTTTTCGGAGTTTGCCTATTATATAAAAACAGGCATCAATTTGTGGGACAATTGCAAAACTTTCCCCTCCAATTCTGAAGATGTTAAAGCTATAAAGCTTGCAATATCTTATCGCAACAAACTGATGCAATTATTTCCCTTGGAATGGAAGAATTATTATAAAGCAGAAGCTTAGGCTTATTCCTGTCTGCCATTACTGCGCACATTATTCCACAGTTACGTAACGATGTTCACTATTGCGAATCATGATAACATACTAATACTCAATTCAGTATTTTTGGCCTGGTTTTTTAGCCCTCTTCGCAAAGCAAAAATCTATACGTATGGCAAAGTATTCAAAAAAAGCGGGCGAAAAAGTGGAAAAAGCCATGGATGAAATGAAACATGGCGAATTAAAGAGCGGCCGCTCCGGCAAAAAAGTAACTAATCCCAAACAAGCAATTGCTATCGGCTTATCCGAAGCCAGGAAAGAAGGTGCAAAAGTGCCTAAGAAAAGTACCGCTAAGAAATAAACTCCGGACTTATTAAACATACAATTAGATGAATTGCCGGCTGATCTACATCAACTTTTTGTCTAAATGCCCTACCTTTGCAGTCCCGAAATACAATAAGGATATATACCAAACTGACAAATGGAAGATTTTTCGTACATAATGGCTTCTCATCCTGCCTATATAGAGTCTCTTTATAATGATTTTTTAAAAAACCCAGCAAGCGTTGACCCTGAATTGGAGAAATTTTTTGAGGGTTTTGATTTTGCCATCTCTAATACACCTAAAAACGACGTTTCCATAAGTTCTGCAAAAGACGGAGGTGTGATCAGCAAAGAAACTTTAGATAAAGAAATAGCAGTTTTTAAACTTATTCGCTCTTATCGTAAACGCGGGCATCTGTCCGCCACAACTAATCCTATACGCCCCCGCAAAGACAGGCATGCGCACCTTGAACTGGAAGATTTCAATTTGACGGAAGCTGACCTGGATACCGAATTCTTTTCGGGTAATTTTATCGGCCTTGGCAAAGCCAAATTAAAGGATATTGTTGCCTACCTTAAAAAGGTATATGTAGGAAATGTCGGTATACAATATACTTATATCAATGACCATGCAAAATGCCAGTGGGTTGGCAAGGCGTTCGAAGAAATGATGCTTACCCCCCTTTCCCTGCAACAGAAGAAACGGGTGCTTGAGAAACTGAATGAAGGTGTAATATTTGAAAAATTCCTCAACACAAAATATATAGGTCAGAAACGTTTTGGCCTGGATGGCGGCGAAGGTACAATACCCGCGCTTGATACTATGATAAACGAGGCCGCGGATGCGGGTGTTGAAGAAGTAGTGATCGGCATGGCACACCGCGGAAGGCTGAATATTTTGGCTAACACCCTGAAAAAAACTTACGAACAAATATTCTCGGAGTTTGAGGGTGTGATGCCACCTGATATGACAATGGGCAGCGGAGATGTAAAATATCACCTGGGCTTCCATTCCACCATCAATACGCCAAATGGCAAGGAAATAAATGTGCAGTTAGCACCAAACCCATCTCACCTGGAAGCTGTGGACCCGGTAGTTGAGGGTTTTGCTCGTGCAAAAGCTGATACCTTATACAACCAGGAATACGACAAAGTCCTTCCAATACTCATACATGGAGATGCTGCTGTAGCCGGGCAAGGTGTTATTTACGAATTGTTGCAAATGAGTAAGCTGGAAGGTTATGCAACCGGTGGCACTATCCATTTTGTCATCAATAACCAAATCGGTTTTACAACAGATTTTGAAGAAGCACGCTCTGCCGATTATTGTACCAGTATTGCATCTATGGTACAGGCACCCGTATTGCACATAAACGGTGACGACGCCGAGGCTGTAGTTAAGGCCAGCATCCTTGCCGTTAAGTACAGGCAGGAGTTCAATGAAGATATCTTTATTGACATGGTATGCTATCGCAGGCACGGCCATAATGAGGGCGATGAACCTAAATTTACACAACCTCATTTATACGCGCTGATAGAGCAACACCCTAATGCGCGCGAGATATATACCCAGTATTTATTGCAGGCCGGTGAAGATGATGCCAAAGAGCTTGCAAAAGATATGGAGAAACAATTCTGGAACGACTTGCAGCTGCGACTTGACGAAATAAAACAAAACCCCCTGCCTTATAATTTTCAGAAGCCAGAGTTATGGTGGAATGAATTACGCAAAGCAAATCCCGAAGACTTTGACCAATCACCTGTAACCGCCATAAAAGAGGGTGATTTTAAAAAACTGCTTGAGGGATTAATGAAGATACCGGATGGTTTTAAGCCTCTAAAGAAGGTTGAAAAACTACTGAATGACAAAAAAGAACTTTTTGCGAAAGAACAAAAAGTGGATTGGGCCACGGGTGAATTACTTGCCTACTCCAGTTTACTGATAGAGGGCCATGATGTTCGGGTAAGTGGTGAGGATGTGAAACGTGGCACCTTTTCGCACCGCCATGCTGTTATAGTGGATGAAAATACCAATGTCGAGTACAACCGTCTCAACCATTTCCGGGAAACGCAAGGTAATCTGCACATATACAATTCATTGCTTAGCGAGTTTGCTGTGTTAGGCTTTGAGTATGGCTACTGCATGGCAAACCCAAATAACTTAGTGATATGGGAAGCCCAATATGGCGATTTCGCAAATGGAGCCCAGACTATAATAGACCAATATGTGAGCAGTGCCGAGCAAAAGTGGACCAATATGAATGGCCTAGTAATGCTATTGCCACATGGTTATGAAGGCGGCGGCCCTGAACATTCCAGCGCAAGGCTCGAGCGTTTTCTGCAGATGTGTGCAGAATACAATATGGTTATTACCAATATTACAACCGCCGCTAATTTCTTTCATGGCTTGCGCAGGCAATTGAAATGGATGTTCCGCAAACCAATGATCAATTTTGCCCCTAAAGCCAACCTCAGGCACCCGCGCTCCTACTCTGCCATAACCGAATTTACAAGTGGCGGCTTTAAGGAAGTAATAGATGACCCTACTATTACAGAGGCTGCTAACGTTAAGCGGGTATTGCTTTGCAGCGGCAAAATGTACTTTGATCTGAGCGAAAAACAGATCGCAGACAAAAGAACGGATATTGCTATTGTCCGTATGGAACAAATATACCCCCTGCCACAGAAACAACTGGAAACACTGAGGAAAAAATATAAAAAAGCAGAGTGGATTTATGTTCAGGAGGAACCACGGAATATGGGTGCCTTGTCTTTCCTTATAATGAACC
>JABDGU010000088.1 GCA_013285905.1 Bacteroidota bacterium | reverse complement strand
CGTTACTGAATGGAGCGAATTCCGCAACCCGGACTTTAACCGCATCAGCAATACCCTCAAAAATCCCGCTATCTTTGATGGCCGCAATGTTTATTCCCTCGATAAAATGGAGAAACTTGGTTTCTATTATGAAAGCATAGGGCGCAAAACATTACATAGGCAAGTCATTGAGGCCATAAAATAACAATTGCAAACTCCCAATAACAAAATCCAAATTCCAAAAAGAAATGTCCAAAAGAATACTTATTACGGGTGCAGCTGGTTTTCTTGGCTCTCATCTTAGTGACCGTTTTCTGAAAGAAGGCTATACAGTTATTGGCATGGATAATCTGCTTACAGGCAACATCAAAAATATTGAACACCTTTTCCCTAATAAGGATTTCGAATTTTACCACCACGATGTAAGCAAATTTGTGCATGTGCCCGGCAAAGTAGACTATATACTGCATTTCGCCTCTCCTGCCAGCCCTATTGATTATCTTAAAATGCCAATACAAACCCTAAAGGTAAGTTCACTCGGCACGCATAATTTATTAGGTCTCGCTAAATCAAAGGGCGCACGCATACTAGTGGCTTCAACTTCCGAAGTGTACGGCGATCCGCTTGTGCACCCGCAGCAGGAAGAATACTGGGGCAACGTAAACCCTATTGGCCCACGTGGCGTATATGATGAGGCGAAACGCTTTATGGAGAGCATGACAATGGCATACCATAATTACCATCACCTCGAAACACGCATTATTCGCATCTTTAACACTTACGGACCGCGTATGCGCCTCGACGATGGTCGGGCCTTACCAACCTTTATGAGTCAGGCCCTGCGTGGCGAAGACGTTACGGTTTACGGAGATGGCTCACAAACACGTTCCTTCTGCTATTGCGACGACCTCGTAGAAGGCATTTATCGTTTACTTTTATCAGATTACCACAAACCTGTTAATATCGGTAATCCATCAGAGATCACTTTGTTGCAGTTTGCGGGAGAGGTGATAAAACTTACCGGTTCAAAATCTAAGATCGTGTACGAACCTTTACCCCAGGATGACCCTAAACAGCGCCAGCCGGATATTACCAAAGCAAAAGAAATATTAGGATGGTCGCCAAAAGTTGATCGTCATGAAGGGCTAAAGAAAACACTGGAATATTTCAAACTGCACATTTAATACAACTTACTTATAATACTAAACCTGCCTGGCACTCCCCGGCAGGTTTTTTTTATTTAGCCTAATACCAGGTCCAGTTTGTTTTTCATCTCCCTGTAGCGGATCAATGATTTAATATCTTCAAGCCTGTTGCTGATCCTTAGTTTTGTTTTCAACCAGCTTTCGTTATACAATTCTATTCTTGGCATTTCAAAAATACTATCCTTGCCGGGTTCATATACATCCTGCTTCACGGCCAGCCCTGCCTCATAGCCCACCTCTTTGCTTATCCTGATGGTGGTTTCATTATAGCTGTTGATGGGATAGGATATGATTTTGGGGAAGAAACCTAAATTATCTTTTATCGCGTTGCCTGATCTGCTCAATTCTTTCCTTACCTCATCTTCATCTGTCATCGTGCCCAGCATGCAATGGCTTGTTGTGTGCGAACCTATATTATGACCAGCGTTCTTAAGCTGCCTGATATCATCCCAGTTCATCATTACTTTCGAGAATTCCACATCCTGGTATGTAAGCACTATCCTCATCATCACAATATTTCTCAGTTCGTGCGATGTATGCATCAGGTATTTACTGATCTTTTTAAAATACTGTAAGCGGTCCTCCCTGGTTGGCAGTTGCTTCACTTTTAATCCTTCAGGTATAAAATCAAAGTCAATATTCAGGTTGGGGATATTGGTGAACTGGAAGCACTCATTTAATATTTGTGTCCATGGCAGGACGTTCTTTTCAACGCAATCCGTAACTACATTGAAAGATGCTTTGCAATTGTATTTAGCGAGTATAGGGGCTGCGTATTCTATATTGTCTTTATAACCATCATCAAAATCCAGGGTCGCTATCTTTTTGTCCTTATAATAATCATCAGCGCCTATCAGGTCCTCCAGTTGCACTACTTCGTAATTATTGACAATATACTTTATACACTTCTCGAACAGTCCAATATCCATAGGGTCCCAAAGTTTATCTCTTTGGGGGTTCACTCTATGAAATAGAAAATTCTTTACCATAATCTCTTAGTTACTGCTCTTTATGTAATTTATCCGGTACAATATTAAAAAAGCAGGATATATAGTGCGGAATCCCAAAGCAGGTTTAACCTAGTAATAACAAAGTATTATATGTCGGGCGTTAAAAGAGTGGCTTATTGATCATAAATAAGCAATAAGGGTCAACCGGGCGGCCAACCTCATAAATTCCTGGTAAATAAGCTAAGCTATTAGTTAGAAAAAGACGATGCCTTTAAGTGGTTGGGGCATCCGTACTTGTTGCTATTCTTGCTCGAAGAACAAGAGGCTAACATGGTCAGCGCTATAATAGCTACTATGGGGGCGAAACGCTTAATTTTCGAAAATACCTTCATAAATATTTTGTCTTGATCAAAAATAGTAAAAACCTCTGTTACTTTTGTGCGAATATAATAATTCTGCAAAGATAATAAAAAAATTATGAAGTATATACATTTTATAGCCATAGGTGGTGCTGTAATGCACCAATTAGCTATAGCTTTATTGAAGGAGGGCAATAAAATAACAGGCAGTGATGACGAAATCAATGATCCCGCCAAAAGCAATCTTTTGGCAGCAGGTATTTTGCCCGAAAAACAAGGCTGGTTCCCCGAAAAAATAAAGCCTGAAATAGATGCCATAGTGCTGGGTATGCACGCAAAAGCTGATAATCCCGAGCTGCTGGAGGCAAAAAGATTAGGCTTGCCCATATATTCGTTCCCTCAATATATATACGAGTTCAGCAAAAACAAACAGAGGGTGGTGATAGCGGGCAGCCATGGCAAAACCACCATCACTTCCATGATCATGCATATCCTTAAACAGCAGGGAATTGTATTTGATTATATGGTGGGCGCCAAGGTGGCCGGGTTTGAGCAATCTGTTAGCCTTACGGATGCACCTCTTATCGTACTGGAGGGAGATGAATACCCCGCGTCGGCGGAAGAAAAGAGGCCTAAAATATTCTTCTATCATCCCCATATTTCTGTCCTTAGTGGCGTAGCCTGGGACCATATAAATGTTTTCCCCACCTACGATATTTACCGCAACCAGTTTGAGCAATACCTGCAGGGCATGGAAGCCGGAGCCACTGTTTACTACAACAACGAGGACGAAGAAGTGCGGAAAGTAATAGCAAGTTCTTCAGCGCATCTAAAAACCCAGCCCTACCAAATGCCCGTCTACCATTACGAGAACGGCGAAGCTATACTAAGCACGGAGGACGGCCCTATGAAACTATCTGTCTTCGGCAGCCACAACCTGCTTAACATGCAGGCCGCATTTGCCGTTTGCATGCAACTCGGTGTAAGCAAAACCGATTGTTATAAGGCCATCAGCAGCTTTACAGGCGCTGCCCGCAGGCTTGAAAAAATAATTGATAGCAAAGACCTCCTAGCCTACAGGGATTTTGCACATGCCCCATCCAAATTAAGAGCTACTTTAAGCGCCGTAAGAGAGGCCTATCCTCAACACCACCTTATCGCCTGTTTTGAACTGCATACCTATAGCAGCCTGAACGAGAACTTCCTTTCGGGATATGCAAATAGCATGGACCCCGCAGATAATGCTATTGTTTACTTCAGTCACCATGCTTTGCAGCTCAAAGGCTTGCCCAAACTGCAAACTGCCACTGTAAAGCAATATTTTCAGCGCGATGATCTTAATGTGATAGACAATAAGGATGCGCTGGAGCAAGAGATAAAGCAATTACTCGATAATAGCTCCAAACCTATATTTCTATTGCTAATGAGCTCAGGAACTTTCGATGGAATCAACTGGAATGTCTTATGTTCGCAACAGGAATCATAATTTATCAGTAAAAACAGATGTCGCAACTTAAATTAAAAAGGCCAATTGTTTTTTTTCGACCTGGAAACAACCGGTGTTGACCATGCCAAAGACCGCATTATAGAACTGGCTTTTATTAAAATAAGCCCCGACGGAAAACGGGAGACTTATGTAAGGCGCATTAACCCAGGCATCCCTATCCCCCCCGACAGCACTGCGTTTCACGGCATAAAGGACGAGGATGTAAAAGACAGCCCCTTCTTTAAGAACATTGCCCATGAACTCTACGACTGGATGAAAGGCTGCGATATGGGCGGCTATAATTCCAGCAAGTTCGACCTGCCTATGCTGGCAGAAGAGCTTTTGCGCGCCGGCATCCATGTAGACTTTACCGAACGCCACATGATAGACGTTCAGCAGATATTCTTTAAAATGGAAAGCCGTACCCTGAGTGCCGCATATAACTTTTATTGCAACAAGCAATTAGACAATGCACACAATGCCGAGGCCGATATAACCGCTACTTTAGAGATACTGGAAGCGCAACTGGACAAATACACAGACCTTGTGAATGATGTGCAGGCTTTGCACAATTTTTCCAACCCAGAACAATATGTTGACTATGCCAGGCGTATTATTATAAAGGACGGGCAAGCAGTCTTCAACTTTGGCAAGTATAAAGGCAGGAAGGTAGAAGAAATTTTTACCATAGAACCTCAATACTACGATTGGATGATGCAGGCCGACTTTTCTTTACATACAAAACAGAAGATCTCGGAGATATACAATAACATGAAACTAAAGAAATTGAAAAATTAAACTTTAACACTACTTATTTATCAAATCATTCTGCTTATTTTATTAGATTTGGCATTCATAATTTTGTACTCGATTGGATAAACTGGTCATCATACCCACCTACAACGAAAAGGAGAACATAGAAAAGATCATCCGGAAGGTGCTATCACTGACGGGTAATTTTCATGTCCTGATAATTGATGATGGCTCACCTGACGGTACAGCCGGTATTGTGAAGTCATTACAAAAAGAGTTTTCAGATCGTTTATTTATTGAAGAAAGAAAAGGCAAGCTGGGCCTTGGCACCGCCTATATACATGGTTTTAAATGGGCGCTGGGCAAAGACTACCAATACATCTTCGAGATGGACGCCGATTTTTCGCATAATCCTGATGACCTTATACGCCTCTACGACGCGGCGGTTACCGGTGCCGACCTTGTTGTTGGTTCCCGCTATGTGAGCGGCGGCAAGGTAGTGAACTGGCCATGGGACAGGATATTCATATCCAAGGGCGGCGCTTATTATACCAAACTCATAACCTGGATGCCTGTGCAGGACCCCACTGCAGGCTTTGTGTGTTATAGGCAAAACGTGCTGAAAACACTGCCCCTTGACAAAGTGAAATTTGTGGGCTATGCCTTCCAGGTGGAGATGAAATACAGGGCCTGGAAACTTGGCTTTAAAATAAAGGAAGTACCCATTACTTTCATTGACCGCAAAGAAGGCATTTCTAAAATGTCGAAAGGCATTGTGAAGGAAGCCATGCTTGGGGTTTGGAAGATGCGGTTTAATTTGTGATTTCCCACTGATACTCGCAGATACTTTTGCCATTTTTATACATTTTATTCCAGCTGAGCTGCCTGCCGGTAGGCAGGTACTCACAGACATTCGCTGAAAGTAAATTCTTGCGAAAAGGCTTCTATGAGAATGGCTGTGGGCGCGGAAAAAAAGATGCCTGCCTGTCGGCAGACAGGTTAATGGGCTGGAAGGCAGGATGGGCAAGGATTTGAGATGGAGCTACAGCCCCATACTGCCGGTCGCCCACAGAGTAAACAGACCAGCTTCTTGGCAGATTTCAGTGACCCTAAGGAATACCGAAACCAGTAAGGTGTCTTTGCCTATTTGTTAAATGACCATATTTTAAGGTCGTCCATTAAAACAGGCAATTGGCTTTCTTCGCTTCCTCTTCCCAAGAAAACCATTACACTATCAAAAGGCTGTTTAGGTATTTCGGCATCTATATAGAGGTCTTTAGTAAGGCCATTGTCTAAAAATCTATCTACTCTTATACAATTTTCTTTCAGTTTTTCACCTTTATACATAAACCTCACAACAAATTGCGGCATAATCCAGACATTCCATTCTTTTTGCGGACAATAAAACATTGCCTCAGCCCTTAACCAATCAGCATTTGCAAGGAGACTGCCACGAACCGAACTCGCAGGTGAATAAGGATGCTCGTTGTTTATACAAACAGACCTTTTGCCATTGATCGGTGGCAACTTACACCAGGTACCCGTATCATTCTCGAAATTATTGAAGGACAATAATTTCATATTCTTAGGAGTACCTTCGAATAATTCGTCCGTATCCATCAGTTTTTTCTTTTCTTCGAGTATATGAAACCGGCCTGCTACAGCCCAGAAATATTTTTTTGTCATGATATACGGATCATATAATCCTCCTTTTAAGTGTTCTTCATAAATAACCCATAAATTGAAATATGCGAACAATAGGAAGAAAGGAGCAATAAGCCATTTTAAAGGTCTGATACGTAGCGCAACATCTACAAGCGCCGCTATGGGGAACATAAGAATAACATAGCTCTGTATCATGGCCCTGCCGCCATACCACCAAATATCCCATGCGCTGACAATGTAAAAATTGAGTAGGAAAAAAGTAAGTACAGCTACTTTATTTTTCCCCTTTTGTAAAAAGGGGATAATGCCGATGAATGCAAAGATAAGCATAGGGGTATAGGTAAGCCAACCGCTACGATAATTAAACGGATATTGCTTGATATGCGGCCGGAGCCATGAAAAGCCCTGCTCGCCGTAGCTATACACCAGCCAATGCCCCGATACGTATTTCCAATAAATGAGTTGGATAGAAATAACGGCAAAAGCACAAATAATAGCAAGCGCTATTTTTTTGATATTGATTCTAAGAAAAGCAAACTTTTGTTTGATGCCTGCCAAAGAAAAATTTTCAAGCCCCCACAACAGAGGGATAATTAAAGAAATTATTTCTGTTGGGCGGGCTAAGGTAGCTAAGCCAATAAGCAAGCCTATACGGACAGCATATTTATAAGAAGGCTTTTGATAGAAATAATAAGTGTTTAAAAGAAGGAAAACATAAATAGTAAATAGCCACGAATGTGACATGCCCGTGCCAAGGGCGGCAAAATTGAGGTAATTGCTACCAAAAACGAGGACGAATAAAACAATAGCAACCACTTTGTCATTATAAAACAAACCTAAAAGCTTTCTGAAGTACCAGAGGCCAAGCAGGGCAATTAATATGCCGCCAATTTGAATGCCAAGTTGATAGGGAGGGGAAAATCCATCTGGAGGATAATGTGAAAGTGTGGCGAAAATATGCGCAACCGTGAAAAAAGGCAGGTACATACATGCCATACCTGCAGAATATTTCAGTACATAATTACCATTACCAGATTGAAAACCGGGAAATTCGGACGCGTTATGATATTTGTTACGGATGCTGTCTGCAAAAGATTGGTGCTTCAGGTCTTTATAAATAAATACAGAAGGCAGATACCAGTAATAGCCTGTTACGTCAAAACTTATAGTTGCTTCATTGCCTTCGCATTTCCATTGGGGATGAAAAACAAATGACGTATACAATATTAAACCTACACAGAAGAACCATGTAATTTTAGAGAGCATTTAATAAAGATAGAAAATACAAATCGAAAAAAACAAATCCCGAAACTATCGCTGATTACTGACAGACATAAAAATATACATAAATGTTTAAATTTATAATTAATTACAGTGTTGTTTTGCTCGTAAATGTTGTTGTAAGACCAATTGAATATTTAATTGTGGAGCAATTGTTTTACCACAAAGATCGCAGAGAACCGCAAAAGAAAACGCAAAGTCCATGATTTTAT
>JABDGU010000087.1 GCA_013285905.1 Bacteroidota bacterium | reverse complement strand
TAAAAACAAACGGTTTTTACAAAGCCACTATCGACGACAAAAGCAAAGATACCACCTATGTCATTGACCCGGAAACAGACAAGAAAGTTCGCAATATAAGTAGTGGCAAGCGCCCGCGGCCTGAGAAGTACGGTACATGGGAGTATTATACAGACAAAGGTGAGCTGTCTAAAAAAGAAGAATTATAATCCCTGCTATGGTATTGTTGGTTTCTTTCTATGCCTTAACTTTGGCGCATGTACCGCATGAAAGGTAGAATTTGTATAATATTTGTTTGGGTATCCTTTTTTTGCATAAATAATATATTGGCCCAGGCGAACTATTATGTCGAAGAGCCCCATCTGAGTTTTGAAGGCGGACTTATTTTTGGCACTAATATTTCGCAGGTTGATGGAGACACTTATTGGGGCTACCACAAAGTAGGCCTGAATACGGGGGCAACTGTTTATATACATTTTTCGAATAAGATTGGGGTCAGCATGGATCTCTTATATTCCCAGAAGGGCAGCCGGGCGGCTAGCGCCAGCTCTTCAGCCAATTTCGGCACTGTTATAGACCAGTATCATATGGACCTGAACTATGTTGAAGTGCCTGTTACATTTCATCTCCGGCAGGCAGTAAACTTCCTCGATGCAAAACGCGTAATTGATTTTGAAATGGGTGCTTCCTATGAATATCTTATAAAAACCAGCGAATGGGCGGTAATAGACCAACAGACCATAGTCATAGACCCTGTGCTGAATCGCTTTAACAATGATGACATAGAAGGCGTAGTAGGCGCAAGTATAAAACTGTACAAGAACCTGAACTTGAACATGCGCTACCAGTATTCATTAACAATGATACGACCCGCCGACCGGGTACCTATTGGGTTTAGCTATGGCAGCGGCCAGTACAATAATCTTTTTGTGTTTCGCCTGATATACTATTTCGGAAAAAAAGAAGATAATTAAATACACTTATGAGGATCATAAAACTTACTTTGGCGCTATCCCTTTTGTTTTGCCTGTCTTGTAAAACAGCAAAAAACACCACGTCAGGCAAAAAGGGAAAGGCAGGTATAGCCTGTGCAGATATTGGAATAAAAGGCCCGCATTTTGATTGGATAATTGAAAAAGACAGCGCTTTAAAAGGATATACTGAAAGGCCTTTACCTGCAGCCTATAAAGTCTATTCTATAGACTCTGAACAATTGCACAGCTTCCTCGCTTTTGCCACTGCGCATCCTGAAGATACCACCCTGCAGATCAGTATCCCTTTGCCGGAACCTATTGGATGCAGGATATTCGATCTGCCTACAACTAAAGCACGACCCGGCAGCAACAATGAGCTTATCATGGCTATGTGGGGTAAAGACAACGAGACAAAACAAAACTCTATAAAAATAAATTTTGATGGAAAAAAACTATTTGCCAATATAGCCTGGGATGCTAAAGCTTATGTTATATTGCCGCTGCAGTTCGATGACAAGATTTATTATATCACATACTTAAAAACAGATGTTCCTCAAAGACCAGCTGTCAAACAATCAGCTTCACCCAAAATATACAGGCAAACCTTCGATCGCTAGATCTATTTATTGCCCCGCATCCTGAAAGACTTGATAATGGCTATATAAAGGCTTTGGTATTCATTAAAATGATCGCTTGCGGATGTCCCGTTCAGGATATAGCCTTTCCGGTTTTGAAAAAAATATGCCTGTATAGAAGTAATAGGAATGCCATTATTAATGCAGGAGAAAATGGCACATTTAGCAGGGATACCGCTCAGGTCCAGATCTGTTTCCTGCAGTAGCTTGAAATCTTTGCTGTTATTTTTTATCAGACCTATATTACCGTAATAGAAATCAGAACTGCTAAGATCTTTATCATAATCCATAACATTCACTCCTATGGCCCCGTTGCGCATTGCAGTATTATTGGCCGGCCCGGCAACAATAATAGTCATGCCTTCTTGTTCTTTTTCGTTAGCCAGCCAGTCTTTGGGCAGGTTTAATGTAAAAGTGTTTTTCTTATCGGCATATATTTGCCCCAAGGCGTTGTGAGCTGTGTCCGCCGCGGCAACGGGTGTATTGGGCACTATATCAGCTGCTGGTATGGAGGCCAGATCGATACCGATAGACAGCAGGCGCTTGTTTTTATCGGCCAGTTGCTTAAGGTTAAAACCATCCAGCCATCTTTCATACACACCAGGTTTAAGTTTCTTTTGCACTGCGAGAATATTGGCCCTGTCGAAGGCCTGGTTTATACTGTTCTCATAAAATTTGATTTTTGGCCCGTATGCTGCCGCAAGGACCTCCTTCTTTGTGCCTGCGCTATACTCCACCAATAGTCTGTCGCAATACAGATCCGCAGAATCTATGTAAGCATTTAACCCCGGCTTAGCCTGCACTAAAAAAAAATCAGGAGATGTTCCGGAACTCGGTGTATCAGGATCGCAGGAACTTATGAAACAGGCAAGTAACAGTATCGGAAAAAATAAAAGGATCCTCTTCATCGCTATTAATACTATATATGCAAGTGTAAGATACCCGCTTTTATTTATCCCGTCAAGTATTTTGGAGGCTATAAAGCTATATAGGCATACAACAACACCCAAACCTTTGTATATATGCACCAAGGCTAAGCGGTATCGGCGGCTAAACTAGTCCGTAGTATATGGCATCGAAAATTGACCATTTGTTATTACTGATGCATCGGTGCCGGTTGCATGGGCTCCGGTAAAATAAAAACTACCCCCCACTCTTTTTGCAGCATTATCAAACCAGAAATTTAGTGAGCCCGTATGTGTGTTATCTGTAAAATATTTTGAGCTGTCATTTGTTTGGGGAAAAATACACAGATATGCGCCTAATGGAGATACGGCCAGGCCCATTGGTTCACCAATTATCGTGTCTGTATTGTTGATTGTAAAAGAAATACACTCTACCTCGTGCCCGTTACTGTAATTATAACCGGTTATGGTAAGGCTTCTCCGCTGGTTAAGCCACTTTGCAGACACAGAGTCAGCAGTGTTATGCCAGTAATTACCATTGATCTGGCACCTTACATAATTGGTGCTGGTATCTGTATATAATGTGCTGGAGTGTGCGTTATTGGTATTTTCAGTTTTGGAACATCCTGAAAAAATAAAAAAAATTGCCGCAAATAAGGAAAGGCTTAGAGGTTTCATTTTTTTTTATAAAAGTAATTAAATTTCTTAAATTCAAAACAAATTACCAGCCCAATAAATAAGCAAATATTAAGGGTGCCACTATCGTAGCGTCGCTTTCCACAATAAATTTGGGCGTATTAATATCCAGTTTGCCCCATGTTATCTTTTCGTTAGGTACCGCGCCGCTATAGGACCCGTAAGACGTCGTACTGTCACTTATCTGGCAAAAATAGCTCCAGAAAGGTACATCATGCCATTCCAGGTCCTGGTACATCATAGGCACCACACATATCGGAAAATCTCCTGCAATACCGCCACCTATCTGGAAAAAACCTACTCCTTTACCAGCAGAATTCGCACGGTACCATTCTGTCAGATACATCATGTATTCAATACCGCTTTTCATGGTAGATGGTTTCAACTCTCCTTTTATGCAATAGGAAGCAAAGATATTGCCCATCGTGCTGTCTTCCCATCCCGGCACTATAATAGGCAGGTTCTTTTCAGCCGCAGCTATCATCCAGCTATGCTTGGGGTCTATTTCGTAATCCGGCTTCATTACTTCGCTCAGTAATAACTTGTACATATACTCATGCGGAAAATAACGCTCACCCTTATCCTGCGCGTCTTTCCATATCTTATAAATATGGCGTTGAATCCTCCTGAAAGCTTCTTCTTCAGGTATGCAGGTATCTGTCACACGGTTATATCCTTGCTCCAGCAAGTCCCATTCTTCTTTCGGGCTCAGGTCGCGGTAATTAGGTACGCGTTTATAATGTGTATGCGCCACCAGGTTCATAACATCTTCCTCAAGGTTAGCACCCGTGCAGCTTATGATCTGTATCTTGTCCTGTCGTATCATTTCTGCAAGCGAAATACCGAGTTCTGCGGTACTCATAGCTCCGGCAAGAGAAACAAGCATTTTGCCGTTCTCCAGCAAATGTGTTTCATAACCTTTGGCAGCATCAACCAGTGCAGCCGCATTAAAATGTCGGTAATGGTGTTGTATAAATTGAGAAACAGGACCCTTATTCATGTATGATCTGTAATTTATAATTTATGATTTGCCCCACTGAGCAATTGAATATTGAACAACTGACTTATTTATGTACGACCGGTAATTTACCACTCGCTCCACTGAGCAATTGAGCATTGAGCAATTGGACTATTAAGCCACCTTTTCACCCTCTTTCACAAACTTCTTTATCCACTCGGTAGTTATAGATTTTGGTCGTTCAATTGGGAAACCCAAGGCCCTGTCCCAGCAAAGGCTTGCTAATACACCTAATGAACGCGACACACCAAATAGTACAGTGTAAAAATCTTCTTCCACCAGGCCGTAGTGCTTCAGTAAAGCGCCGGAATGGGCGTCCACATTAGGCCATGGATTTTTTATTTTGCCAGTGCTTTCTAATATCGCCGGGGCTACTTCATATATATGCCAAACGGTCTGTATCATGGAATCATCAGGACAATGGGTCTTGGCAAATTCCATCTGTGCGGTAAAGCGGGGGTCTGTTTTGCGCAATACTGCGTGTCCATAACCCGGTACCACTTTCCCTTCCAGCAGGGTCTTCTTTATATAGTCAGCTATTTGCTCTTTCGATGGATTTTCAGAATTCAACTCCTTATACATTTCATCTATCCAGCGTATTACTTCCTGGTTGGCAAGGCCATGTAATGGTCCTGCTAATCCGGTCATACCGGCAGCGAATGACAAATAAGGATCACTCAATGCAGAACCTACAAGGTGAGTTGCATGTGCAGAAACATTGCCGCCTTCGTGGTCCGCATGTATAGTAAGGTAAAGACGCATCAGTTCTTTAAAACTGTCATTGTCAAAACCCATCATGTGCGCAAAGTTGGCCGACCAGTCCAGCATACCATCGGGCTGTATATGCTCTCCGTTTTTGTATTTGCGGCGGTATATATAAGCAGCCACGCGCGGCAGGCGTGCAATAAGCGTCATGGTATCTTCATACACATAATCCCAATGCATTTTTTTACTCATGCCCTCGGTGTAGGCTTTCGCAAATTTCGACTCTGTTTGCAGGGCCAGGATAGCCGCACAAAACTGTGTCATCGGGTGGGCAGAAACAGGCAATGCCTCTATTACATCAAACACATAATTAGGTACATGCGAGCGACGTGCCCATGTTGCAGAGATGTGCTCTGCATGTTCCTGCGTAGGTACATCACCTACCAGCATCAGGTAAAACAGGCCCTCAGGTAATGGTTCACTTCCACCTTCTGCCTTAGGTAATTTCACTCTTAGTTCGGGTATGGAAAAACCACGAAAACGGATACCCTCGTTTGCGTCCAATAAAGAAGTTTCGGTTACAAGGCCGGGTATACCCCTCATGCCCTGGTATGCTTGCGCAACCGTTACATCGTCTAATTTTTTATTACCGTATTGTTCTATTAGTGTCTTAATTTCTTTCGCTTGTGCATCAGCTTTTGCTTTAAAGCTGTCTTTTACGTAACCCATAAATAATTTGTGTTCTGAGCAGTATTTTTAGAAGAAAATATTTTTAACGCCCACAAAGGTAAGGAATTTGACATAATAAAGCCATCCGCAACTGTGGATGGCTCTATTATATATTAACCTTATGAAACTACCCTATTCCTCAGCAGTTTTTTCCTGATTTTTCCTTTTGTTATATATTTTTTTAGCCGCATAGCTTACTCCTGCTATAGCAAGCATGCTGAGGCCTCCGTCAATAGGCGCACCATCAGGTACACCCGGGTCAAAGCCTGGTTGCGCCATGACGCATATAGGTGCGCAAATAATGAGTAATGTAAGCAGCGTAAGTACCCGGCGAGACTTTAATGACATATCCATGATCCTGAACTCTAAAATTATACTTTTTTTATTAAAAATGCTATTCTTTTATAAGGCGCTCCGTTACAGATTCATTACCACTATTTACCTTAATCAGGTACACCCCTGCAGCAAGGTTTTGCAGATCAAGTTTCGCATTACCCCTGCTCACAACCCCCAACGATTGCTTAAATACTTCCTGGCCCAAAAGGTTCATAACGCTTATCACTGTAGTAGCAGCCTCTTGTGTTTCGAAACTAACCGATGCCTCATCACTAGCCGGGTTAGGACTGATCATAACTTTAAGACCATGCGACACTACATTATTTACTGATAATGGCCCGCCTACAAGGTTCAACTCAAAGCGGTTATCACCTGACGATGCAGGGTCCGACGTTACACTGAAATTATAATGTCCGTTTTGTTGCAATTGCTGCACCTGGTTCAGGTACTTGTCATGCAGGTATAAAACCGCACCGGCAGGCACGCTGTAATCATCTACTCTGATGCTGTATGATTGCGCCAGGCTTGCCTGCAAACCAAGTTGGATAACCTGTCCGCTTGCATAAGGCCTTACGTCTATAGATAATTGTGAATTATCGGTAGAATAAGTATAAAAATTCAGAGATGGATTATACAATTTTACGGCATCCAATTCGTCCTTCTGCGACATTGCATTGCCATCAAACATAAGTAACAACCTGTCCCATGATAAAGAGTCATTATTGCTCAGCACACGCAATTGCACTGTATTGTTTCCAAAACCATTGGTGGTCTTGAAAAGATTGCCTGTCGCATTTGATGCAACTTTTATCGATTCAGTAAATTGTATGGTATTATTGGTTACAGCGCTAGTAGTAGCTACAAAAGCAGAACCTGATGGCAATATATAAGAGGTGCTGAATGGCTGCGATACATAAGCACCTTGTGTTCCCTGGTTAGGGTCCCATGTCCAGAAGTTAGGCCCTATCGAACTACCCCTCGTTGTAAGACTCATGTCTATATTGGATGGGTAAGGATTAGATAAGAAATTGTAAGAGCTTACATTGTTATGTATCAGCGACATGGTCTGCGTACCCTGGTTCACAGGTCCTGCCATTGTCAGTGTCACTGCACCGGGTATATATATCTGGGGCCATAAAGCCTGGCCTTTTTGGCCTCTTATATAAACTCTTGCACCTTCATATTGGTTCCAGGCATTGGCACCTGCTCCATTCGTACTGGTAAATGCGGTCCATCCCGGATCATTGATCGGTGAGCCGTTTGCTAATGGAGAAGTAGGATCATACCAGAAAGAAGAAGGCGCATTGGTCTGTGTATATGTGAACCCGTTTGTCGGACCTCCGTTACCGGTAATGTCAATATCATCGGTTAATTGCGTAAGTGGTATCGAAGTGCTGAACGGATGACCGAGGAAACGGAATGCTTCACCGCAGTTGGTAACCAATTCGCATTGTCCCCCACCTTGGTGAATATACCGCTGCATAATGACGTTACCATTTATATAACCACCGCCATTGGAACCGATACCTATATTACCCGTGCCATTAATATCAGAATAAACAGCGAATGCGCCGTTGGTATTCAAAACTCCTGCTGTAGGCAGGTAATTGTTGGCTACATAGAGAGTATTACCGAATGATGGATTAACAGTCAGCCCATTTATATTATTCAACTCCAGGTTAAAGATATTATCTGTGGCACCGGTAAAATGCTGTGCTGCGGGACCGTTTACAGAAAAATAACCTGCACCTGTTATGTATCCGTTTATGGTCATGTCGCCTTCCACATTTAGTTTCAAACCATTGCTTATATCAAGAAATACCCCACCGTTCTCAACAAAATTATTTGCAAATGCATTCCCCGATGTAACGTGTGGTTTCAATACTGTAAACGGCACATAAGCACTAATAGTAGTAGTTGGGATAACCGGTAATAGCCAGTTGGATGTATCAAACCAGTCATTGCTTAAAAATCCTGTCCAATAATTATAAGGCAACA
>JABDGU010000086.1 GCA_013285905.1 Bacteroidota bacterium | reverse complement strand
CTTTTTGCCGGAACAATGGATAAATAAGTTATCTACCCGTATCATTGCTATATCAGGTGAAGTAAGAAAGATACTTGTAGAATGGGAGAAAGTGCCGGAAGATAAAATCGCCTATATCCCCCATGGCTTTTTGTTGGAAGAATTTGAACAGGTGGATAAAAAACTGGTAAAGTCATTGGCAGAAAAATATAAATTACAACAAGGCTGGCCAATTATAGGTGTTGTATCACGCTTCACTGAATGGAAGGGTGTGCAATATATTGTCCCTGCCTTTAGAGAACTATTGAAACAATATCCCGATGCGGTTTTATTATTATTTAATGCAGGAGGGGATTATGAAAAAGAGGTCACTTCATTATTAAGCGAAATACCCGCAAACAGTTACAGGACGATTCCCTTTGAGGCAAACATTTCAGCTGCCTATCACTTAATGAATGTTTGTGTGCACACACCCATTGACGAGCATTCTGAAGCTTTTGGGCAAATATATATAGAGGCTTTAGCCGCAGGCATCCCAATGGTGTGTACAAGTTCCGGCATTGCTAATGATATTTTGGAACATAAGAAAAATGCGTGGCTGGTGCCTTATAAAGAAATACAGCCAATAATTGAAGGAATAAAAACTATTTTATCAGATCCTTTATTACAACAAGCATTGCAAAAGAACGGCAAAGAAACGGCCAGAGGCTTTTCATTAAAAAATATGATTGATAAACTCAACCACCTTTATGAAACGGCCTGACCCCTATATAAGTATCATTATCCCCTGCTATAACAGAGCATCGTTTCTTGAAAAAACGATACCTGAAATATTAAACCTTGATTACCCGGATTACGAAGTAATAGTTGTTGATGACGGTAGCACAGATAATACTGGGGCAATATTTGATAAGATAAAAGCCCCTAATCTTAGTTATTTCAAAAAGCGAAATGAAGAAAGAGCCGCTGCCAGGAATTATGGTGCGGAACGGGCAAAAGGTGATTATATTACTTTCCTTGATTCTGACGACCAGTTATATCCACAGGCATTAAAATATGCAGCTGCGGCATTAAAAGAGAAAGATTATCCGGCGTTTTTCCATATAGCTTACGATATTGGCACAGAAACGGAAGTCGCAAAAAGTGTAAATGACATAAAAGACAATGATCCTTTATTGTTCATTAAGGGTAACCCTTTAAGTTGCATTGGTGTTTTTATTGAAAAAAGGCGCTTTCCAACTTCATAAATTTAACCCCGACAGAAATTTGGCAGGTTCTGAAGATTGGGAGCTTTGGATAAGGCTGGCAGCGCATTATGGCCTGCGCACCGACCATCATATAATCGGGCGCCTGGTGCAGCATGATACACGGAGTGTAATACACGTATCTGAGGAGCGCCTCCTGGAGCGAAAAAAGCTCGCTATAAAATACGCGTTCGAAGATAAAGCAGTCCAGAAAGTATTTGGGCCGTATAAAAATTCTATATTGGCATATTGGCTTACTTATGTTTCACTGCACCTTGCAATGGATGGGAATAAAAAAAGAGCATTCTACCATTTGATGCGGGCTGTAAAATATGATCTGAGGTCAGTTTTTACCAAGCGTGGGCTGGTAATAATTAAATTTTTGGTGTTTAAAAAAGCATCTTCATAAAATGTGTGGTATAGCCGGGGCCTTTTCTAAAAAAAGTATTGATAAAGTGGCAATGCAAAAAGCCACCGATACTTTATTGCATCGCGGGCCCGATGCCGGCGGCTATTATCTCGATAAGTCAGAAAAAGTATTCCTGGGCCACCGGCGCTTAAGTATTATTGATCTTTCCGATACTGCTAACCAGCCAATGTTTTCTGCGGATGGCCGTTATGTAATGGTTTATAATGGTGAGATATATAATTTCAATGAGCTAAGGGTAAAACTGCCGGACCAGAAATGGAAGACGCACAGCGATACGGAAGTGATATTGGAATTGTTTGCCAAATACGGCGTCGATTCTCTTGCGTGGCTGAATGGAATGTTTGCTATAGCAATATACGACCAGCAAACCAATAAATTATTTATTTGCCGCGACCAGATAGGCATAAAGCCCATATTCTATTACCGGGACGAAACCGACCTTATTTTCGGTTCTGAGCTGAAAGTTATTAAAGATGCCCTGAAACAGTTTAGCAAAGAAAAGAAACTGGAAATAAACAAAGAGGCTATACCTCATTTTCTACACCTGGGCTTTATACCCGAGCCATTAACCATCTTTCAAAAAGTATATAAATTCCCTTCTGCCCATTACGGCATAATAGATACCGTATCGGGCAAGCTGGAATTGCACAAATACTGGAGCGCAGAAAAACATTTTTTACAATCACCCATAACATCTGAGACTGAAGCTTTTGGCAAGTACAAAGACATTTTGTTTGAAGTTGTGCAAAGCCAGATGATAAGCGATGTGCCCCTCGGCACTTTTCTTAGCGGGGGCATAGACTCCAGCCTGGTAACCTCAGTTGCCAGCAAATTAGCTACACAAAAAGTAAAAACATTCAGTATAGGTTTTCATGAAAACAAGTATGACGAATCGCCTTATGCCGAAGCAATAGCCAAACACTTAAATACCGAACACCAGACATTTAAAGTATCTGTAAACGACATTTTAGAACTCATCCCGTCCTTGCTTGAAGTATATGGAGAGCCTTTTGCAGATTCATCTGCTTTTCCAACCATGCTAGTGTCCCGGCTTGCCCGCCAGAAAGTAACTGTAACACTCTCAGGCGATGGTGGTGACGAAATGTTCCAGGGCTATGGCATGTATACATGGGCAAAACGTTTGCAAAACCCTTTATTAAAAACATTCCGCACCCCTGTGTATCATATAACTCAGATGATGGGTAACCGTTACAAGAGGGGGGGGGACCTTATTTAATTACCCTTCATCAAAACGACTGCATACCCATATTTTTTCCCAGGAGCAATATTATTTTAGCGAAAAGGAACTGAGCGGTTTGCTTATTGACTCGTCATTTGATTTTAATAACATAAACACGTTAGACGCAAAAGGCAATAATGCGAATGCCGCAGAACACCAGGCCTTCTGGGATTTTAAAAACTACTTAAAGGACGATCTGCTTGTGAAGGTGGACCGTGCAAGTATGCAATACTCATTAGAAACAAGGGTGCCTTTATTAGACCAGCGGATCATTGAGTTTGGGCTAAACCTGGACTACAAGCTGAAAGTAGATAAAGACTACGGCACAAAATTCCTCATGAAGAAAGTGCTGTATGAACTTGTACCTAAAGAAATGTTCAACAGGCCTAAAAGAGGTTTTGCTATACCATTGAAAGAATGGTTGCAAGGACCTTTGAAATACATGATAACAGATTATCTTAATGATGCCACGGTAAAGGAATATGGTATTATCAGGCCTGAGAAAGTTAAGGAACTGCTTGCTGAGTTTAACGGCGGGAAAGATTACTTGTATAACCGCATCTGGCTCCTCATTATTCTCCATTGGTGGTTAAAAGACAATTCATAATTAATAGGACATGGCAATGAATATTCCTGTTTTTGTTATCAGCTTAAAAGGCTCTTCTGAAAGGAGAAGGCGCCTGGATGAGCATTTTAATAAAATGGGAATAGCTTTCGAGTGGTATGATGCTATATATGGCAAAGAACTAAGTGAAAAAGAAATTGAGGCCAGCTGCAATATGGAAGCAGTCAACAGGGCGCCTAACTGGCTCACGCGCAGTGCCATCGGCTGTGCTTTGTCTCACATCAATATTTATAAAGAAATAATTCGCAGGCAGGCTCCGTACGCTATTATTTTTGAAGATGATGTAGTGATCAATAAGGATTTTCAAAAGCATATCGAAGCCCTGTTGCCTCAGCTCAAAAAGAATGAAATTATTTCTCTCTTCTATCAAAGCTGGTATCCCTTGGAATTGGTTAAGGAGTCTGCAACAGAATTCGACAAAAATTATAAACTGTATGAGGTAGCCGATATGGTTCAGCCCATCAGCGCAGCTGCATATCTTGTTACATTGGATGCATGCAAAACATTAATAGCCTCTATTGTTCCGATAAGCTATACTGCCGATTCATGGGGCGAGTTTAAAAAGAATGCCGCTTTTGACAGCTTTAGATGTGTGTATCCCCGGCTGGTTGATGTTGTTGATGCAAAATCAACGATTCAGTATCTTGAAGATGATTGGAAAGGGAAACTAATGAAATGGATAGACAACAATAAAGTATTTCCCGTTTACCAGTATCTCAGATACAAGCGAAAAAAGAGCAGGCAGAAAATGATGGGCGTAAAAATAGTTGATAAAAAAACAAACACAAGCCATGCCTGAGCAAGTAAACGTACTATACATTTCTTATGATGGCATGACAGATCCCTTGGGACAATCGCAGGTATTGCCCTATTTATGCGGCTTGGCAGCTAAGGGCTATTCCATAACATTGTTAAGTTGCGAAAAGCCCGCACGTTTCAGTCAAAATAAGGGCATTATACAGGACATCTGTAAACAAGCAGGTATTAACTGGCAGCCGGTCAGCTATACTTCAAGCCCACCAGTCCTTTCCACCATTAAGGATATACGTGCTATTAAAAGGAAAGCCTACTCACTGCACAAACAACACAACTATAAAATAGTGCATTGCAGAAGTTATATATCTGCTATGGTCGGGCTGGATATGAAGCACGACCTGGGCATAAAATTTCTGTTTGACATGCGTGGATTCTGGGCGGATGAGCGCGTGGAAGGGGGCTTGTGGAATTTAAGCAACCCGCTATACAATACCATCTACAAATATTTTAAAAAGAAAGAGAAACAATATTTTGAGCAAGCTGACCATATTATTTCTCTCACCCATCTCGGAAAAGAAGAAATACATTCCTGGGACAGTCTTAAAGGTCAACCTGTGCCCATCACAGTTATTCCCTGTTGTGTGGACACAAAACTGTTTGATCCTCTAACAATAACATCGCAGCAAAAAGACGCGCTGCGAGCAGAACTCAATATTTCAGTGTCGGAACCTGTGTTGGGCTATGTAGGTTCAATAGGCACCTGGTATATGCTGGATGAAATGCTGGAATGTTTTAAACAGCTGAAAATGAAACAAGCTAATGCTAAAATGCTTTTTGTAACAACAGAGCCTGCTGAAATGGTTTTGAGCAAAGCACGTTCATTTGACATTGATGAAAATTCTATTGTAATCAGGCCGGCTGCGCGTAAAGAGGTGCCTTTGTATATTAGCGTAATGAATTACAGCATATTTTTCATAAAACCCTGTTTTTCTAAAAAAGCGTCGTCTCCTACCAAGCAAGGCGAGATCATGGCCATGGGCATACCCATATTGTGCAATACCGGTGTGGGAGATACAGGTTTCGTGGTGCAGAAATACCAATCTGGGGTTGATATAGACAATTTTACAGAAGAAAGCTACCAAGCAGCCCTGCAGGAATTAAGCTCAAAGCAGTTTTCACCAGCCGGTATACGGCAGGGTGCTATTGATTTTTATGGCTTGCAAAAAGGAATTGAAAATTACGCTGCTGTTTACAAACTGTTGTCAATGTGATCCAATACCCATACTTTTATACAAGTGGCTAAAAAAGTATTATTTCTTGTTCCATATCCTTTAAAACATGCGCCCTCCCAGCGCTTTAGGGTAGAATTGTATCTGCCATACCTGGAGGAAGCGGGTATTGAATACAAGCTCGCACCTTTTATGGACGAGGCCACCTGGGAGATATTATACAAAGGCGGCTCATCATTGCAAAAAGCTTTTGGCATCATAAGGGGCTATTTAAAAAGGATAAAGACGGTTTTGTTTGACGTGCACAAATACGATTATATTTTTGTGCATCGCGAGGCTGCCCCTGTTGGCCCTCCGCTATTTGAATGGCTGATCGCAAAGCTCTGGCGTAAGAAAATGATCTATGATTTTGATGATGCTATATGGATACCCAATACCTCATCAGAGAATAAAATAGCCGCCTGGTTTAAATGTTTCTGGAAAGTAACGTATATCTGTAAGTGGGCTTATAAGGTTGCCGCCGGCAATGACTACCTGCGCAGGTATGCATCTCAATACAACAAGAATGCGCATCGTGTGCCAACCTGTGTGGATGTGGAGCGGATGCACAACAAACTGAAAGAACACAAAGAAGGCAAAACAGTCGTTGGCTGGACAGGCAGCCAATCCACGCTTTTCTATCTTGATATGTTGCTGCCTGTATTGCAGCAATTGCAGGATGAACTTTACTTTACTTTCCTTGTCATTGCCAATAAAAACCCTCACCTCACTCTACAGAATTTTCAATTCCTTACCTGGAATGAAAGTACGGAAATTGAAGACCTCCTGAAAATGGATATTGGCCTTATGCCTCTGCAGGCTGACGCCTGGAGTGAAGGTAAATGCGGCTTTAAACTCATTCAGTATTTGTCCTTAAGCATCCCTGCTATCGCAAGCCCCGTAGGGGTTAATACCGAGATAATAGAATCCGGCATTAATGGTTTTATAGCGCATAATGAAAAAGAATGGAAGGACTGTCTTCGTAAACTTATTTCAGATGCGGTGCTAAGGCAAAGCCTGGGCAAAAATGGCCGCAATAAAATTGCGGCCAGATATAGTATCCAATCTCAGAAAGAAAATTTCCTCAATCTTTTCAATTAGACAATTTGCTGTTACAACCTGAGCGAGAACAAGTTCTTCTCCGGCGGGTTATACTTATAATAGATAAGGATGAGCGAGAACGCATAGAACGGCAGGCAAGGTATCCGGTAACGGGACAAAGAACCGAAGTTATACGTGGATATACCCACCGCAAAGGCGAAGATGATCGCGAATATCAAACAGAACTGTATCGTAGGATCATCCGCAATGGCGCGCCATATCCTTATCGGCCCCACCGATATGATCACCTTAATGGTGATAAGAAGGAACGCGAGGGCTTCCAGCGCTGCAAGCAGCGTAATAAGTTTTTTCGTCTCCCACAAATAAGGGCGGAACAAGGTTACATTCACAGCTGCGGGCAGCTTCTTGATCATACTTCCGATGGTCGGGTCAAAATCACCTAAGGTATAACCCGAGCTTTCATTGGTTTCGATCGATACCGTATTGATCCAGTCTCGCGTGATAGCCGATGTCTGGGCCACGTTATCCAGCGAATATTTACCCAGCGACTCTGAGAATTTATTACCGAGATATACGAACGCCAAACCGCAAAGCCCAATAACTGCTATTCGTATGATAAAGCGGGCAAACCTGTTTGGTACACCTTGCAGGTAGTTGAACAATATCCACAACGTAAGCGCCGGCAAGAAGGCCATAAGGATATAAACCTTAATTACATAGATAAGATAGAAGCTGATAATAGTTGGGATGATGTTTTTATAACTAAAGTCGCGAAGTACAAGCATACGGAATACCCCGTAGGTCATCCAGCCAATACCACCAAGGCAAATAGTATCTTTAAAAATGCCGGAACCCCACAGTGCAAGGCTGGGGATATACAACACGCATATCGCTATCTGGCGGGCATTGAACTGGTATAGACCCGTAAAGGTGCGGAAGAGCGCCCAGATACCTGTAAACGACAAGGCAGCGAAAATAATAGATGTTGGTAAGTAGGTGGTGCCCACAAAAAAGCTGAAAAAAGCTGTTATAGCACACACGATATACTCAGGCGGCGACTGGTACCAATACATCTGTGAGATATAAAAAGAATAGTCCCCATCGTACCATGGTGGTACGTGGAATATCAAACTGATCCATTTTACAGGGTTATCGGTAAAAGCACTGTTAATCACCTTGGCGTGATAAAAATAGTTTGCGGTATCACCACCACCATAGTAGTATTGGTAAACCAATGCAATAATGAGCGCCCCGAATATTTTAACCGTAAGACCCGCCATGAAATAACCCCTCCAGGGGTGGCCTTCAGGATAGTGCCGGTTACGGAATGCAATAGCAATCAGGTAAACGATCAATATTACTACGGGCGTTAAAAAGTAATCAAGTGCTGTTATGTAATAATATACCATTTGTTTATCTTACTTTTAGACAACAATTTTGTGTTAATCAAATATCGTTTCCCGTATGTGCGGAATCACAGGTTTCTACGCTTTACGCGAAAATGCAATTTCCAACTTAACAAAGATAGAACAATCGACCAATAAACTATTACTTCGTGGGCCCGATAACGGCAGGATAACAAAAACCGCCAAAATAGCACTGGGGCACCGCCGTTTGTCTATCATTGACACTACCGAACATGCAGCCCAGCCTATGTATGACCATACAGGCAGGTATGTAATTATATTCAACGGGGAGATA
>JABDGU010000085.1 GCA_013285905.1 Bacteroidota bacterium | reverse complement strand
TACAAACCCATCTCAGCATTGTTCATTCAGACGCTTTTCAATCATGTCATGGCGAAGATACCTGGTAAAGATGCGCGGTCAATATTTTTTGTAGTAGATGAATTTGGGATATACCAGTTTCCTTCGTTTACGACAACTATTTCCAACATCAGAAAATTCAAATCAGGAATTTTATTATGCGTACAAGATGAAATGGCCCTGATCTCAAAGTACGGACAGGCCGATGCGCACCAAATAAAGACCAATTGTGGATGCCATATTTTTTTAAAGGGTCAACCACTTTCGACCTGTAAGGATTTGTCGCAGATTCTGGGCCGCTATACCTATGAAAAGAACAATAGTGAAAAGACGCGAGAACTTTTGACACCGGATGAAATCAGGATGTGCGAAGATGCAATTGTTTTGATAGGTAATAAGGCTCCTTTAATGTGTAAGATGGTTCCTCACTACAAAAACATTTGGATACGCCGCTTCACTCAAATGCCGCCCTTAGAATCACAGAACACGCTATCAATTACAACACCTCCATTAATTCAGTTTTAATGAAGCCCAAAGCAAAGAACGGTTCAGGCCTACATGCCTATCTGGAATCTCTCGGCGTACTTAGTGGTACGCATGAAGATATACAGGCTGCACGGAAAGCATACTGGAAGAAGCGCAAGCGGGAACTTGCACAGGACAAGCGTGAGCGCGAACACTCGTTCATTGTGTGGTTGACAGATATACAGCTTAGGAGTGTTGCCGAGGCCGCACATGACTACGGGGTATCACGCACGGCGTTTATCAAGCGATCTGCTTTGAGTGTCGCAGAGAAAAAAAGGTATGTGGTGAACAGCGTATTAGTCGCGGAACTTACTACACTGTTGCGGTTGAACTATACGGCACTGGAACGTGTGTTTGACACCTGCACCTTACCGGAAGATGTAGGTATCGCAGTCATAGAGCGCATTGAATATTTGGAGCAGGAAATATTGAGGATAGCCTCACAAAATAAATCTTCTGCTGAGTGATTATCAAATCCATGTCTCGGAAAGGAGGCGGTAGTGCGCCGGTGATTAAATACATCTTCCGATATATGTTTAAGGAGGAAAAAACAGGTGAGCGCTCAAAGAAGGAATCAAAAGACAAGTATAGCTCCATGAGCAAACGAGATCTGGCGCAGCTTAAAGCCACACTGCTCAATGACAAAATGTTGCTGGACATTATGGACAAAGGGCTTGAAAGGAACCATTCGAAATATTTCCAAAGGTATGTCGTACCGAATGTTGGAAAAGGCGAAAAAGAGATTGGCAATGTGGCGTCCGAACAGAAAGAGAAACCTTTTGTCATTAAACACAATATTAGAGGCATGACGCTCAATCAATTTGTGCGGCAGTTCGAGAAGGTGGAAGAAGGTAGGCTCCGCCGGAACTCACGACAGCCTGATGTCCACCATATCGTTCTTTCCTGGCATTCAGAGGACAGGGGCAAGCTGTCAGAGGACAAAATACGCGACCTGGTACATAAATATATTTCGCTCCGGGGAGAAGACTTGTTGTACTGTGGGACGCTGCACAGAGATCGCAGCCATTTTCACGTACATCTTGCGCAATCAGCGACGACCCTTTCAGGCAAATCCTCGCGCATCGGCAGGGAGGCCTTTCAGGAAGTGAAAATAAAACTTGAAGAGTACCAGCGGCAGAAATATCCAGAGCTGTCCAAGAGTATGGTTGAGCATCAGCCATTTGAAAAAAAACTGCAAGAGATAGGGCAAATAGATGCTATAAAACGTAACGAACGATTTTTTAACGAACGATTTTCTACAAAAAATTCGGTGCTTCAGGTGCTCGAAACGATATATCCCCAGGCTACGTCAACAGAACATTTTACAAGCCTGCTAAAGGAAAACGGATATGCAGCTTACTACAGAGATGGCAAGCTTACGGGGCTTCAAGCGGAACAAGGGCAAGGATTGAAATTCAGGTTTACAAGGCTTGGCGTGGACATGGAACGGTTGCAGCAATTGGACATTCAAAAAGGCAAAGATGACAAAGCTTTGAAGGAATTACAGGATTTGAGGGGTATGAGAGGTAGGAACATAGAGCGAAAGATGGAGCGGCCTGTAAATGCCATAGAGGAAATACTGCTCTCGCAGGAGGAGCGGCAGTTGGCAGAATTGAGAGAGATGCGCGGGGGAGAACGTGAGGAAAGGGGAGTAGATACTGGTAAAGTGATAGAGAATAATGAAAGGTATGAGCCGGATGATGTTGAAGCAAAGAATACCGACGACGAAAAGGAAAATGTTGAAATGGGATCACAAACGGACGAGATGGAACGATAACCAAAAAGCATGACGGACAAACAATGGAGGGTATGACACCTGAAAAGGTGGTGGAAATATTGAAAGAGCGGAATGTGAATATCACGTTAGAACAAGCAAAAAACTTGTTGGATGTTCTCATGCAATTATGTAACTTGAGTATCAAACAAATTTTACAAAAATGAAGCTGGTAGCGGATTTATACATACGGGTTAGCACGGACGAACAGGCGGAAAAAGGATACTCCCAAAGGGACCAGGAAGCGTCATTAAAAAGCTATTGTGCAAAAAATGCTATCGCCATACGAAAGGTAATATTTGAGGATTATTCCGCCAAAACATTTGAAAAGAGACCTGTCTGGTCGCTGCTCTTGTCCGACTACAAACGAAAGAGCGGTGTAGTGGACCAGGTGCTTTTTGTGAAATGGGACAGGTTCAGCCGTAATGCCGCAGACGCGTATGCCATGATCGCGCACCTGCGCAAATGCGGTATCGAGCCACAGGCGATTGAGCAGCCACTTGATCTGTCCATCCCTGAAAATAAGATGATGCTTGCCTTTTATCTCGCTGCCCCCGAGGTGGAAAATGACCGTCGGGCGCTCAATGTCAAACATGGGATGCGGCGCGCACGGATAGAGGGCAGGTGGATGGCTACTGCTCCGATAGGGTATAAGAACAAATCGGATGAGAACGGACGCAAATACATCGCTCCGAGGGAGCCGCAGGCGTCTTGTATGAAATGGGCGTTTGAGACGTTAGCGACCGGAACCTATCCTATTGACCAGGTTCGTAAAGAAATGAACAGCAGGGGCATACGATGTAGCCGCAGTAACTTTTGGTATATGGTGCGAAACCCCGTGTACTGCGGCAAGATATTTGTGCCCGAATCGAAGACGGAAGAAGCCTGTATAGTGCAAGGACAGCATGAGCCATTGGTCTCTGAAACATTATTTAATGAGGTGCAGGATGTGTTACATGGTCGAAAAAAAAGGCAAAGCGTTAAAATTGTCTCCCATGAGAAGTTGCCACTGCGAGGGTTTCTTATTTGTACTGAATGCGGCAACCTGCTAACGGGCAGTGCCTCAAAAGGACGGCATCAGTACTATTATTACTATCATTGCCAGCCCGGGTGCAAATGCAGGATCAAGGCAGGGGACGCTAATGACATCTTTGCAAACGAATTGGCACAGTTTACCTTGACACAGGAGATTGCAGGCCTAGTAAAGATGGTAATAGCTAAGCTCTATGATGGGCAGGTTGACAGAGTTAAAGACAGAAGGAAAGAAATCTTGCAGGAGTTGACCATTCTGCAAACCCGTCTTGGGAAAGCACGGGAACTTCTTTTGAACGGTGATATAGACTCGGTGGATTATAAAACTATCAAATCTGAGTGTGAGCAAAAAATACAGGTTTTGGAGGCCAAGTTTGCTGAGATTCCTGCTAAGACTGAGAGTATCGAAAGCCTGCTGGACAAGGCATTTGACAGGGTTTGTAATATAGAAACACTATATGTCAAGGCTACTTTGGAAGAAAAGAGAAAAATAATTGGTTCGATGTATCCCGAAAAACTGGTTTTTCGGGAAAATTCATATCGAACCAGCAGATTGAATGAAGCTGTCAAGCTGATATATACGCTGGGCAAGGATTTGAGTGAAACAAAAAACCGGAAAGGCGATAAAAAATTTCGCCTTTCCGGTGGGGTGCCCCGAACAGGAATCGAACCTGCACTACCTTGCGATAAAAATCAGAAGATTGGAGTATAGCTCGCGTACATGTCCGAAAAACAAAAATCCACCCCCAAAGAGAGTGGATTTTTCAAGTGCCCCGAACAGGAATCGAACCTGCACTACCTTGCGATAAAAATCAGAAGATTGGAGTATAGCTCGCGTACATGTCCGAAAAACAAAAATCCACCCCCAAAGAGAGTGGATTTTTCAAGTGCCCCGAACAGGAATCGAACCTGCACTACCTTGCGATAACCAGATTTTGAGTCTAGCGCGTCTACCAATTCCGCCATCGAGGCTTTTAAATAGTTAGCATAGTCTTTATATAAGTAAACCGTAAAATTGGATGGATTTCCTGAAACTTACGACTTATGACTAAAGACTCACGACTACTTTAGCGGGCTGCAAATCTATCAATTCTTTCCTGAATGCGCAACAGGTATTTTTTGCGAAAATAGTAGTCTTTTATTTGTAATAAAAGCTCCTTGTTTTGCTCTCCTGCGTCAAACTTATCGGTTAGTTTTAATACTTCCTGCTCCCATTGCTCCAGCTGGCTTTTAAGTGTGCCCGTTACCTGTGTTTTATAACGGTCATTTTCCGGCTCGGCCTCATATTCACTTAGTAGTTCATTCAGATCCATCATTTCCATCAAAAAAGCCGGGGCTAGGCTATACTTTTCTTCTTCCTCCAGTAAGCCATGTAATTTTAATATATAAGACATGGTCGCATCCGGGTTGCCCAGTGTTTTGTAGGCTTTATTATTTAAGGCAGCCATTTTCAGGGATTCATCACGTTCTTCCTGCGGCGCCTGGCTAAACCGGTCTGGGTGGTATAGACGGCTTAGTTCATAGAACTTAGCTTTGATTGTTGCTGCATCAGGGTGAAAGCGAAGTGGTAATTGGTATAATTCGAAATAGTTGTCCATCAATGAAAGTGCTTGAATGTTCACGCTAAATTAAGCAATATGGTCTTCTAATGGTTGTTTGTCCCTTTGTACCATATATTCCCAAAGCTTGCGTATCCATTAATCCAAAGAACCGCGAAGCATTCATTGAGATAATAAAAAATAATTAGCAACGAGATAATCCCAATCCCTAATAAGTTGTTAACTGCTTACAAACAGGGCGTTAAGCCATGCAAATTGTTTCTATGGATGTTCCCGCCATCGCATCTTTGCATCGTCAATAACAAATGACAACAAAAACAAAAAACAACAAAAACAAAAAACAACATTCTTAACTAACAACAACAAAAACAAAACAAACGATGAAAAAAATTATCATTCTTTCCGCAGCAGTTTTAGGCTTCAACATGGCCGCAAACGCACAGGCAACTTCTTCTGCTAACCAGAACGTAGCTTTAAGCCTTTCTAACGCTATCGCTATCACTTTCGTTTCTACAGGAAACGCAACAGGATCTGCAGTAAGCATCCCTTTCACTACCGTTGCTGATTATTCTAATGGTGTTACTTCAGCTGCTCAGCAATTGAAAGTACAATCTAACAAAGCTTTTAATCTTACAGTTAACGCTAACGCGGCTAGCTTCACATATTCAGGTTCTACCACTCCTTCTCCTACAATGCCAGTAAGCGGTGTTCTTGCAGCACAGGTTACTGCAAACGGAACAGGCGGAACAGTTGCTTCAGCTTTCAACAGCGCTTACGGTGGATTGACCAGCACTGCACAGAGCTTAATATCTACCTGTGTTAATGGCGGTAACCAGACTTTTTCAGTACAATACCAGGCTACACCGGGTTTCGCTTACCCTGCAGGTACTTATACTACCAACGTAGTGTATACTGCTACACAGCCTTAATTTCGGATCTTTTCCATACTTATAGTTTAGTCCCTCCCCTAATATGCGGAGGGACTTTTTTTATACCCATTTCTGCCATTTTTATAAAAATTTCTTTGGGTGTATTGCTGTCGGTTCTCCAATGGAGTAATGTATATAGGGCCGTAGCCTTTCTATAAAGCATTGATAATCTTTTCTTTAGTGTTCCCTGCCCAGCTTTCTCGTCCTCAATGCGGTTCTTAACGATATGTTAAGCGATTACAAATGCCCCGTTAAAGCATATATACAGAGTTTCATACTTGGTTTTCTTGTCAAATCTTTGTGTCGTCAATAACAAATGACACTAAACAAAAACCAAAACAAAAAACGTAAACAGAAACAAAAAACAAACAACATGAAAAAGATCATCATTCTCTCAGCAACAATTCTTGGCTTCAACATGGCCGCTAATGCACAGGCTACTTCTGCTGCTAACCAGAACGTCGCTTTAAGCCTTTCTAACGCCATTGCAATTACTTTCGTTTCTACCGGCAACGCTACCGGTAGCGCATTGTCCCTGCCTTTCACTACAGTTGCAGACTACACCAATGGTGTTACTTCTTCTGCTCAGCAGATAAAAGTACAATCAAATAAAGCATTTAATGTTACTATGAATGCCAATGCAGCCAACTTTACTTATTCAGGTACTACTACGCTGCTCCCGTTATGCCCGTAAGCGACCTTAATATCATGGTTACAGCTAATGCCACAGGCGGTACTATTGCCAGCACTTATGGTACTTCTTATACTGATGTTACCAACACTGCTGCAACAATATTATCAGGTTGTTCAAACGGGGGTAATCAAACCTTCTCGGTTCAGTACCAGGCTACTCCGGGTTTCAATTTCCCAGCCGGTACTTACACTGCCAATGTAATTTTTACAGCTACTCAGCCTTAATTTTACATATTTTTCATACTTCAAAAGAGCTTCCTGCGGAGGCTCTTTTTTTATCGGCTAAACTCAATATTATTTCCTGCCAAACAGTTTCCTGAAAAACCCTTTCTTCTGTGGAATCTGATTCTTGTCTTTTTTCATCGGGGCTATATCTTCATTTTTAACTACTATCTCTTTAGCCCCGCACTTTACATTCTCCACCACCATCGATATAAAAGCCCTTTGTGTATCGCGGCGCATGTCGGTTGTGGCAGTCCGCACCGGCTTTCCCGGGCTAGGGTTAGAGGGGTAAACAAAAAAGGCATTGGCCACAGCACTGGGAATAGGTTTTACCTTTACTTCGTTGGAATCTGTATGTTTTTCCAATTCTATTTTCAGATCTGTATATAAAACTGTTTGTTCTTCGTGGGTAAAGTTTTGATTACCATGAATAGACACCTTAAATGAAGAAAGGTGTAAAGAATCTACCCTGAACAGGTCCAGGGATTCTGCAAGGCTCGACACTTGTGTTGCATCCAGCTTGCTGAGTTCTCCCTTTATAGTAAATTCCCCAAGGCTGTCGTCAAGCGATAAAAGCATAGAAGCGGTGGTAGGGCTTTTATGCTGAAGCATAGCGTCTGCTTTAATAGTACAGGTTTTATTCAGTGCAATAAGACTTTTTATATTAACAACATTATCCGCCTGCGCATTAATTTTCTCAACTGCAAGTGTGCCGGTTCTCTTGCTTTGGTCATTCAACTCGGTATAATAGATACTGCCATCCTTTACCGACACGGTTTTTACATTTACTCCGAGGGGACAATTGTGTAACAGTTTAATAGGGTCGAATTTTATTTTGTTCGAGGGGTCAACCGGCACGAGGTAGCTGAAATACAGATTTATATTCGGTTTGTTTATATCAACAGTAGCCGAGCAGAATTCTCCGGCATGTAAAAGTTTCTGCCAGTTCAGATCTGAAAAGCTAACAGAAGGTACGGCCATGTTCCATATAGTTTGCTGGTGGCCCAGGATGCGATAAAATGTTTCTCGATCCACAGTAGGGTTTAGAAGCAGTTTGCTCAGAAAAAGACTGTGTTGTTCTGTATTGAAATACAATGCTGCAACCCTCAGGATATATAATTTATCAGGCTTAATAAAAGTAAAGGACGAAGAGTCTATAGTGGCCGATCTTGCTAAAAGAAAGCCGGTGCTGTCCTTTTTGTCTTTATCCCAAAGCCATTCTTGCAGTGTTGCCAGTCCCCCCTTTAGTTGGCATGTCGAGCTATCGCCGTCTCCTGCATAAGCATGAAAAGAAATATCGGGGTCCATAATGTTTATCCTGCCTGCGTAAATTTTTTTTATGGCAGGATCGCTTTCCTTTTCAGGTTCTATTTTGGAAGAGTCGGGGATACGTCTTTTCGAAACGATCAATACTTCAGGATGCCATATATTTACCTCTCCGCAACTCAACTCCTTATCACTCAAAAGTTTTGTCCACGCTATGCTGCTTAGCTGCAGTTTGGCTATAGACAGTGTTACATTTACTTTATGTGTGGCGCCTGTTTCTTTGTGGTAGTTTACAGCGTTGGTATCCGGCAAAAGTTTTATTCCGCTAATGCTGATGCTGCGGGTAAAGAAATTGATGCTGATATCCTGTATTGTAGCGTAATAAACACTGTCTGAGGCTTTTAATACCCATTCGTTCAGGTGCGCGTGAATGTATTTTTTATAAGTGAGTGATACCCAAACGGAGAAACAGCAAAAAATAAGTACAGCAACAGATGCTATAATAAGGAGGATAGCTGTGCGATTTCGGCGTTTTTTAGTCAATTGAATATTGTTGTAGATGAGGCTAAAACAGGAACAGTGCAAAAATGAAACCAAGCTTACCATTGCAATGTACTTACATGCTGCTAGAAATA
>JABDGU010000084.1 GCA_013285905.1 Bacteroidota bacterium | reverse complement strand
TGATAGCCTGCTGGAGCACACCATTTAAAAAGCCATTTTTTGAAACATTAACAGTATCCTGCGGAAAATCAAAATTGTCTTTTTGTTGGGCAGAGGCAAACAAACAAAGCAGTATGCCGCATAAGCTGCAAATCACTGCTTTGTTATTATTTACCACAAAATTGCTCAATGTTATAAATGTTTAATATCGCGCTGCCTTAATAAACTTATCACAATATCGTTTTATTTCACATTGGAAGGCAGGTTCGAACAATGTAATATTGATTAATTTTGTTAAAACAGCACTATTCGAAAATCCTCACAATGTTTAAACACAAAAGGGAATTGAACAGCAACACACTAGATGTGGCGCAAAAATCATACCTGTTTGATCCCCGGATTGTCATACCTGTACTTTGTTGTGCAGTTTTATTGGCTTTTACCTGGGGTTGGGGAAACAGTTTTGTTTACTGGGACGACCCGGTATATGTTACTGATAATCCGTTTATTCAATCGCCTGATTTTGCTGGTTTGTTACATCTTTTAAAAACGGAATGCCTTGCCAATTACCACCCGCTTACCATGGCATCATTATGGCTAAATGCATTCGTCTTTGGGAAAGGGGCTACGTCTTTTATTATTACGAATACGGTAATCCATGTCCTGAATACGATCTTAATATTCTTTTTTGCCCGGCAGCTTAGTGCAAAAAATAGCAGAGTGCCTTTTTTCACCGCTTTGCTGTGGGGCCTGCATCCTATGCATACGGAGTCGGTGATATGGGTATCGGAACGAAAAGACGTTTTGTATGTTTTTTTCTTTTTATTATCCTGTATCCAATACACCTTTTTCTTAGAAACTGAAAAACGGAAGCATTGGATATATGCTATTGTCTTTTTCCTGCTTTCCTGCCTGGCCAAAGGAATGGCTGTTGTATTGCCATTAATATTGGTATTGTTAGATTACTGGTTTGGTAAAAAATGGTATTCCTCAAAATGCCTTGTTCAGAAAGCCCCATTTTTTACTATTGCGCTGATCTTTGGAATTATAGCTATTGATGTGCAGGCGGGTGGCAACCTGGGTGGTTTACTTGAAAAACTATCACAGAATGGGGACTCTGCTATCAATACAAATCTCGGTATTGTACAAAAGATTTGTTTTGGCTCTTATGCTTTGTGGGTATATATCTTCAAGCTATTCTTCCCTGTCCACCAACACAATTTTTATACCTATCCAGCCCCCGGCCAATATTATGATATACAGTACATTATTGCTCCAATAGGAGTTTTGGCCCTGCTGGTCTTTGTAGCTGTTATGTACAAACGCCGGAAGGTTTTTTTCTTTGGTACGCTATTTTTTCTTCTAACCATAGTGCCGGTATTGCAATTTGTGCAGCTTGGCAGCGCTATTGTATCAGAGCGATATACTTACCTGTCTTATTTCGGTTTGATCTTTATGCTTGTTTATTGGGCGGATGAATATGCAGATCGAAAATTATTGATGAGTGCATTGGGGCTTGTTGCTGCGGCATTCATTTTTCTTACTTACCGGCAAACACAAACTTATAAGGACACAATTACCTTATTCCTTAATTCGTACAAATATGAACCTAATGCAGAGCGTGTGAATGAAGTGCTTGTGGCCAATTATTGTATGAATGGTGACTATGCAAGCGCAATGGACTACGGGCAAAAGGCAATTGAGGCGGGTACAGCATCGTGGAAAACGCTTCTGTTTATAGGTAAAGCCAGCTATTACCAAAAGAGCTACCAAAGATCATCTGCAATATATAAGAAGGCTATTGCCATGGCCCCGGCTAATAAGATAAGCTCGGTATATTTTGAAGAAGGAATAACAGACAGGGCGTTGGGCGATTACAGACAGTCGGAGGCAGACTTTGACAATGCTATAAATGCTGACAGCATTCGTAAGCCCGCCATTACAAGTTCGATGTTCTACGAAAGGGGGCTGACAAAGAAATTATCGGGTAATTATGCAATGGCTGCAAGTGATTTTGGGCTGGCTATACAATATGATAGCAGTAGCCTGGGCCGGATAATAAAAGAAAAAGCGTTTGCCGAATTGCAGGCACAGGATTGGCAGGCAGCTGAAAAAGACTATACAAGTATGTTAGAACGGGGGATCAGCCCTGATCTTGCCTATAATAACAGGGGAGGCGCCAAATTTAAAACAGGTGATACTGCTGGTGCCGTGATGGACTTTAAAGCAGCGCTAAAGATCAATCCGGATTTTAGGGATGCGAAGAACAATTTGCTGAAGGCAGGAGTCATGCCTTCGCCCCAAAGACAATAAGCAAGCTGCCGCTGTACTTAAGCAATATTGGCTTCGCGGAATGCTTTGTAGTATTTGTTGTTATTGTCTGCAAGTTTCGCACTTAGGTCTATTAGTTCTTTTTCCCATTTTCCTTTGTCAGCAAAGCGCATCAAATCATCTGCAGTTGAGGAGCCTTTATGGCCGCTGCTACGTAGCTGGCTGTATGCAATAAGGGGCGCCATGTCTAGTGCAGATTCCTTTAGGGCCGCAAAGTCAGTTCCGAAATTTTCCAGAGAAAGTTTATCTACCAATGGTTGCATTTCTTTTACCACAAAGCATTTGCCTGCAATGTTAACGCTTGTGAGGAAGGCTATGGCATTGTACTGCATAGTGTATTCCGCATAAATGATACGGTCTGCTTCTGTTGCAAATTTTGGTTGCTCTATCTTTAAAACCCTTTCATAGCAAGACCGCCTTGTTTGTTTTATATCTATAAGGTAATGCTTGTTTTTATGTTTATCAAAGCAGAGGACAGCATAGCGTAAGAGACCAAGGCTGCCGGTACCTGCCAGGCGAAAAGCTGTGTCCAGCAAGTCGAGCCCTGCGAAATGTTTGTTCTGTTTTAGCAAGGGCCTGAGGCCGGTGAATATTTCTTCTTTCTTTTTTTTATCGATAGGTATGAAGTGACCGTCATTTTGTTTCAATATCCATTTGCCTTTTACCTGCTCTGTGTGCTTTGTGATAAAAGACTCCCTATTGCGGCTTTGCAAGCGGTGAAAATATTTTTTCAAAACACCCCTGGCGAGTTCGCTTTCCATCATCAAGGCCTTGCCGGCTGATAATGCAGCGGTATACTTTTGCATTATTTCCTCTAAGGCGTTATGCACTATCGCATCCTCGACACGCATTTGCTGCGCAGCTATAATCAGACTTGTAAGAAAGCGCGTTATCTCGGGTTGAGGGTTTGAGAGGATAGCCTCATCAAAATCGTTGATATCGAAATAGACCAGGCGATTAGCGCCTTTATAGGAGCCAAAATTCTCGAAATGCGCATCGCCGCATGTCCAGGTTTTTAATTTAGAGTTGTAGCCGTATAAGTCCTTAAAATCCTCAGCAAACAAATGGCAGGTGCCCCTGTAAAAACGAAAGGGGCTTTCGTGCAAAGCGTTGTACTTTATTTTTTTAAGGTCTTCGGGTAATGCTTTATTGTACTCGTTAATTCTCTTGATTACGGAAGGCATTCTTTACAATTTAAGTATTGGCCGGTATGAAGATAGGTAAAACAAACAGCTAAATCATTCCTCAGCTTTTGTCCAGGTGGTGCTGCGGCCGAAGATAGACAGTCCATAATATCCCCTTACTTCCAGTTTGTCCCCTTTGTAATACATTTTGCAACTATAGTTTTTACCATTCAGGGGATCATAAATGGTGCCGTCGTGGTATTCGGTTTTGCCATCTTTCTTAAAGCCTTTCAATATCACGAGTCCTATTATTGGATTGTTCCGTTTTGAGGCGTCGGGGTTGTGGATATCTATTTTAGCCCTTCCCTCCCTAAGAGGTTCCTTGAGCCATATTATCTTGCCATACAATTTACTGTCTGCAGCTTTGTAAATTTCTATTTTGGCTGTTTTTTCTTCATTGTACCAAAGCCTTTCAATGGGGTCTTTCTGAGCGAAAACACACGACCCGCACAGCAGGAACAAATTTATTAGCAGAAAAAACTTAAAAGTATAAGGTCCGGGCATAATTCAAATTTACATCCTGCAATGAATAGTCCAAAATCTATGCCACTAATTAGCGTCTGAAACGGAGCCTACACCGGAAACATGGGAGTCTACCTGGGGATGCCCTTTATACCTGACTTTTCCTACGCCGCTTATATGTGCCTCTAGTTTTTCCTGTGCGGTTACGTCACATTCGCCTGCCCCTGAAACACTTGCGACAGTTTCTTTTGTCTGCAAACCATAGGCCCTGATGGATCCAGCGCCGCTTATGCTATACTGGGCGTGCTGCACATTGCCCCCTGTTATTTCTATTTTCCCTGCTCCTGAAAGGTCGGAGCTGAGCTCGGTGGAACTAAGGTTTTCGATATTGGCGTTTGCCGCCCCCGAGATATCTAATTTGAAATTTTTACAGTTTATAGTGCCATGAATGTCGGCATCGGGTGCGCCTGATAATGAAAGTGCTGCGAGAGAAGGAACAGTGATAACAGCTTCGATTTTTTTATTAATACCAAACTGTATATCATCCTCGGTATAAATACGCAGGGTATTATCTTTTACTTCAGTTTTAATATCATCGAGGATATTCTGGTAGCCGCTTAAAGTTAATGAGGTCTGTGCGCCGGGCTGTACATTTATAATGGCATGAAGTGAGGTTGAGATGTCAAGATTCTCAAATCCGCTTACTTTACGGTCTTCCGTTGCCTGCTTGCCGGAACCAATAACTACATGGTGTGCACATGAGGTTAGAACAATACCAAGCAGTGAGAAAAGAGACAGAAATTTTTTGTTCATAAAACGAAAGATATTGAAAAGGTTAATGATCTCTGTAGGTATTGTAAAAGTATAAATTTGGTTATATGCAACCGAATTTATTTATTTCCCAAACTAAAGTCTAAGTTCAATTATTTTATCTAATTGTGCCTGTTAGATTTCCACCAGATAAAGCCTAAAGTGCCCATCATGCCCAAAGGCAAAAGAGCAAGATAAAGAATACCCTTGTTGAGGCCCTTTGCACTTTTATCATCCAGGCCGGCCGCTGTTTTTGTGCATACTGCGCAACCCTGGCCTTTAGCCATTGGCGAGACTGAAACAAGCAACAACACAATTAACAGCCATTTTCTCATAATATAAACTTAGTAAAAGCAGGCTAAAGTTCGGGATTTTTTCTAAGGAACATAATAAGGGGATATCATTAAATACACCAGGACGCCTGTGATGCTGACATAGAGCCACAATGGCCATGTGTACCTTGCCAGTTTTTTGTGGCGGGCATACTCACCCGTAAGCGACCTGTAAGCTGTGAACAGAATGAAAGGCAATATGATAGTTGCCAGCATAATATGGGTAGTAAGTATGAAATAATAAAAATAACGTATGCTTCCTCCTCCCCCGAATTTAGTTTCGCCGGCCAGCAAATGGTGTGCTATATATGAAACAAGAAAGAGGACTGATAATAAGATGGCAGCAAGCATTATCTTTTTATGGAGTACATAGTTCTTTTGTTTAACTGCCCATAAGGCCCAAAGCAACAGGACTGTTACCGTAGAGTTGATAATTGCATTGAAAAGTGCAAAAACATGGACATTAAAGCCGAGGTTGAGTATAAGTTTGTAACGCGACAATAAAACAACCGCGGCAAAAACCACGAAAGAAACGGTGATTATAAGGATATTGGCTTGTTTATCGTTTTTTTTAAGAGAGGGGGTGAGCATGGATTTGGATTCTTGGATTAATGGATGTTAGGATTTGGAAAGTGTTATATTTTAATAATTACTACTTGCTGACCTGTGCCGCTCCTAATATTACGAATTTCATAATGATTTTTTTAGTTGCATTCGTGAGCTCGCTGTTGCTCGGTTGCCGCTTATTTTTGCTTGAAATATTCTTTATAAAATTGATTTTCAATTATTTATAAGTGTATTCTTGCCATTTTGCTGATAACAGGATTTTGCCGCTTTAGTTAACGTAATAATATGTTGTTCAGGATAGGAAGATCGTGTGTTTTCATTAAAAAAAGAACTTGAAAAATTCCTTCCGGGGAAGGAACGAAATTTGCTATAAAGGTACGACACGGGAGGGGGGTGTAACAAATATTTTTTTGAATAGTACGATGCAAAAAAATATTTAAACCTCGAGGCAATCAGGGTATTTCGGGAGTATTTAAGTTTGAGTGTTAAAACTTTTTCAAGAAAATTTCTTTCTAAAAAAGAACCTATTAGATTTGTGAAAAGTTGTTTTAGAATAAGCCCATGTGGGTTGCGGAATAGTTAAAAATAAAGAAATTAACCTTTTTTGTTTTTATGTAAAGAACAGTGGTAAATGACTACTTCTAAAACTAAGACATCAATTGCCTTACTCTCGGGGATAATTGTGCTAATACTTGTTACGACAATGTTTTTTTCATTGCGTACAATAAGCAGCCTGAAGAGTAACCTGGATATCCAGGTACATACCACAACAGTAATTACTTTACTGAAAGACAACCTTACCTTTTTGCTTGATGCCGAAACAGGTGAACGCGGTTTTGTCATCACTGCCGACACAAATTACCTGGACCCCTACAAGCTTGCCCTCCAAAATATTGATAGCAATACAAAACAATTGCGCATCCTTACAAACGATAATCCTGTTCAACAAAAAAACATAGACACGCTTGAGCATTTGGTGAACAATAAGTTGCAGCGCATGTCTGCAATTATTTCACTTAAAAAACAAGGCGAAGAAAAAACAATCAACCAAATACTGTCCAACTCCAGGGAAGGAAAGAAAATCATGGACGACATTCGGCTTGTCAATCAATCCATGCAGAGGGAGGAGTATGACCTTTTTGAAAGAAGACAGACAAGTACAAACAAGAGTATTGAAAATACATGGCTGATCTTTATTTCCGAAGGTGTTTTGTCATTGCTATTGTCTTTATTTTTAACTATAGGCATAGTCCGAGAGATCGATAGGCGCGCAAAAGCAGAAAAGGAATTGGCAATTTCCAACGAGCGGTTCTTTAAAATATTTGATAGAAACCCGATCGCAATGACTTTTGCCGAAACCCAAGGCAGCAAAACGGTTTTAGCCAACGAAGCTTTTTATAAATCATTTGGCTATAGCAAGGAAGAAGTGATCGGCCATTCTTCCCAGGAATTAAAATTGCTTTCGGCTGAGGAAGAAGCAAGATTACTTCCCATCCTACTTGTTTATCTCAATGAAACCCGTTCGGCTAAAGAATTGCAGGCATTACCCGTTGCTGAACGTGAAAAATTAATTGTCAAGTTGAAGGAAGCCATGGGCAATTCGGGCTTAGAGGTTTTATACACCAGGAAAAACGGTGAAACTTTTTACGCTCTTCTTTCTTACGAACTGATTGAAATGGACAATAAAAAATATACCGTAACCTCTTATTACGATATTAGCGAACGTAAGGATGCCGAGAATAAAATGATCGCATATGCGAGAGAACTGGAAAGGAAAAATAAGGAAATAGAACAATTCGCTTATGTTGCTTCACATGACTTACAGGAGCCCCTGAGAACTGTATCCAATTTTTCCGGCTTATTGGCACGAAAGATAGAGAAGTATGATGATAAGGATGCGCGCGAATATATGGCGGTTATCAACGGTGCTGCCAAACGCATGTCTACTCTTATTTTTGATTTGCTTGAATATTCGAGAATAGGCAAAGAATCCGGCAAAGTGCTGATAGACTGCAATGCGTTGGTAAAAGAATTATTAAGCGACATGGCTGTAAGCATTGAAGTAAGCCATGCAAAAATTAATGTTGATCGTTTGCCTGTTTTAAGCGGCTTTGCTGAGTTGAAATCGCTTTTTCAAAATCTGCTGAGTAATGCGATCAAGTTCAGGAAGGATGGAGTGGACCCTCTCATTACAATTTCAGCAAAGGATAAGGGAAAGGAATTCGTTTTTTCAATAAAAGACAATGGGATCGGTATTGAGGGAACATACTATGAAAGGATATTCCTTATTTTTCAGCGCCTACATACCCGTACGGAATATGAAGGAACAGGCATAGGTCTTTCGCAGTGCAAAAAAATAGTTGAACTTCATGGTGGAAAAATATGGGTTGAATCGAATTTTGGCCAGGGGAGCACATTTTATTTTACCATTCCAAAAAACTGAGTGAACAGCGTATGAAGAAGAAATTAGACTGCATTTTATTGGTGGATGACAACAGTGAGGACAACCTGTTTCACCAGATCATTCTGAAAAAAATGGATATTGTTAACCGTATTGACATTGTTCTAAACGGCCTGGAAGCATTGGTGTACCTGAAAAAGGAAAATCAAACACCACCTGAGTTGATATTTTTAGACATCAATATGCCAAAAATGAACGGGTGGGAATTCCTGGAGCAATACAAGCATTTAGATGCCAAACAAAAAGCAAGAGTTGTGATCATGATCTTAACTACGTCTGCAAATCCTGATGATATAAAGAAAGCTAAAGAAATACAAGAGGTAACAGGTTTTGAAACAAAACCACTTACTGAAGAAATAATGACGGAAATTTTAAACCAGCATTTTCAGGATTACCTATAAAAACAATGATGGTGAAGAAAGAGATCAGGATCCTGCTTGTTGAAGATTCTCCGGACGACGTAATGTTTGCAGAAATTCAGTTCAATAATATATTCGGCGACAAGCATAGCGTTGAGGTGTCTGCCTATTTTTCAAAAGCTTTTGCCCTGGTGCAAAAGAAAGTTTTTGATATAATCATTCTCGACCTGTCGCTCCCCGACAGTGAAGGCTTGACTAATTTTACAAAATTGCTCCAATCCTGTAATATTCCCATCATCATTTATACCGGCCTTGACAATGAATTGGTGAAAAACGAAGCTATGCAAATTGGCGCTATGGATTATTTGATAAAAGGGAGAACAACGGAAGAAACACTAAAAGCAAGTATCCTCAACAGTATCTCGCGGT
>JABDGU010000083.1 GCA_013285905.1 Bacteroidota bacterium | reverse complement strand
AGTCAGGGGAATGAACCCTGATACTCGTAACAAAAAATTATTTACAAAACAGAAACAAGAAAAATGGTAACAGATCCAATAGCAGATTTTCTTACACGTATCCGTAACGCCCAGATGGCCCGTCACCGTATTGTTGAAATACCGGCCTCAAATGTGAAAAAGCGTATGACCGAAATTCTTTACGAAAAAGGTTATATCCTGAAATACAAGTTTGAAGACGATAATAAGCAGGGATTGATAAAGATAGCTTTGAAGTATGATGGCGCAACGAAAGAACCCGCTATCAGATCTTTAGAACGTTTCAGTCGCCCCGGTTTGCGCCAGTATGCAAAACCAAGCGAAATAAACCGTGTGCAGAATGGCCTGGGTATAGCTATCGTGTCAACATCGAAAGGGTTGATGACAGATAAAGAAGCCCGCGCCCAGAATGTAGGTGGTGAAGTAATGTGTTATATCTATTAATATTTAAAATAAAGACAGGGGCTGATACATTAAGCCGGGCCTATACCAGGCTGACCGATCAGGACCTGAATTTAAAAACATAAAAGACAATGTCTCGTATAGGAAAGAAACCGATACCGGTTACAAAAGGTGTAACGATCAATATTTCAGCGGCCAACGAGTTGACCCTGAAAGGCCCTAAAGGCGAACTGAAACAAATGATAGACCGCGATATGAAAATAACCGTGGAAAATGATACTATCCTTGTTGAACGCCCTACAGACCAGATCCGCCACCGCGCTTTGCATGGTTTATACCGTGCCCTCATTGCTAACATGATGATCGGTGTTACAACCGGTTTCAAACGTGAGCTTGAATTGGTGGGTGTGGGTTATCGTGCCACCATCACCGGTCAGTTAGTGGATCTTGCTTTAGGTTATTCCCATAATATCATTATGGAATTGCCGAAAGAAGTGAAAGGGACTGCAATTGCAGAAAAAGGGCAGAATCCAAGAATCGTTCTTGAATCATCCGACAAACAATTACTGGGACAAGTGGCAGCTAAATTACGTGGCTTACGCAAACCTGAACCATACAAAGGTAAAGGGGTACGCTTCAGCGAAGAAACTGTTCGCCGTAAAGCAGGTAAGTCAGCAGGTAAATAATTTTAAACTTGTCATCCGCTTATGGCGGGTGACAAGTCTTTATATTAATATTTTAATAAAAACTCCGGTAGCCAGTTGTAAAAGGCTGAGCCCGTAAAAACTAAGATAAAATGTCAGTAGATCAAAAAGTAGTCCGCCGCCAGAAATTACGTTGGCGTATCCGCACGAAAATAGAAGGCACAGCATCCAAGCCACGTCTTTCTGTATTTCGCAGCAATAAAGATATTTATTCCCAGCTTATTGATGATGCAAGCGGAACAACTCTTGTTGCCGTTAATTCACGCCAGAAAGATATAGTTGCGCAAGCAGGTAATAAAGTTGAGAAATCAGCTTTGGTAGGCAAAATGCTTGCACAAAAAGCCATTGCTTTAGGTATCACTGCATGTGTGTTCGATCGCGGAGGCTATCTTTATCATGGCCGTGTAAAAGCAATTGCTGATGGCGCACGTGAAGGTGGTTTGAAATTTTAATAAAAACATTTGTTTAAATATTTTTTATAAATAAATAATGGCGAAGACAAATTTTAATATCGTAAAAGGTGCAGAACAGGAATTGCAGGAGAAAGTTGTGGCGATCAACCGTGTTGTAAAAACCACGAAAGGCGGCCGCGCATTCAGTTTTTCTGCTCTTGTGGTAGTAGGTAATGGTAATGGTATTGTTGGTCATGGTCTTGGTAAAGCGAAAGAAGTGCAGGAAGCTATATCTAAAGGCATTGACGATGCCAAGAAGAACCTTATCAAAGTGCCTGTAATGAACGGTACTATACCTCACGACCAGTTTGCAAAAGAAGGCGCTGCCAAAGTGCTTATAAAACCGGCCGCTCATGGTACCGGTGTTATAGCAGGGGGTAGCATGCGTGCCGTGCTGGAATCTGCAGGTATTACAGACGTGCTTTCCAAATCACTGGGTTCTGCAAACCCGCATAACGTGGTTAAAGCTACATTCCTGGCTTTAAGTATGCTGCGCGAACCAATAGCTGTTGCAAAACAACGCAACGTTAGCCTGAAGAAAGTATTTAATGGTTAATACCCCAAACCCCTAAAGGGGCTTTTGAATAAGTTTTTAATAGTTGAATTATTATTATTGTTATGTCAAAGATAAAAGTAACACAAGTGAAAAGCGGGATTGACCGTTCTGAGCGCCAAAAGCGTACACTGATAGCTCTCGGGCTTCGCAAAATGCACAATTGTGTAGAGCATGAAGCAACCCCCCAGATACTGGGCATGGTGCGTACAGTGAATCACTTAGTGAAAGTAGAAACAGTAAATTAATTTTTAACCTGATTTGCGAGCGGTTATACATTCCGCGCAAGTTCAAAAATTGTAAAATATGCAATTACACAATTTAAAACCGGCAGATGGCGCAACCCACAAAACCAAACGTATTGGTCGCGGTGAAGGTAGCGGACATGGCGGAACAGCTACAAAAGGTACAAAAGGCCAGCAGGCACGTACCGGTGCTAAAACAAAAATAGGACACGAAGGTGGTCAGATGCCTATTCAGCGTCGTATGCCAAAACGTGGTTTCATCAGTCCGAACAGGGTTGATTATAAGATTTTCAACCTTGGCCAATTGGATTTTCTGATTGAAAAATATAATATAACAGAATTTACTCCTGATATACTTTATGTAAATGGCTTGATTAACCGTACAGATGTTATAAAAATATTGGGTAACGGAGAATTAAAAGCTAAAATGACTTTTAAAGTGAATGCGGTTAGCGCAAAAGCTAAGGAAGCTATTGAAGCTGCAGGTAGTAAAGTAGAACTGGTTTAAGATACTTGGACGACGAAGACGTATTTGGATAAATGCGTCTTTTATCGTTTATTCGCATTTCATTTTTGATTAACAGAAGTCCAGTGAAGAAACTTATTGAAAAGCTTAAGAATATCTGGAGTATTGAAGAGCTCCGTAAGCGCATCCTATATACGCTATTACTTGTTTTTGTTTACCGTGCAGGTTGTTATATTACATTGCCTGGTATCAACCCCAACCTGCTTACTTTAGGTAGTGGCAATGAGGGTTTGCTCGGCTTGTTCAACATGTTTGCAGGTGGCGCCTTCAGCCGTGCATCTATTTTCGCACTTGGCGTAATGCCTTACATCTCTGCGTCTATCTTTATGCAATTGGCCGGTATTGTTATACCGCAGGTTGCAAAAATGCAGCGCGAAGATAGCGGCCGCCGCAAGATCAATCAATACACCCGTTATTTAACAGTGGCAGTTACTGCCTTCCAGGCAAGCGCTTATGTTGCATATCTTCGCAATCAGAGTGGTCCCGCTATCGTTCAGGGCTTTGGCTTGTTTTGGTTGTCAACTGTAATAGTTCTCACCGCAGGTACATTGTTTGTAATGTGGCTTGGTGAAAAAATTACAGACAGGGGTGTTGGTAACGGTACATCGCTGATCATCATGGTGGGTATCCTTGCACGTCTTCCCCATTCTTTGTTACAGGAGTTCAGCGCTAAGAACCTTGGTGGCGGCGGTGGCCTTTTGATATTCCTTATAGAATTAGCCATATTTATTGCAGTAATAGTAGGTTTGATATTGTTGACACAGGGTGTACGCAGGATACCGCTTAACTATGCACGCCGTATCATTGGCAGCAATAATGCAGCAAAAGAAGTAAGCGGCAGCCGCGATTTCATACCTTTAAAAGTGAACTCCGCCGGTGTAATGCCGATTATCTTCGCCCAGGCTATCATGTTCATTCCGGCTACATTGGTGGGCTTTACCAACAATGAGAATGCTGCGGGTTTTGTACGTGCTTTATCAGATCATACCTCTCTGTGGTATAACCTTATATACGCTGTAATGGTAATTGCATTTACCTATTTCTACACTGCCCTTATTTTTAACCCGACTGAAATGGCTGATAACCTGAAACGTAATAACAGTTTCATACCCGGCGTAAAACCAGGTGAGCCTACAGCGGACTATATAGCAACTATCATGGACCGTATCACATTACCAGGCGCTTTCTTCCTTGCTCTTGCAGGTGTATTACCCGGTATTGCGGCTCTTTTAGGTGTTACAAGTGGTTTCGCATCATTCTTTGGTGGTACTTCAATGCTGATCGGCGTGGGTGTAATTCTTGATACTTTACAACAAGTGGAAAGCTACCTGCTAATGCATCACTACGATGGTTTAATGAAGACAGGGCGTATTGCAGGACGTACCGTAAGCAGCCCTGCCTGATCTTAAGAATTGTGAGCATGATAAACATAAGGAACCACGGAGAAATCGAAATTATCAGAACAAATGCTTTAATGGTTACTGCCACCTTAACAGAGGTGGCAAAGTTTTTAAAGCCCGGTATCACTACGGCCTCTATTAATAAAATGGCCGATGAGTTTATACACGACAATGGTGGCAAGCCTTCCTTTAAAGGCTACCATGGCTTTCCTTACGCACTTTGCATATCTGTAAATGAAGTGGTGGTGCATGGTTTTCCAAGTGAATATATACTTAAAGACGGCGATATCGTTTCGGTAGACTGCGGTTTTTACAGGGATGGCTATCATGGCGACCACGCCTATACATTTGCTATTGGCGATGTGAAACAAGAAACCCTGAAATTACTTCGTGTTACTAAAGAATCATTATTTCTAGGCATTGCCCAGGCCGCTGCTAATAACAGGGTAGGGGATATCTCTTATGCCATTGAGAACTACGCAAACAGGATACATGGCTACGGTGTAGTGCGCGAACTGGTAGGGCATGGAGTAGGGCGGGAATTGCACGAAGAACCACAGGTACCTAATTTCGGTTTCAGGGGTTCAGGCAAACGCCTGCAGGCTGGTACTGTAATAGCTATTGAGCCTATGGTCAATCTCGGTACCAAAGATGTTTATACTCTTGAAGACGGTTGGACAGTTGTTACAGCCGATGGCAAGCCGTCTGCTCATTTTGAGCATACTGTAGTAGTGCGTAAAGGTAAAGGGGAGGCTTTATCCAGTTTTACTCCTATAGAAGCCGCAGAACAAGTCAATGGTGAACTGAACAGCAGTTATTATGCGCAGCCCGCGCTTGTATGATCCGGTATATTTACTTCGTTTTATCTGCCGGCGGGAACTCTCTTAAAAGATCTTCATTATACCTTACTGCAAAAGGCCTGTATTCCATATCGAATTTCTTCGAGTAATATTCATAATTATGGTTCAGGAAGCGATATAATAAGGGTCTGAAATTATGTATGACATAATAATAGTCCCTTTGCTCGTAATTATAATTAAGGAACATCAATCCTTTACCCATTACATTGCCTGAACCGTATTTGTATGTTGCGCCTGGCATCACTTTTAGCTCGGTTTTTTCATTTTCGGGATATCCATAATAGACGATAAAATAATCGGTATCGCCCTGGCTGATAGCAAGGCTTTTTGCCGGCGATCCGTCTGCATTAAAAAGTACCCCGTCAAATTTCTGCGCTGTAACAAGTTTGGCATTGGTGTCAATAAAAAAGTAAACCGGGCAAAAAGTAAAACGGTCTTTGAAATCATTCGTCATTACCTTTCTTACTGTTTCGGCATCTTTTATTACCTGCTCAGTTCTTTTCTGGTCGTGGCGGCTTGTAAAATATTGTATCCTGCTTTGCTCAGAGCGTAGTTGTACCAAAATAGCTTTTGGGGGAAACTCTGTTTTACGCCTGTGAACATCATTAGTACTGACTATTTCACCATTCCGGCTTGTGTCTTGCGCAAAACAGGCATTGATTACACATAAAAAAACAGCAATGCTAAATACGGGTTTAATTGCGGGAACCATATTCTTTCTAATGTATTATGATATGAGTGCGCACAAATATAATACCTAAGTTTCTGATTTGAAATAGCTTATCAGTGCCGAAACACTAATTTCAAATCATTACAAATAATAGTTTTGAGCGCGGGTTTAAAACCTCACTTACTTTTTCTTTTCCGGCGCTAATCCCCTGTTCTCCAGCATGGGCTGAATATCGGGTTCGTGGCCACGGAAATCAAGGAACATCTTGGCAAGGTCCATCGTGTTGCCGCGAGAAAGTATCATATCACGGAAACGCTGGCCGTTCTCACGCGTAAGGCCGCCATGCTCTTTGAACCATGCAAAAGCATCATCATCCAGCATCTCTGTCCACAGGTAGGCATAATAGCCTGCGGCATAGCCATTGCTCCAGATGTGCAGAAAATAGCTGGAACGGTAACGGCTGGGTACTTCAGGCAGGTCTAAATGTGTTTTTTGCAAAGCCAGGATCTCATATTTATCCACATCCTGTAATGGCGCGTCTGCGGTCAGTGTATGCCACTGCATGTCAAGATCTGCAGCTGCCAGAATTTCTGTAAGGGCATAACCCTGGTTAAAGGTTGCTGCTTTTTTAATTTTATCAACCAATGCCTGCGGCATCAATTCCCCTGTTTTATAATGGGTGGCATAATGGCGGAATACCTGCGAATCCAATGCCCAATGCTCGTTAAACTGGGACGGGAACTCAACAAAGTCGCGTGCGGTGGCTGTGCCGGAAAGGCTGGGGTATTGCTGGCTGGCGAAAATGCCATGCAGCCCATGGCCGAATTCATGGAACATGGTAGTTACATCGCTATAACTGATAAGGGCAGGTTGCCCATCTGCGGGTTTGGTGAAATTGCACACGTTGAAAATAACGGGCTTGGTACCCAGCAGTTTCGATTGGCCAACCATATTGTCCATCCATGCCCCGCCATTTTTGTTGTCGCGCTTAAAATAATCGCAATAGAACAATGCGATAGAACTGCTGTCTTTATCAAACACTTCGAAAACACGCACATCTTTCTGGTAAACCGGTATGTCTTTGCGCTCTTTGAAAGTAAGGCCATACAATTGGTTAGCCGCATAGAACACACCATTTTGCAGTACATTGTACAATTCAAAATAAGGTTTGATCTCACTTTCGTTAAGGTCATACTTTGCTTTGCGCACCTGCTCTGCATAAAAGTCCCAGTCCCATGGTTGTAACTTAAAACCGCCTTTTTGTGCATCGATCACAGCTTGTATATCAGCAGCCTCGTTTTTTGCCTTAGCTGTAGCAGCAGGTATTAGTTTGCGAAGGAATGCCTCCACTGTTTCAGGTGTTTTGGCCATTTGGTCTTGCAATTGCAAAGAGGCAAAATTAGGGAAGCCAATAAGTTTTGCTTTTTTGGCGCGTATCTCGGCAATGCGCGCTATCGTTGCCCTTGTGTCGTTTGAGTCATTATGTTCCGCGCGGTTCCAGGATGCTTCAAAAAGTTTTTGGCGTGTAGCCCTTACTGAGAGTGATTGCAAGTCAGGTTGTGTTGTGGTGTTTTGCAGGCTGATGAGCCATTTACCATCCTTGTTGGCGGCTTTCGCATTCTTTGCAGCAGCTTCGATAGCCTCGTCAGACAAGCCTGCAAGTTCTGCCTTGTCGCTTATCACTAATGCTCCGGTTTTGGCAGCGGCTAATAACTGGTTGGTGAATTTAGCGCTCAGGGAAGCTTCTTCGCCATTATATTTTTTAAGCTGTTCTTTATCGGCGTCGTTTAGTTTTGCACCCGCCAATTCAAACCGCTGGAAATAATATTCCACCAGTCGCAGGGACTCGGGGTCAAGTTTCAGATCAGCGCGCTGGTTGTATATAGTTTCAACACGTTTGAATAATTTTGAGTTCAGAAAAATGGCATCGTTGGTTGCGGCCAGTTTTGGAGCCTCTTCTTCCTGTAGTTTTTGCAGTTCGGGATTGGTATTGGCGCTTGTTAAGGCACCAAAAACACCACTCACGCGACGCAGCAATTGCCCGCTTTTTTCCATTGCCACAAGTGTATTTTCAAAAGTAGGCGCTTCGGTATTCTTGGCTATTTTTTGCACTTCGTCCAACTGCTGTTTCATACCTTCTTCAATAGCAGGTTTGAAATCGCTGTTTTTTATTTTATCAAAATCAGGTGCCTGGAAAGGCAATTTGCTCTCCGTAAAAAAGGGATTGGCTGAATTGTCAGGCTTGTTGTTATTGCAGGAAGATGACATTGCGACTATTGCTGCCAAAAGCAAAAAAGAGGATAATTTCACTATATGGTATTTTTGAGATGTTTTGCAAGTTAATAAAAATAGAAAGAATAAGACATGCAGGCAGTAAATAATATATCAATACCGCCGCGGTAATTTTCGGTTAGTATAGACGCCATTGAATTTTTCCTGCAGATCACTCTCATATTGGGCGGCAAAGGGATAGTATTCCATATCAAAATCAGCCGATTTATAAAAATACCTTGGATCGGGTTTATTGAAAATGTCAAAATAAGCGAAACGATAATAGAAGTCAATTTGCTGGTATTTATAGTTAAGGAAAATCAGCCCTCTGCCCATTGCTTCTCCGTTATTAAAGCTATATTCATCTTCCGGTCTTGCATCCAGTTCCATTTGTTCGCCGGGATAGCCATAATAGACAATAAAGTAGTTCGTGTCGCCGGGGTGCAAAATATCCTTGTTCATCGGTATGCCATCGGCTGTGAAAAGAACATTGTCGAATAACTGTCTTTTTACCATTTCTGCATTGGTATCCATATAGTAGTACACCGGGCAAAATGAAAAATTTTCCTCGAAATCATTTTTCATAACTTTCCTTATAATGCTGGCTTCTGTTTTTACTTTATTTGTTTCACGGAATTTATTTTGTTGTATGAAATGCTCAATTTTATTTTGCTCGGAGCGAAGCTGCACCAGCAGCACTTTGGGTGAGTATGAGGTTTTTCTCCAATGGTGTCCTTTGTGCCAGGGTATCAGGTTCCCGGCACCGGAATTGTTTTGCGAAAAGCATTGCAATGAGACACAAAAAGAAAACAGCAGGATCATAC
>JABDGU010000082.1 GCA_013285905.1 Bacteroidota bacterium | reverse complement strand
CCATTAATCAAGAGCGATTAGACCAGCTTAAGCAGATAGTAAATATAATCCAGCAAACAGGAACAACCGATAGCCTGCAGCTTACAGAAGCAAAAGGACTATTGGAAATTTTGAGCAATTATACCAGGAGTTTTGCATTGCTGAACCAATATGACAGTAATACCTTAAAAACGGATGGGCTAAACGCGAATATTACCTATGAAATAAAATATACCGAAGCAAAAACGGCCATAGCAGAATTAAAAAAACAACTCATTGCAAAAAAGGATGCAACAGAACTATTTGGAAATGAGAAAGACCAAAGTTTTGAAGGCACATTGCATAGCATAGTGCAAACTTTTGGGGCAGAATACGTGTACCCAACAATTGAAGAACAGGCAGCGCATTTGCTGTATTTTATTATTAAGAACCATCCATTTAGCGATGGTAACAAACGCATAGGGGCATTCCTATTTATTTGGTTCCTTGAAAAGAACAAGCACCGGTTTAAGAAAAACGGAGAACTCAAGATAAATGATAATGCATTAACCGCATTGGCCTTACTGGTAGCCCAAAGCGATCCAGCCGAAAAAGAACTGATGGTAAGTTTAATTTGCAACCTTATTAATAATAATGGGTGAAAAATAAGGTTTGGGCGGACCTTTTTGTGATTTTAATAAACGGTGAGAAGGGTGCACTGTTTCGTTTTGCTCTCGCACAAAAACCAGCCCGACATACCGACAAAGGTGAAAAAATGTATCTTGTAAATGAGGATAGTTTTATGAAACTACTTTTTGTCTTTTCTTTTATTGCAATTATTCCATTTGTCTGTCGTTCGCAGACAAATAAACCCGAACAAGCAGATACCGTTTCTAAGAATGACTCGGCTAAGACCACTGTAGAGATATATTTCACAGATGAAACAAAAAAGAAATTTTATCAAATCACTCCGATTATAATTTGGACAAAAACGTATACAGGGGAAATTATTAAGACATACCAGCACTCCATAGATGCTTTAGGCAATCCGGTACCGCTTGATGATATTCCTCCCGGATTGTATAATCTTACGGTTGGTAAAAAACAAGAAATACGGGCTCAAAAAATTTTGGTTAGTAAAGGGAAAAGGAATTTAATATATGTACACGTCAAAAATCGTACTCTTCTTATGTTAGATGACAATACATATTGATAAAAAAAGCGGCTGGCAAAAACCAACCGCTTCAAATAACTTATCACATAACTCATTCGACCTCACCCTCTCCTTCGGAGAGGGCCGGGGAGAGACCTCTAAATATCAATCTTCGCATACTTCGCATGCTTCTCTATAAAATCCCTGCGTGGGGCTACTTCTTCGCCCATCAGCATAGAGAAAATACGGTCGGCTTCTGCAGCGCTGTCTATCGTTACTTGTTTCAGAGTGCGTGTAGCAGGGTCCATGGTCGTGTCCCATAGTTGTTCTGCGTTCATTTCACCAAGGCCTTTATAGCGCTGTATGTTCACGGAATCTTCTTTGCCACCTCCCATTCTTTCAACCAATGCCTTTCTTTGTTCTTCGGTCCAGGCATACACACCGTCCTTGCCTTTTTTAACAAGGTATAAAGGCGGCTGTGCAAGATACACGCAGCCTTGCTCTACCAGTTCTTTCATATAGCGGAAGAAGAAAGTAAGTATCAATGTTGCGATGTGAGAACCATCCACGTCCGCATCCGTCATAATAATTACTTTATGGTAACGAAGCTTGGCAAGGTTCAGCGCTTTGGCATCTTCCTGTGTGCCCACGCTCACGCCCAGGGCGGTGAACATGTTTTTTATTTCCTCGTTCTCGTATATTTTATGTTCCTGTGCTTTTTCTACGTTCAGGATTTTACCACGTAAAGGCAATATGGCCTGGAATGTACGGTCGCGGCCTTGTTTCGCAGTACCACCGGCCGAGTCTCCTTCCACAAGATAGAGCTCGCAGCGTTCAGGGTCTTTGTCGGAGCAGTCGGCGAGTTTGCCGGGCATGCCCCCACCTGTCAGTACGCTTTTGCGCTGCACCAGTTCGCGGGCCTTGCGGGCAGCAGCGCGGGCTTGTGCAGCCAATATTACTTTGTCAATGATAAGCCTGGCTTCCTTGGGATGCTCCTCTAAATAGGCCTCCAGGGTGCGGCTTACACAAACATCCACCACACCCATTACTTCGTTGTTACCCAACTTGGTTTTGGTCTGGCCTTCAAATTGCGGCTCGGGTACTTTCACAGATATAATAGCGCTCAATCCTTCACGGAAATCGTCGCCTGTTATATCCACCTTAGCCCTTTCGAACAGTTTGTTCTTATCGCCATAAGATTTGAACACGCGTGTAATAGCGCGGCGGAAACCGGCTACGTGTGTACCACCCTCAATGGTATTGATATTATTTACGTAAGAAAAGATGTGCTCGTTATAAGAAGTATTGTAAGACAGTGCTACGTCCACCGCCACATTGGTATCGGCATCATGTGCTTCCACAAATATCGGGAAAGACAAAAGCGGGTCGCGTTTTGCATTGTTGTCCAGCATTTGCACAAACTCCACAATTCCACCTTCGCTATAGAAAACTTCCATAGGGAACTGGCCATCTTCGCCTTTTTCCCTTTTATCAGTAAGGGTGATGCGAATACCTTTGTTGAGGTAAGAAAGCTCGCGCAGGCGGCCCGCAAGTATGTCGCGGTTATAAACAAGGTCTTTAAATATAGTGCCGTCCGGATGGAAATGTTGTAGTGTACCGCGTTTGTCGGAAACACCTATTTCACGCACCGGGTATTGAGGGATGCCTTTCCTGTATTCCTGTTCAAATATTTTTCCTTCGCGGTAAACGGTTGTCAGCATCAGGTCGCTAAGCGCGTTCACGCAGCTTACGCCCACACCATGCAATCCACCGGAAACCTTATAAGAGTCTTTATCAAATTTACCACCCGCGTGCAACACGGTCATTACCACTTCCAGTGCAGAGCGGCCTTCTTTTGTGTTGATGCCTGTAGGTATGCCACGGCCATCATCTTCTACACTTATAGAGTTGTCTTCGTGAATAACAACAGTAATATTCTTACAGTGTCCTGCCAGTGCTTCGTCAATAGAGTTATCAACTACTTCATATACCAGGTGGTGCAAACCTTTTACGCCCGTGTCGCCGATATACATGGATGGGCGTTTGCGCACCGCTTCAAGACCTTCTAATACTTGTATGCTATCTGCACCATATTCGGCAGGTACATTCAAAACTTCATTTTCTAAGTCCATATTTTTCAATAACCGAAGTGTTTTTTGTGTGTGGAAATATTGTAATTGGGGAGCAAAAACAATATTAAAAATGCCATCTTCGGAATCATGGCAAATACTTACATTTTTATGTAAATATGTTACTAAGCAAAGATAGCGTAAAAATGATGTTTTTGCAAGTAAAATAAAGGCTTTTAACAGGTTTTGCACATAATAAATTATGGCATTTGGAGGGTCGGAAAAAGCTTGTTTTTGGGGTCCTGAGCGGAGTGCAAAATAAATATTGCAAAAGGATGGTATTTTAACATTGTTTATTGGCCGCAATATGTTGCTTTGCGGCCAATTTATAAGCTGATGAATAGTTTACAAAAGGCGCAAAAACAGGGGAAGATATTTCTGAACCCTATTCCTACCGGATTGATGGCTGGAGGTATGGGACATATCCTATGGAAATACATTACCGCAAAGGAAGAGCGTGTGCCTAAACGCAAGCTCGGGCCTTTTGTTACTGATGTAAGTATTTATAAAAATCCTCCTGCAAGCGGCCTGCGTATTACCTGGATAGGGCATTCGTCCTTGCTGATAGAAATAGATGGCAAACGTATCCTTACCGACCCGGTATGGGCCCCAAGGGCCTCTTTCCTGTCTTTTATAGGGCCAAAACGTTTTTTTGAGGCTTCATTGCCATTAGAACAATTACCACCTTTGGATGCCATCATTCTGTCGCACGACCATTACGACCACCTGGATAAACCTACCATCAAGAGGCTGGTACATAGCACCACGCCCATTTATTGCTCGCTGGGTGTAAGCGGGCATTTGATAAATTGGGGTATATCGGCTTCCCGCATTACAGAAATGGACTGGACGGATAGGGTGACGATTGGCGGAGATCTGACTATAACTGCTACCCCTGCGCGGCATTTTTCGGGAAGAGGGATCGTGAACCGGAATCAGACCCTGTGGTCGTCTTTTGTGATAAAAGGCAGTAAGCATAATATATTCTTCGGAGCCGATTCAGGCTGGTTCGCTGGATTTAAAGATATTGGCGATGCTTATGGACCCTTTGACCTGACCATGCTGGAGATAGGAGCTTATGATAAAGACTGGGCCGATATACACATGGGACCTGAGAAAGCTACAGAGGCACATCTTGCACTGAAAGGGAAACTTATGATGCCTATACATTGGGGCACATTCAACCTGGCATTTCATTCGTGGACGGAGCCGGTGGAAAGATTACTGGGATATGCAAAAGAAAAAGGCATTGATTTATTGTTGCCTGAGCCGGGTATGCCCACCGAAGTGAATGGTAAGGCATATAATTCAGGGTGGTGGAAAAAGTAAGATTCCATATTTTGCGTAGCTTGCAGCCTTCATGCATAGCCATTCTCATAACCATTCACACGATCATTCTCATGGGCACGGACATAGCCACCAACATGCCGACCCTGCCAATATAGCCCAGGGGGCTTTTATTGCGGGTATAGCCCTTAATGGCGCTTATGTCATCGTGCAGGTTATTACGGGATTTATGACCAATTCGGTGGCCCTGCTGTCGGATGCAGGCCATAACCTGGGCGATGTGGCCGCCCTGGCTTTATCTCTTTTCGCTTTCAGGCTGGCAAAAGTAAAACCTACCCATTCCTTTACTTACGGGTATAAAAAGACGACCATTCTGGCAGCTCTGACCAATGCCGTAGTGCTTCTTCTGACAATAGGCATGTTAGCTTACGAATCCATTACAAGGCTCTGGCACCCCGAACCTGTAAAAGGGGCAACCGTGGCTTGGGTAGCCGGGCTGGGCATTATTATTAACAGCGTATCAGCATTATTATTTTTCCGGACAAAGGACCATGATGTAAATACAAAAGGCGCTTACCTGCATTTGATGACGGATGCGTTGGTGTCATTGGGTGTGGTTATTTCGGGTGTAATAGTCTATTTCACCAATTGGTATATACTTGATCCCATTGTCAGCATAGGGGTATTGATAGTAATAGTGGCAGGCACATGGTCTTTGCTAAAAGATAGTCTGCGTTTATCGCTGGATGCTGTGCCTGCTGATATTGATGCCGAAAAAATACTGGAATTGATAAAGAAAGTGAAAGGGGTTGAAAATGCGCACCACATCCATATATGGGCCATGAGTACTACTGAGACGGCTCTTACTGCGCACGTTGTGATAGACAAAGACATTGATTTTGAAGCCAAAATGAAGGTGGTGCATAACATCAAGCACGAATTATTGCATCAGAATATACAGCACGCCACGATAGAAGTAGAATCGGAAGAAGTTCCCTGCGAGGATGAAGAATGCTAAAGCGTATCAGCGGACTATCTTGTAGTATCCGATATTCCGGATATTGATAAGTGCCGTACTGTCGTCCCCATTGAAAGAAGAAGTAGCAGGGGCAAAATTGCTGGTAATAGTGCCAACTGTATCCTGCTCCTGGTCGAGTAAAGTGATGACGCTGACATTGTTTACATCATCGTAATTGGGGCGATAGCTTAATACAGAGTCAATAGTTTGACTGGATGCATTTTGCAATAAGAGATGCGCTGAAAAATCCTTATTTAATATCACTTGTACATTTTGTTGCGCGCTTGTAAGCGATGACCAAACAGAGGAATAGGTGCTACCAGATAGATGGTAAGCATCTTTTGCTACCCATGTTGTTTGTGTGCCGAGCCCGTTCATCCATATAGTGCGTGATGGGTCTGGGTATTGCACTGTGTTTACAAGATATTCATAATCGTTATCGCTCGATTTAAAAGTGGTGCGCAAAGTAATATTGCTCCAGTACCAGTTGGTGTATAAGAGGTCATCGCTGTACCAGTCCACATAATAAGTTTCCCCATTTACTAATTGGTCAACCGGTATGGTATAATAACCTCTTACCTGCATTTTACCGCTCAGGTAAACATTGGTGCCATTATCATAATCAGTTTGGGTTTTGTAGATCTTTACGTTGATGGGCTTATCGGTCAGGTTCTCAAAATTAAAATCGAACCCATGCACACTTGAATCTTTATCGCAAGCTGATAAGGAAAGCATAGCAAGAACAATAACAGCCAGTAATCTGCGGGGATTCATATTTGCGCTAAAAATAAACAAAAAGTGCGAAATAGAGCCAAGTATCGGGAAACGGGATATTAAATATGTTGATATTTATAAAGTCTATGGTTTTTGCCTTAACTCAACAGGTATCCCAGGTGGCAAAAAATAAAATTTACCTGTTTTTTTATCTATTTTGTCAAAATAACAATAATGGATTCTGACATGGCAACTGATCAGGAGCTTAGCGATAAAATTGAAAAGCAGAAGATGCAATACGAAAGTATTTTGTCTTCGCTTAGCGAAGTAGTATGGCTATGCTGGGCTGACAGCTCCGAACTCATCTATTCAAATGCAGCCTGCCAAACCGTGTTGGGCTATACAGCTGATGAAATAATGGCGGATAAAGGCCTTTTCTTTGATTCCATACACCCCGATGACAAAGCAAGGTTTCTTGCTTCTTTGCAGGAAATGCAGGCGACAGGAAGGACTGCAATTGATTTTCGTTTTATCCATAAAGGCGGCAGTACCAGGTATCTCGCAAGTACAGTAACATTAATAAAAGGCAAAAACGCGGAGCCGGATACTTATACGGGCTCGGCGATAGATATTACGAAGCAAAAAATGACCGAGGACGCCCTTTTAGAAAAGGCCCTTGAAGTGGAGAATATCCTGGAAAGTATAACCGATGCTTTTCTTGCGGCCGATGCAAACTGGAACCTGGTATATGTAAACAGGGCAGCGGAAAAAATGTATAACGTTAAACGTGAAGATATTTTGCATAAGAACGTCTGGAGCGTTTTCCCCAAAACGATGAATACCAAATTCTATGAAAGTTTTCAGCGCGTTTTGAAAGAGCAGGTGAGCCTTTCGGTAGAAGGCATTTCTCCAACATCCGGCCGTTGGGTATCGGTAAGTGCCTACCCTAGCAAAAACGGGATAGTGGCTTATTTCAAAGATATTTCGGAGCAGAAAATGCTCATGGAGCATATAAGTAACAATAATCATAACCTCAATTCACTTATAGATAATACCTCAGACCTCGTGTGGTCGGTTGACAGGAACCTCAAGTACATCTCTATTAACCAGGCCTTCAAAGAATCGGCCTATAGGCTCTATAATATTGTTATCAAGCCAAGGGGAACGGCCCTGCCTAAGGAAATGGGCGAAGAGGTGATCGAGGAGCGCAAAGCTCAGTATCACAGGGCTTTTGCAGGTGAAAATTTTATGGTGCTGGATAAAAGAAAATCCGGGGACATCCTTATATACAGGGAGACCAAGTTTAACCCTATAACAGACTCTAATGGAGACATTATTGGGGCAAGTTGTTTTTCCAGGGATATTACCGAACGTGAAAGGCATCTTATGACCATAGAGGCGCAAAATGAAAAACTGAAAGAAATAGCCTGGATCCAATCTCACAAGGTTCGAGGCCCTTTAGCTACCATACTAGGTCTCTCTAATATTTTCAATACACAGGATGCCGCCGATCCAAATAATGCAAAGATCATAAAAGGCATAAAAGAGGAGGCCGAAAACCTGGACATCATTATCCGGGAAGTAGTAAAGAAAACTTACGACATATAAATGCCGTCTCCTAATGTTTCAATAAAGTGGTCCTCAATATCAATGCTGCTACGCTAAAATAGATAACAAGCCCGGTCACGTCCACCAAGGTAGCCACAAAAGGCGCCGAAGAAGTGGCGGGGTCCAGGCGGAGTTTTTTAAGGACGATAGGTATCATCGAACCACTTATTGTACCCCACATTACTATGCCGATAAGAGAACAAAATACGGTGACAGCTAATAGGAACCAATGGGGGCCAAAATCTTGCCAGTGCAGGAAATGCCACAGGCTGATACGTAAGAGCCCTATAGCGCCGAGAATGATACCTAATGTTAGCCCGGCCATTATTTCACGTCGCATCACGTACCACCAGTCTTTGGGCGACAACTCCTTCAGGGCCATGGCGCGTATGATAAGCGTGGCCGCCTGCGAGCCGCTGTTACCCCCGCTGGACATAACCAAAGGAATGAAAAGAGTTAATATAATAGCGCTTTCCAGTTCGTGCTGAAAATAGCCCATAGCATTGGTTGTAAGCAATTCGCTCACAAACAGGATGATGAGCCATACCGCGCGTTTGCGGATAAGGGTAAAGAAATCGGTCTTCACATAAGGCAGATCCAGCGATTCCACACCACCGAACTGTTGCATTTCCTTGGTGTCTTTTTCTTCCGCCACATCTATCACGTCATCAATGGTCACAACACCTATCAATACATTATTAGAGTTGGTTACCGGCAATGCCACACGGTCATACTCCTTAAATTTAATAATGGCATCATCTATGCTGTCCTGTATATTCAGTTTCACATAAAAATGGTCCATTATCTCCTCTATGGTCTTGGTGGGTTCGTTCAGCACCAGCCGCCTGATAGGAATATCATCTATCAGCTTGCCTGTATCGTCCACCACATATATCATGTTGGCTGCTTCAGAGTCCTGGTAATGCTGACGGAGGTGGGCGGTGGCGCGTGCAATGGTCCAGTCTTTGCGCACTGCAGTGAAATCGGTATTGATAAGGCGGGCCACGCTTTGCTCGGGATAACCCAGAAGGTCTTGCGTGCCTCTCTTGTTTTTCTCGTCAAGAAAATTGAGAAATTC
>JABDGU010000081.1 GCA_013285905.1 Bacteroidota bacterium | reverse complement strand
CGTTTATGCTTATGGGGCGCTCCTCGGTTTTTACGCCTTTTTCGCGCAGCAAGGTCAGCACGCTGTCGCGGGTAACGCCTTCAAGAATCGTGTCGCCTTTCAGGTCGGGTGTAACAACCGTGTCCCCTATCACGAAGAACACGTTCATTGTACCGATCTCCTGCACATACTTATGTTCGGAACCATCTGTCCATAGTATCTGATCATATCCCATTTTCTTTATTTCCTGTGTGGGATACATGCTCATACCATAATTGCCTGCCGCTTTGGTAAAACCAATGCCACCGGGGAAGGCACGCACGTATTTATCTTCAAGATATATAGAAACAGGTTTACTATAATATGGTCCCGCCGGGCTGGTAATAATAATAAACATGAATTTTTCTGCAGGCCTTACACCGATAAACTCATCCACGGCTATCATAAAAGGACGAATATAAAGCGAGGTACCCTCTGATGTAGGCACCCAATTACGGTCAATATTTACCAACTGCCGCATACCATCTACAAAAAGTTCAGCAGGCAACTCAGGCATAGCCATGCGCACTGCAGAGCGGTTCATACGGTTCCAGTTGTCGTACGGGCGTAAGGAAGACAATCATGGCTGGATATACAAAGTTTAGAACAGATTTACACGATTTTTTAAAGTCCATTCTTGTCACTAAGAATGGACTTTTATTTTTAAGCACTTGTTAAGCTGCCTTTAAACCCGTGTTAAGCAGCGCTTAAACTCCTGTTAAACGGCACCCGTTTTTATTCTCAGAGAAATATCCGGCTGATATTTGTGCAAGATCAAATAATTGGTCTGCTAAAAATGAGTTTTATGGGTAAAAACCTTCTTTTTTTACGTATCGCTGTTCCACTCACAATGGCTGTTATATCTATTCCATTATACGTTGCCGTGGCTTTGAAGCTTATCTTGTGGTTGAATAATAACTAAGGATAAGGGATTCCTGTTTTACTTGTAAGGACGCTGAGTTCATGTTTCTTCCCTAAGATATTTTAGCAAGTAACAGCACTAATTCTTTATCGCTGATATCTTCTTTTTCGGATTTATCATAAATAGATAAGAGCACAACTAAGTCAGCAGATATTTTTACATAATAAATAACCCTGCCCCCACCGGATTTTCCTTTCCCCTTGGATGCTATAGACAAACGAATCTTATAACAGCTATTGCCAATGGGTATGCCTTGCTCAGGAGTTTTCTCGAGCAAGTTTATCAAGTCTTGATATTCCGATTTTAAAGACGGGTATTTTTTAGCCAGGCGCTTTAACTGCTTATCAAAATGATCCAGTGTGTCAACATTATAGCTCATTCATCAGGTCTCTTGCGGGTCTGGTCTTTAATTTGCCTGACTTTATCTTATCGGCCAGTTTATAGGCTTCTTTAATATGCCTTATCTCTTTTAGCGCGGCCACATCGCCACTTGATAGTATCGTAGTGGTTACTGAAGTATATGCCTTTAGCATGTCCAAAATGGGAGAGGCCACTTTTTGATCGGGTATTTCAACTAATACTTTCATGTTCATTAAACGCTCTTACAAATATACAACTTTTCAGACATGTAGGAAAGGCAAGTTTTCCTCTATACCTAAATAAGTATTAAAAATTCTGCCAATCCAATAATCCTGCCATTTCTGATTTACCTTTGCAATAAATATAGATATAAGCATTATGCTTGATACAATAGAATCTGCTTTAGAGGATATAAGGAATGGTAAGCTGATAATAGTGGTAGATGATGAAAGCCGCGAAAACGAAGGTGATTTTATTACCGCAGCCCGCAATGTAACACCCGAGATCATCAATTTCATGTCGAAACACGGGCGTGGACTGATATGTGCGCCTGTAACCGAAAAACGTTGTGATGAACTGAAACTGAGCCTGATGGTGGAGGACAATACCGTGCTGCACCAAACACCTTTTACAGTGTCGGTCGACCTGAAAGGGCATGGCTGCACCACCGGCATATCTGCACAAGACCGAGCAAAAACTGTACAGGCATTAATTGACCCAGCCACAACTCCTGAAGACCTGGGCAGGCCGGGACATATATTTCCCTTAAGGGCAAGGACCGAAGGTGTATTACGCCGCACCGGCCATACTGAGGCTACTGTTGATCTTGCCCGCCTGGCTGGTTTTGAACCTGCCGGTGTACTGGTGGAGATCATGAATGATGACGGCACAATGGCCCGTCTGCCGCAGCTGAAAGAAATAGCAAAGAAATTTGACCTCAAGATCATCTCTATAAAAGACCTTATTGCTTACCGCCTGGAAACGGAAAGCCTCATAGAAGAAGAAGTACGGGTGCACATGCCTACCAAACATGGCGATTTTGAGCTTATTGCTTTTCGCCAGACCAACACAGGCGAAATACACATGGCCCTGAAAAAAGGAGATTGGGAACCCGGCGAGCCTGTATTGGTGCGCGTTCACAGTTCCTGTTTTACAGGTGATATCTTGCATTCCCTGCGTTGCGATTGTGGAGAGCAGTTGCAAAAAGCCATGGAAAGAGTGGAAAAAGAAGGCAAGGGACTTGTGCTGTATATGAACCAGGAAGGCCGCGGCATAGGCCTTATGAATAAGCTGAAAGCTTATAAGCTGCAGGAAGAAGGCCAGGACACAGTGGAAGCTAATCTTGCTTTGGGTTTTAAAATGGATGAACGTGATTATGGTGTAGGTGCACAGATTTTGCGCCACCTGGGTGTAAGCAAGATAAGGCTTATGACAAATAACCCCCGAAAAAGGGCCGGCCTGCTGGGTTATGGCCTGGAGATAGTAGAAAACGTGCCTATAGAAATAATACCCAATCCACATAACGAATTTTACCTTCAGACAAAAAGAGATAAATTAGGGCACGAGATCTTAAAATAAAAAGCCTCATTCTTGAAAATACTCTTTTTAGCCAACCGCATTCCATATCCTCCTTACCGGGGCGATAAGCTGAAGATATACAATCTGGCAAAGCGATTGAAGGATAAGCATGAGTTATACCTGCTCACCTTTGCGCAGAAAGAAGAAGAATTTCAATATAAAGAGGAACTTGAAAAGATATTTAAGGAGGTACATCTTATATATCTTCCTAAATGGCGTTCGGCTTTGAATTGTTTAAGCGGACTATGGAGCAGCAAACCTTTACAGGTACTATATTTTCAGTCAGGGGCTTTGAGGAATAAATTGAGCGAACTCCTGAGTCAGCACAAGTTCGATGCAGCACATGTGCAGCATTTAAGGATGTCGCCATACCTGGCTAATGAAAAGAGCCTGCCTCGCATTTTAGACCTTCCTGACGCTTTTTCACTGTATTGGGAGCGCCGCAGCAAGTTGCCGCGTGGGTTTGCAAGGAAAATTTTTGAAACTATAGAGCAGGGCAGAGTATTGAAATATGAGCCGGTGATGGATGAATATGATATGTCCCTGGTATGTTCGCAGGAAGATCTTGATTATATGAAGAAGGCACACGGGGTTAGCAATATTAAACTGCTACCCAATGGTGTTGATATGAATACATTCAAGTCCATGTCTCATGATTATGCGCATGGTAATACTTTGCTTTTTACAGGCAATATGGATTATGCCCCTAATGTGGACGCGGTTACTTATTTTGTAAAAGATATATTGCCGAAGATAAAAGCAGCATGCCCTGATGTGCATTTTATCATAGCCGGGCAAAAGCCTGTAAAGGTGGTTGCTGCGCTTGCCGCAGACGCGGATATAACAGTAACAGGTTTTGTAGAAGACCTTGCGGCTACGTATAACAGCGCAAGTGTAGTTGTTGCGCCCTTAAGGTTTGGTGCCGGCACACAGAATAAAGTTTTAGAGGCCATGGCCATGGGTATACCCGTTGTTTGTTCCAATATTGGTTTTGCGGGCTTAGGCATTGCAAGTGGTGAAGGGGCCATCATGCAAACAAACCCTGATGATTTTGCGAAGTCGGTAATAGCATTATTAAAGTCTGCAGAATTGAGGCAGCAAGTAGGTATGATGGGCGCAGGTATTATTAAGAAACGTTTTGACTGGGACGTAATATCCGGAATGCTTGATGGGTATTTTAAGGATATTGTTATTGCGAAAACTAAATGATAGATATTTGAGCGCTACTTTGTACTGTCAATTTTCGTAGCGGTTTTCTTTTCCTGCTCTTTCTTTAATTGTTTCTCGTCATAGTTTTTGCCATGAAAGAAATCGGAAAAACCATCGAATGATTTGCGCCATGACAGGCCTGTGCCACTGCGGGTAATATCGCGGTCGAGTGTCACGTCATAATCGCTGGTGCGGAATACGTTGAAGCGTAGCCCGCCACTGGCATTCAAGAGGTATTGCGCGCGGAAATCGCCTGCTATATTAAAACTGCTGGCGCTGCTGGTACTGGTAGGCCTTCCCCAATCCGATTTGCCACCCACTTCTACAATTAAGCGGTCATGAAAATAGGGCTTACGCAAGCCTAAAGAAAATTGGTTCCTGTTCACCGCTGCCTGGCTGGGATCGCCGAGATTATACATAGAATATTTCAAATCAATGGCCAGGTCTTTATTGTGGGTTATTTTATTTACAATATTGGTAAGCTGGGTAGACGCACTGTTGGAAAGTATCTGGCTGAAATTATTTATTGCACCAGTGGTAGCCGTATTGCCACCTATTCCTTCTGTCGATATAAAGTCGCCAATGATAAGCAGCGAAGCTACCTGGTCGAGCAATTGTGCATCATCCTGGTTCACACGGTCGAGCTTATAATAGGCAGTAGTTCCGAAGGAACGTGTTTCGGGCAATTGTATTTTAAAAGAAAGCTTTTGGTTATTCAAGGAACCTTTCATGTAAAGCAGTACGTTTACATCTTGCGGCAAGCGGGCATCTGAGGCCTCTGCGCTTGATAGCTGTGTTTTTTCAGCGTCGGATAAAATATCGTAAAGGCGTGTGTGGGTTGTGTAGGTAGCATTAATATCCAGGTTGGTCTGGGCAAAAGGACCGTTAAAATCAATTTTACTATCCGCATTTAAAATGAACTTCCGTTTCATGGAGAGCAGTTGTTTGAAGGTGATGGAGTAGTCTCCTTCATCAATATTATAGCTGCCGTACATTCGGATGTCATTACTTGGTGGTATTTCCAGTCGTATATCACCGTTTCCCTTGGCCCTAATAGCATCGCCTGTGCTTGGGTCTATTACAAGGGTCATTTCGGCAAGCGGATTCAGGCTCGCTTCTATGGTAATAGCTAATTTATTTTTGCTCTGTGCTTTCGTTTTGGGCAACGGTTTTCCGTATGTTTTAAAAGATACATAGCTGTATGTTCCCACATCTTTTGATGAACTGATAGGTATATAGATACTTGATTTGGCAACAGGTACGGCATTGGCAATATCAATAGATATATTGTTGAAAGGCCCGCGTATAGTTACAGGATCTACTTTAGCTATAAGGTTTCCGTAAAAAAACTGGTTTTCATAATCATGCAAATTGAATATCTCGAATTTGTCGGAACGCACAGCAAGGCGCATTTCTACGTATTTAAAATGTTTGTGCAGGAATTGCCCCGTGAGGGTAGCCTTGTTTTTATACGAGTCGTAAATACTTACAGTACCCACATCAATCTTTTCTTCGTCAACATGAATGCTTGCTTTAGGAATAGAATAATTGGCCCCAAGAAAATCTATATGCATGTTGGCATCGTTTAAGGTAATATCGCCGTTAATGCTGGGATCATAAGAACGCCCTTTTATATTTATATCGCCTTGCAAAGTTCCTTTTATGTGGCTGATAAAGCCAATAAGGAAAGAAGAGAACCAGTTAGCCGGCGCATTATTAAAACTTATCTTACCATTTATCTGTTGTGCGGTTGTACTATCGAACGACATATTGCCCGAAACATTGACAGACGAATTGCCCCTGTATATGCCTGTCTGAGGATCAAGGTTCACCAATTTTTTTGAACCATCATAAGTGCCGATGATATTTATATTACCGATGGTATCCGCCCCCAATAATACAGATGTAGCTTTTATATTACTGCTAACATAAAAAGTGCTGAATAAATGTTGGATATTAACTGTTCCATTCAGCCTCCCATCAGGCTGGTAGGCTGCAAGGCCTGCCCAGTTGCCTAATTGCCCGAGGTCCAGTTCCTGGATATTCACAGCAAATTGCTGGTCGTTGGCCTGGTACACAGTATTGGCAGTTATTTTTTGCAGGCCCGATTTCAAGACAAGGTCTTTTACAAAAAGATATTTGTCACTATACACTATGTGGCTGCCACCCGGTATGTCCCATTTTGCCTGGTTAAGATAAAATTGGGAAGGCAGCATGTCAAGAAAAAGAGAGTCTTTATGGGCAAAAGCATGGCCATTGAGCACGGCAGAACTGTTAGCGTCTGGTGATGAGGTTGCGATATTAAATTGCAGAGAATCGTTTCCCAATGTCGCAGTAACGCTTAACGAACCATTCAGGACGCTATCGCCGATGGACACATTATCGATGCTTGTATTTAATTCCAGCAGGTCATAATTACCATCGCCGCTAATGCTGACATTAGAGAAATGTACATTGCCGATACTACCCTCAGGAATGCTTGCTTTCAACAATACTTTTTTCTGTGCTGTATTTAATGATCCGCTGACTGTGGCATTGTCAAAACCCTTGAAAGCAGGAGCTATTACACCGATGATATTTGTAACACTTTTGGTTGATATCGTAAAAGACATATCCTGGTCAGGGGCATACTTTGAAGGGGCATTTATATAATTAGGGATGTAGCGCGATAAATAATATTGTACAGAAGCAGGCAATTTGCTCAACTGAAAATTACCTTTTATGGTTGCAGTTATATCATTGCTTTGGATGGATATCAGTTTATTCGACTCGTATCTTTTTGATGTGATGTATATAGAATCGAGGTCTAAGCGGTGTTGGTTTCTTTTAATATTGATATTATTGAGTTTGGCATAACCTGCAAAATCATCAATATTGCTGCCGGTGCAGTTAAGGTCAAAATCACCGACAGCCATTATGGTATCTTTGGTAAGCTTCAATGCATAAAAATTACTTTTTAGCAAATTGGCTTTTGCATTGATGTGCATCATTTGCTGGCTGAAATCAATATTGCCATCGAATTCCAATGCAAGATTAGGGTCATCAACCTGGAGCTTGCCTGTAAATTGTTTTTTTGCCAGGGTGCCCTTTGCGATAATATTCCGGTAGCTGTAATTATGCAGGTCAAGGCGGCCTATTTGGGCATCAATGCCCAGTTGCGCATTTTCACCATTGAACGATCTGCCGTTTATATCGCTTTTAAAACTCACAATGCCAAGATCAGTTTGTTTGAGCAAAGCACCTACATTGAAATTATCGGACGATATAGTGCCAGAGTAGGTGGCAGCGTTCATGTTGAAATCTTTCATGTTCATCTGCACTTGGGCGCTTAATGAACCAAGATTTGTATTGAAGATGCCATTAACCTGAAAGTTTTCAATGTAGCCGTTATAATCACCTTTAAAATAAATAGAGCTGATATTATTGAACCCGAAATCCGGGATGCTTACAAGGCTGGGAATATATTTAATAAGATCGGGACCCGTTGTTATCAATTCGCCTTCGTTGAAGTCTATATAGGTTTTGTAAATATCAGGCAGGCCTTTCATGCTGATATTGCCCTTGAAGAAATTTTTGCCATCTGTAACTATCATATGACGGCCGGACAGGTCTGCAACCGTGCCTTCGCCGTCTCCTGAAACATGAACAGTTTCTATTGGAAAGCCTTGTAACTGCGGTGCAAAAAATACAAGGTCCCTGTTGTCAATAACGGCATCCTTTAGATGTCCGACCATTTTTACATTTGTGATGTAATCATCAAAGTCGGGGAAGCGCTTATAACGCATGGAATAGTAATTCTGTACCTTACTATTATTGGTTTCAAGATAAAGATTATCGCAGGTTGATTCGACAGGCGATACTGTAACTTTAGCTTTCATTTTCTTAATGGCCAGCCCGCAACGGTCTATGGCTTTAAGGTTTGTTATCGTTCCGCGAATGGTGTCTCCCCTTATGCTGATATGGTTTGCATCGAGGCCTATATCCTTTATCTGCAAATGTTCGGCATCAAACTGGCCGGCTAAGGGTATGCGATCGTCAAGGCTTAAATTAAAATAGCTGTTTTTTATAGACAGGCTATTGGCTAGCACCAACCATTTGTCTGGGTTGAAGGGGGTGCTGTCAATGGGGTAAACCTGGATGCTCTTATTGGTGTCAGCAGGTCGCCCACCTTTATAAGCTTTAAGACTCACTAACGCGGCTTTAATATCTATATCATCAACGTCTATTAGTTCTTTCTTAAAATCGATGTCTTTTACATTCATGGTCAGGCTTCCCACGCCATAATCCATATCGTAGCCAACCCAGGCATCATCCATATGAAAGCGAACATTTCCCAGTTCCACCTTTTTCAGGTCAAAGTCGAAACTGCTTGCAGCCGTGTCCTTTTTATTATTGTTTGCAAAGGCATCTATGATAAATTGATAATTCCATACATTTGATCTTGGAGTGCGGTATAAGTGGGCATAGGCGTCCTGCAAACCGATATAGTGCAAAACGGGCTTTTCCTTTCTCACAAAAAAACCAGTCTGTTATCCTTACCTGCACCTCCCCGGCATATAATAATGTATCCTCATTTTGGTCTTTTACATATAAGCCTTGAATCAATACGTGGTTCAAAAAATCAATTCTCACCCGCTGCACGCTTACCTTGGTTTTTAATTTTCGGGAAAGTATATCCGTTGCCCTGTCGGCCAGGTAGTTTTGAATAGGGCTGAGGTCAATGAGCAGCACTGCCAATACCAATAGTCCTAATACTATCAGTACCGTATTACGTAATATTTTTAAGAAGCGGTTCAGGGGATAAAATGTAATGATACAAGTTAAACAAAAATACAGCGCTGGTACTATATTTATTAGTTAAGTATTGAAATTTATCATTTTATTTTATTTTGTTTCCTGCTGTAATATGTGAGATATTCAAGATGTTTCTGCCAATGAAAATTGTCCTTATTTTCGGCTTACATTTACAAGCTCTTCAAAGTGTATTATTATGAGATTTTTGTTTTTCAGTGTTTTGTTTCTGGCTATGGGTATGAAAACGTTTTCGCAGGATTCCGCTGCTTTTAAAGGCAAGTACCCCGATACTAAAACAGTGGGGCAGACAGACGACTTTTTTGGTACCAAAGTAGCCGATC
>JABDGU010000080.1 GCA_013285905.1 Bacteroidota bacterium | reverse complement strand
GGAAAGCAGGCAGACTTTAGAGAGCATGTTGATATCGCTCTGCACCAAACTGGAGCAGCGCATGGTAAAACAGGGGGTGTTTTGCAAAACAGTTAGCTTTTTTATAAAATACCTCGACCATACCGGCTGGGACACGCAGATCCGTTTCGCACAGCCTGTGCAGGACGCCATGGAAATGCGCCGCTACATATTGGATAAGATACACGAGTTTGAAAGGACACATAGTGTGCAGAGCCTGTTCAGCAACAAGCTGCAGAGCATGGGTGTGGCCATACAGAATTTTGTGAGCGATACCGTGCTGCAATACAGCCTATTTGATAACCGCATAAAATATGATGTGCTGCGCAAAGCCATGTATAGCCTCAAGGACCAGTATGGTAAGAATATAGTGCGCAAGGCAGCCGAAATGTTTGAGCCCAAAGTGATGCGGGACGCCATAGGCTTTGGCTCGGTGAAAGATATGTATGCCAATAGCTTTAACCAGTATGCTTTGGAGGAAGATTAATTAATGTGCAAATTTGAAAATTTGAAAATGTGCAAATGGCGTGCAAGTCATGGGAAAGTATGGGAAAATATGAGCAACAATCGACATCTGGAAAATGGTGAGTAAATCATGGGAAAAGCGGGAAAATATGGGAAGGTGTGAGCAACAATCGGCATCTGGAAAATGGCGGGTAACTCGTGAGAAAAAATGGGAAAATATGGGAAAATATGGGAAAGTATGAGAAACAATGAGAAGCAATAAACATAACAATTCCCCCTCCTTTGGAGGGGATAGGGGAGGTCTTTTATGATAAACCAGGTAGCAAACGATCGTTTTGAGAAGGGCAGGGGTGCGCAGTACAACCCTAAGAACAAGTTTCTGAAAGGGGAATATGTGCAGGAGCATGCCGAGGGTATTGACGATTGGGAACAGGAGGAGCGGCAGACCGAATATATTGTTGACAACAGCAAGACCCTGGTGAACGAGGTGAAAAGTCCCGACGTGGGCATGATGTATTCTGCCAATCCTTACCAGGGCTGTGAGCATGGCTGCATTTATTGCTATGCGCGCAACAGTCATGAGTATTGGGGTTATAGTGCGGGTGTAGATTTCGAGAGCCGCATAGTGGTGAAGAAAAATGCACCTGCCTTGCTGCGCAAATTTTTCGAGAATAAGAATTGGGTGCCCGCTCCAATATCGCTGTCCGGCAATACAGATTGTTACCAGCCAATAGAACGTAAAATGAAAATAACAAGGCACCTGCTGGAGATATGCCTTGATTTCCGAAATCCCGTTGGCATACTAACCAAGAATGCTTTGGTGCTGCGCGACCTGGATATACTGAAGGAATTGGCGAAGCGAAATTTAGTAAGGGTCTTTACTTCCATCACATCGCTTGACGAGGAACTGAGGCGTAAAATGGAACCAAGAACAGCTTCTTACAAATCGCGCCTGAATGTGGTGCGCACCCTGACGGAGAATGGTATACCTACCGGTATTATGAATGCACCCATCATACCCGGCCTGAATGATAATCACATGCACGATGTCTTGAAAGCAGCATCAGAGGCTGGTGCCAAATGGGCGGGTTATACAGTGGTGCGACTCAATGGTGCTATTGGAGGTATCTTTCATGACTGGCTGCACAAGGCCTTCCCCGATAGGGCAGAGAAAGTATGGAACCTGATAAGTGATTGCCACGAAGGGCATGTAAATGACAGCCGTTTTGGGAACAGAATAGTGGGTGATGGAAAATTTGCAGAACTGATAAAAACGCAGTTTCAATTATACTGTCGTAAATATGGCCTCAACGAAACCCACCACGAAATGAATACCAGCGATTTCAGACGACTGAAGAACGGGCAGATGCAATTGTTCTGAACCTTGATTATTGTGATGAGGATGATTGATCTGATTTCTACAATTGTTTCTTTATAAGTTTCTTCAATAGTTTGCTTCTGCTTACAAAGAAAATAATATCAAACAGGAATGGGAAAGCGGATAATATTCGCTGTACCTGGTAATGTTGCTTTAGTTCTTTTCCAAGTGCCTTTATAACCGTATTGTCATAGCTCTTTATAAATGCCGAACTGAAATTGTTTTCTTTAAAGCACCTGACGGCTTGTTCGGCAGCCAGCTTGCCGCTTAGCATGGCATTGCCTATTCCATCGCCTGTGGCCGGATCTATTAAGGAAGCAGCATCGCCGCAAAGCATAAAATGCGGACCGGAAATGGTTTTGATATTGGAGCCAAGCGGCAAACCAAATCCTTCCAGCTCACCTATATGTTTAGCGTCTTTAAACTTTTGTTTGAGTACGGGCGAGGTCTCAATAAATTCGTAAATGGCTTTTCTTATGTTTATTTTCTGTTTTGATATTTCGCTGGATAGCATACCGAAACCAACATTGGCTGTGTCGCCCGGCAGCGGAAAAACCCATAGATAACTTGGCAGGAAACGCTTGTTAAAATAGATCTCCGTAGTGAGGCTGTCCATATTTGCCAGCCCGGTAAAATAAGCACGGACAGAACCAACATGGTGTTTCCGGTCGAGTGTTTGCGCTGCCAGTTGTTTTGCGGCCACAGAGTGGGCACCATCTGCGCCGATCAATAATTTGGTTTCAAATTTTTTATTGTTGCCCTTTATTGATATAGAAATGCCGTCTTCAGTTGTGGATACTAAGTCAGCCTGTGTAGACGTAAAAATATCAGTCTTGGTATATTCCCTAACCAATGAAAACAGGAAATTGTCAAACTCATAGCGGGCACATGTGTATGCCTCCAGCACCCAGCTGAATGTGATTGTCTTATTCTTATAAAACAAGCTTGTTTTTTTTGTTACACATTTAGCTGGAAATTTTTTAAAGGCTGCAGCATATTGAGGATCAATGCTATTAAGGGTTTTAATTGCCCTGCCGGGGATCGCATCACCGCATACCTTGTCTCTCGGAAATTCATACTTGTCTATAAGCGCAACCTTCAGGCCGCTGTCTTTCAGTCGCAAAGCACAGGCGCAGCCGGACGGCCCGCCGCCAATTATGACAACATCATATTTTAAAATCTCATTTCGCAAAATCACCGATGTGAATATAGCAAATAAGGCAATCCGCATAGGATTAATAAAACTACTAAATCATATATGCGACAGCAGGCATTTATAGTTTTGTGACGATAATCATCTTTTGGGAACATATTAACACTTAATTTAGCAAGACCGGTACTAATTACTGTGGGCTGCCGTTAATACTGGAGTTTATTGGTGTTTATTAATTAAATATTATGAGATTATTTTGTTTGGTGATTTTGTCTGTTGCATTGATGTCTGCAGGTTGGGGCACAGATCTTTCGAAAGCGAAGGATGAAGCAAAAAAAGACCATAAATTAATTCTGCTTAGTTTTTCGGGTTCCGATTGGTGCATACCATGCATAAAGACAAAAAAGGAGATTTTCGACAAAGAACCATTTATCAATTACTCAGCCGCAAACCTGGTATTGCTGAATGCAGATTTTCCACGCCTGAAAAAAAATGTACTAAGCTCGGAGCAAACAAAACAAAATGAAACTTTGGCCGACATTTATAATAAAAGTGGGGTGTTCCCACTGACTTTATTATTGGATGCCGATGGCAAAGTATTGAAAGAATGGCAAGGTTATCCCGGCCTAAGCCCCGAGGCTTTTGTTTCTCAAATCACAGCTATCCAACATGCACATTGAAGCTGATTCCCATACTGTCCTTGCCGGTTTAATTGCTCATAAGAGAGTAATAAAACTGATGGGAAATATGTTTGAGATCACTGCTGTATCAGATAGTACAGAATATGCAAACGCTTGTATTGATACTGCTATTACAGAGATAAGCAGAATAGAAAATTTACTTACCACCTTTAATGAAAACAGCCAGACTGCTCTAATCAACCGCAACGCCGGCATAGCGCCCGTAAAAGTAGATAAAGAGATATTTGATATTATTGAGCGCTCTATTAGGATATCTGAACTGACACAGGGTGCTTTCGATATTACTTACGGCTCTATTGATAAACGTTTCTGGAATTTTGACGTAAATATGATTGCTTTGCCATCGGCCGAGACGGCGAAACAAATGGTGCGGCTCATCAACTATAAAAATATTATTCTTGATAAATCTGAAAGCACTGTTTTTTTAAGAGAAGCAGGCATGCGCATCGGTTTTGGTGGGATTGGCAAAGGCTATGCGGCTGAAAGGGCAAAATATGTGATGAAGCAGATGGGCCTGGAAAGTGGGGTAGTAAATGCTTCCGGCGATCTGACCGCATGGGGCGCCCAGCCCGATGGCAAAGCATGGACAATTGGTATTGCAGACCCTAACTTAAAACAGCAGATATTTTCTTACCTCAATATTACCGGGCTTGCCATTGCAACATCCGGCAATTACGAAAAATATGCGGTTGTGGATGGTAAAAAATATTCACATACTATCGACCCTAAAACAGGTTTCCCGGTCTCAGGTATCAAAAGCACCACCATTATATGCCCTAATGCAGAGATAGCCGATGCCATGGCCACACCTGTTACCGTGATGGGCGTGGAAGTAGGGCTGGACCTGGTAAACAAAATGAAAGACATAGCGTGCATCATAATTGATGACCACGATAATTTGTACACTTCCAAAAACATAAGGATCCGCTGATATGATAAATCAAAGAGTTTTTTTTCGAACAATTGCCTGCATGCCAATATTGATATTCGGCCTACAATCCTGCGCACCAGTGAAGGAGTATCAGAAACAATACCTTAATGACAATGAAATGCAATTGTCTGCCCGCAAGGTTGAAAAATCAGAGAACAGTTTTCAATCCTACCGCGAGGGTTCTGCCGGAGCCAACGGTGGCAAAACAGGTGGTGGCTGTGGTTGTAATTAATTCTAAAAAAGAAAAAAACGAATGAAGAAGATATCATTGGCTTTATTGTTTTCCTTTTACCAGTTTCTAAGTGCTTTCGGGCAGGCAAGTCATACAGACTCCTCAACCTATTCAAAAAGGCCTTTAAAACTGGAGGAAGTAAATTTTGTTTCAAGTTATTATAACCAGGATGGCAATAACTCTGCTGTCACCGGTGGCATAGGTACTGAGAAACTGGTTGATCTGGCAAATGTTTTAGATCTTGTTTATCTCAAAACGGATAAGCACAACAGGCTGTATAATTTAAACCTTGAAATGGGTATAGACCATTACACCTCTGCCTCGTCAGATAAGATAGATCCGAGCACGGTTTCCTCTGCCTCTTCTCATGATACACGCTACTATCCCTCAATTACTTTATCAAGAAAAGATAATAAAAGAACTACCCTCGGTATAGGTCTGTCCTATTCTAATGAATTTGACTATACCTCCTGGGGTATTGGTGCCAGCTACACCAAGGCTTCCAAAAATAATAACAGGGAATTTTCAGTTCACTTGCAATCTTATTTCGATCAGTGGACGGTTATTTATCCGATAGAGCTGCGGCCGCCTGGTGGAGGATTTTCCGGGCATGGGGGCGGCAGAAAAGATAATGTGCCTAATACGTACAAGCCTCGGGATTCTTATAGTTCCTCATTTTCCTATTCCTGGGTTATCAATAAGCGTTTTCAAATGATGACGCTGATGGACTTGATATATCAAACCGGCCTCTTGGCTACCGACTACCAACGTGTATATTTTACGGACAACTCGGAAAGAATAGAAAATTTGCCTGGTAAGCGGTTTAAATTACCCTTGGGTCTGAGGGCTAATTATTTTATTGGCGACAGGGTGATCATGAGATTATACTACCGCTACTATATGGATGACTGGGGCATAAGATCGAATACTTTGAGCCTTGAAATGCCTGTGAAGATCACCCCATTCATGTCCATAAGCCCATTTTACCGTTACTATCAACAGACGGTTGCAGATTATTTTGCGCCTTACGGAATGAGCACAACGGGTCAAACCTATTACACAAGCGACTATGACCTTTCGAAATTCAGTTCTCAATTCTTTGGCGCAGGTATAAGGTTTACGCCCGAAAATGGGGTTTTTAAAATGAAACATTTTACAAGCCTTGAATTAAGATATGGGCATTATATAAGAACAACAGGCCTTGTTTCGGATATTATATCACTCAATGCAACATTCAAATAGTAATTTACTCAGCATCAAACGAAACTGTATTGGATAAATTATCCTGTATATTAAGTTGCAGCGTATAAGCACCGGATGGAAGTTTGTTTTTCTTGCAGACAACCGTATCTAATACCACAAGGTGGGAAACCGTATATTCTTTCAGCAGCCACTCGGCCGGCTTAAGGGTATAATAATAGCTTTCTATGTTTTTGTAGTATGATACTGTATCCAGTCTTGCTTTGTTGTGGTGCCTTACAACTGATCTGCCATAAGTATTAACTATATCGCATTCCGTTTCAAAAAGTATGGTGCTGGCCCCATCCCATTTGTCAAACATAAAAGTTTGCTCCCTGCTGGTTTCATTCTTGATGGTCAGGACAATCTTCAGGTCATTGAAATTATGAATATAGTCTTTCAGCAGTTTTATTTTTACGGCTAAATTAGGTTTGGGATAATGCCGTGGATTAGCCCTGTCCACTTTGTTGGAACTGACTGCACCTTTCATTGATTTGAGATTGGCAGCTATCTGGGCAGGTGTAAGCTTTGGCGGCGGCCTTGTGCCCTTGGGCCAGGGCACAGCACATGGGTCAACAATATAGAATACTTGTTCGCTTTTATTCGGGCCCTTCTGTCCATAAGATGCGGAAGCAGAAAACAATATCAGTAAGAGGACCTGAATACATTTATTCATTCATGAAGCTATCTAAGCTTAAATATAATAGAATTATTTTCTTATTTAAAAGAAAAACCCCGCATTTGCGGGGTTGTGAATAAAAAAAGTATAAGTGTTGTTAATGCAGACCTTTTTCGCCCAGGTATCGTTCCGCGTCCAAAGCGGCCATGCAGCCGCTCCCTGCAGCGGTAACAGCCTGTCGGTATATCTTGTCTTGCACATCGCCGCAGGCAAAAACACCTTCGATATTTGTTTTGGATGAGCCTGGTTTGGTGATAAGGTAGCCCTGGTCGTCCATATCCAATATGCCGTTAAAAAGAGCTGAGTTAGGCTGATGCCCGATAGCAACAAAAAAAGCTTTTACCGGGACAACAATTTCTTCTTTAGTTGCGTGATTCAATATTTTGATGCTATCCACCTTCTTATCACCAAGCACTTCAAGTGTTTCAGAGTTCCAATAAACTTTGATATTTGGTGTTTTGAGCACGCGTTCCTGCATCACCTTACTGGCGCGCATTTCGCTGCGGCGTACCAGCATGTGCACATTGGTGCAAAGTTTAGACAGGTATAATGCTTCTTCGCAAGCCGTATCACCGGCGCCCACTATTGCCACTTCCTGGTTCTTAAAGAAAAAACCATCACATACAGCGCAGGCAGAAACTCCATACCCGTTCAGGCGTTGCTCGGACTCCAGCCCAAGCCATTTGGCAGAAGCTCCCGTGGCTATAATAACGGAGTCGGCCTGGATCCACTTTTCTTCGTCGATCTCAACCTTGTAAGGATGTTTGGAAAAATCAACTTTTGTGGCCATACCCCAGCGTATATCAGCACCCATACGTTGTGCCTGTTGCTCAAAATCTACCATCATCTGCGGGCCCATAATACCGTTAGGGTAGCCGGGATAATTTTCCACTTCAGTTGTTATCGTCAACTGGCCGCCGGGCTGCAGACCCTGGTATAAGACAGGTTTTAAGTTAGCACGGGATGCATATATGGCCGCAGTATATCCTGCAGGACCGGAACCGATTATCAAACAATGTACTTTTTCTATTTCGGACATGGTATTTACAAACACAATTAATCCTGTAAAAATGCAAAAGAATTACGGATGCAACAAACTGAAAGCATTCATATATGCTTATAGACCAATAAGAATGGATAAATGATTATTATTTTACAATTAATGTGTCGAAAGACGATCCATAGCCCGCCCATACTCCCAGGGCTCCGTTACTTACATTGCTTGTTACATTTATAGGCGAGGAGAAAGGATTGCCTACAGCGCCCTGTGCAAATGAATAGCTGTTCCAAAAGGTGTAAACGCCCTTATCTATCATGCACCATTTCAGCACCACGGTGTCGCCCGGGTATAGATATCTTAAGGAGTCAGTATTGGCGTTTATAGCATCGTTATAGCCAATACGCAAATTAATATTAGGTACCTTATTGCCATTTATCACCTCGTCAGAAAATACATTGCTGCCGGGATAATAAATATCGTGGTTGCGTTTGGTAAAATACCTTACAAAATTGCCGGGAGTATCAGGGTCTGTATAATTGACAAATAATTGCATGGCACCTGGTGGTATATTTTTACTCGTATTCGTAGTAGGGGCCACCCACATGGAGTCAACCGGTTTGGGATAGGGTATTTTAGTAGCAGCTGTATAAGTTTTACCGTTGTATTGTATGCTAAGTGTGTAAATATGGTTCACCTGTCCAACTAGTATATTGTTGGGATTAAGTCCCCCCGTCGTATCATCAGAATATATATAATACTTACTGCTTAGGCTTGTATCAAAGGAGTATTCTTTCAGGGTAAAGGTCTTGCTGCCGTCAGACACTGTTACCACAGCATTGTGCACAAAGGTATTCTGTATGGTACTCAGGTCAATGTTGGAGAAGAAACCAACAGTAGTTGTGAGGACGACGATTGGGGGTAGCCCTGTTTCAATTTGAGCATCAACAACAAGTTGCGGCGCGCCGGCATTAAGATTGATATTAACTGTTTTTTCGCAGGAAGAAAGCATACAGAGGCTTAATATTTTAACCGCAAAGACACAAAGACGCAAAGATTTGGATGTCATATTTATATAAGCCACTTTCAAAAGCAAATTTAGGACAAAATGGGACGAGTTCTTACAGGTTTTTTGGATTTTAGATTTGTCTCTTGGAATTTGGGATTTGTTTTCTGGAATTTAGTTGGCATATTTCCCGTCCTCGGTATACATAACAGGAAGTATCTTATGATATTTTTCAAAATAATCATAGCTTTCTTTTAGCGCCACCCAGAATTTTTGTTTCTCTGTATCCCGCCCATATTCCCTGTTCAGGAAATTCATTCCAGGCTTTGTGAAGCGGGTAGGGTAGATATGCACCGGTATATTGTTTTCCCCATTTAGGCGGGCATTCAGGCAGACCACATATAGTTCCTGTATTATTTCATTGGTCATGGGCATGCAACCTATAGTAACACAGCCCCCGTGTATGTAGATATTACCTCCAAGTTTCATATTGCCCCCAAGCATAGAGTCGGAGTAATTGGGATAATTGATCAATAACGACAGGTAATAATCAC
>JABDGU010000079.1 GCA_013285905.1 Bacteroidota bacterium | reverse complement strand
ACGTCCTGTATGGTATTCAGTAATTCAATACCCTCGTTCATTGGTTTTTGGAAAGCTTTACGGCCGCTAATTAAACCCATGCCGCCCGCACGTTTGTTTACTACCGCGGTCATTACAGCTTCGGCCATATCAGTAGCCCCCTTCGATTCACCACCCGAATTGATAAGCCCAACCCTGCCCATATAGCAATTGGCCACCTGGTAGCGGCAAAGGTCTATAGGATGGTCCGTAGTCAGTTTATCATAAACAAGTTTGCTTGTCTTGCCAAAGTTCAGTGCATTGTAGCCACCGTTGTTAGTAGGTAGTTTTTGCTTAATGATGTCGGCCTGTATGGTTACACCAAGATGGTTTGCCTGGCCTGTAAGGTCGGCGGAAGTACTATAATCTACACCATCTTTTTTGAAAGCATTGTTGCGCAGGTAGCACCATAACACGGTAGCCATACCTAATTCGTGCGCATATTCAAATGCCTTTGCTACTTCCACTATCTGGCGGCCGCTCTCTTCCGAACCGAAATAGATGGTAGCGCCAACTGCAGTAGCGCCCATGTTCCATGCATCCTTTATAGTGCCGAACATGATCTGGTCGAACTTGTTAGGATAAGTAAGGAACTCATTATGGTTCACCTTTACTATAAAAGGTATTTTATGTGCGTATTTACGTGCCACAGAGCCCAACACGCCATAAGTAGATGCAACAGCGTTGCAACCACCTTCTATAGCCAGTTTCACAATATTTTCAGGGTCGAAATAAATAGGATTAGGAGCAAATGATGCACCGGCGCTATGCTCAATACCCTGGTCAACTGGTAGTATAGACACATAACCCGAACCCGACAGGCGGCCATGGTTTAAAAGTGTATTGATACTACCGATAGTACGCGTTGTGCGGTTAGATCTAGCCCATATTTCGTCCACATGATTGCCGGATGGGGCATGGATAGCACTCTTGTCAATTGTTTTACAGGTATGATCCAGGTAATACCCGGCCTTATCGGCCAGCAGATCTTGTATTTTCTTAGAAGCCATATATGATATTTATTTCTTTTAAAATTGCTGCAAAGGTAATATTTAATGCAAAATTTAATAGTTAATAGTTTGTAATGATGGCATAAATACTATCCCGTGCCAATATGAGACTGTGTCCTTCTTTTAAATAGGTTTTGCAAACCTATTACTGCGGCCCCTATCATAATTAAAGATACAGGCAAAAAATAATGTGTATTAGCTACCGGGCCTGTTACTATTGCAAAATAACCGACAAAAGATAAAACAAATAACCTAATGGCAATATGTATTTTTTTATCAAAAACAAATAAGCAAAAACCAATAAGCCGAATGCAATTGAACAAGAGGATCAATAACAAAACAGGAGTTGCGGGGTCTTCATTGGTAAAAACATAAGTCCAAATGCCTTTCCATCCTTTATTTCTTAAAGTTGCATAGAAACCCCGGTTTATTTCCTCCGCCGATTTACGGCGTACAAGGTAATCCCAACCCATAAAGAGGTCTATCTCGTTTTTTCCGGGATCGATCAACATGCGCGCACTATGCATTACATGGAACAGCGCATAAGAGGCTATTCTTGCTTTAATAAAATTACCGGCTATTTTTATAGAAGTATCATAGCGGTCTTTAAAAACTGGGATGGATGCAATATTAGCTTGCAGGCTATCGTATTTCAGGCCGCCTGCAATAAGCCCCGTTTTGTGGGTTTCGTACTCCCGGCAATTATAAATAGCATTAATTGCCTCAATACTGCTATAATGAAATTTCCCGGTTCGGGCATAATTCCAGCAATTGTATAGCAAGAAAACAAAAAAGGGCAGTACCGCAAAGCCTAAAGTGCGGGATAATTTTATTTTTAAATAGCGTGTGCATAAAAGTAATAGTATGAAATTAAATACCGAAAAAGGGTAAAAAACAGGTTTCACCATTGCGCCTGCTATCACTGCCAGGCTCATCCATAAGACATGCGACTGCCTTTTATCGTTCACCAATAGCACAAAATGGCGGAAATAAATGACTGAAAAAGTCTGAAATAAAATATCGGAGTAAACGATATCTGAAAAAATAAATTGTGCGGGATAAAAAATAATAAACAATAAAAAAAGCGGATCATAGCGCTTCTTATAGCCAAAGTGCAGCAAGGTATCCCTTACCATCAAAATATTCAAAAAGCACAATACATTCTGAAAAAACAATACTACCCAATTATTTATAGTAAACAGGTAAATGGCACAAATAAATATAGGGTATAAAGGTGGGCGTAAAGTGATGTACTCCTCTTTTATTGGCGATGCAGCATCGCCGCTATAAAAAAAGAAATGGCTTTTTATATTTATTGCTTCCCTTATGTAGTCAATCGAATCGCCCAGGTATATTTGCTTTGAATGCACTGCAAGAAAATAGAAACAAGTTTGCACGATCACCAGGACCGTAAAAAAAATAATATCTCTTTGTTTGTCTTTTCCCGGCATTAGTTAAGCTTAAATATTTTCAGGCCAGAAAATTTCCCGGCGCCCAATTCCGGGAAGGCCATGCCATGCTCGTCTTTCAGCACGTAGCCATCATAATCTATCGGTTGATAGAAATAAAAATAATAATTAACATGGTAGCGCCTCATTTCTTTCAATAGTTCGCTGCTCAAAAAATCGGGCGTGGGGATAGAGTAATAAGGGTTGTTAGAAAAATAGGCAATCCGCTGCACTCTCTGGCCTTGTAAACCATATTCCGCATTAGAGGTAAAGCTGCCGGATATATTTAATTCTCTTAGGCTGTTCGCTATCTTATATTCCTCAGTGCCTTCCTTAAACATGGCCTTCATATTCAATATCGGCGTTAGTAAGTAACTGAAACAAAAAATAAAAATGACAATATTGTTCAGTAAACGTTTGTCAGAGAAAAGTAAAAACTGTTGTAAAAGCAATGCTCCAAAGATCATGCTCAGGGGCAGCATATACCATATATACCTCGACTCGGAATTAATAAATACCAATCCTATGGGAAATAATAAAAATGACAATGCAGGTATAAACAATTTTACAGGGAAATAGTTACGTATTTTTTTCGATACAACAACTGCCAGGGCAAAGATCCAGCAGGGGATAAAAAACACAGATATCTCGTTCATGCTATTCATCAGCCGCAGCAGCATATATATACTGCGCACTATCTGCATAAAAAACAGTTGAATGGAATTCCAAAAATGGGGAGCAAGCCCATTTACCCAATAGGGGTCTTCCCAATAAGACACCGAATTATTGTAAACCGGGGGCAAAAGGTATTTTATATTCTCTGCCCAATACGGATGCCCCACCAGGCACCAGGAGCTATTTAAAGAAACGGCTGTAGAGCTTGTCCATATTCCATATTTCTGGTGTAAAGCAAACAACCAGGGCGCACAACAGATTATCATAGCCCCAATACTAATCAGGCAAATCCTTATAAACAGGTTGCGATTGGTTTTTCCATCACTATCTTTTGCGATGAAATAAGTGCAGCACAGGATACTTAGAATAAAAAATGAAAAAGAATATGCCTTTGCATAATAGGCAACCGAAGCTAATATACCTGTCAATGCCCACAACACAGGCTTTGAAGCAAACTGCTCTTTCAGCATTATTCTTAATATGGCCAGCAAAAGAAAACACTGCCACAGGTCATCAAACAATTGCCAGAAAATAGCATAAAGCATGAAAGCGGCAAGAGCTGCATTTAATGCCCATTGCAATTTTCTCTGCAGATCAAAAAATAGGAAAAACGATTGCGAGATATATAATACACCTGCTGCCGCTACTGCATTCACAATTACTGCTGCAGGCATTGCTTGTAGATTGCATTTTATTAGTGCGGCGCTAAGCCAGCAGGCAAGCGGGCCCCAGTACCCATTTATTGCAGCAGAAATATCTCCCGATGCGTAACGTTTTGCGATAGTAAAATAGGCAGTCGCATCAGGGTCTATATAATACTGAAAATAAGGATTGATAAAATACAGGCAGGCACTAAAAATGATCAATGCAATGATAAATGGCCTGTATTTGTATAGCATATTACATTGTAATTTTCATTGTATTCTTTCTCTTTTCCCATATTTGCTGAAAACCTGCAACAGCGCTTCCTATCATGATCAGTGATGCCGGCAAAAAATAGTGTGTGCATGCAACAGGCCCTACAGCCATTGCAAAGTAGGCAATTAATACAAAAACAAACAACCTGGCGGCAAGTAAAATTTTTCTATTCAGTACAAAGAAAATAAAGCCTAACAACCGGGCGCAATTAAAAAGAATAATAAGGATAACAAGCGGCATGGAATTGTTTGCACGCATATATGCTCCCAGGCCTGCCAGGCCTTTAAGCCGGATAGTTGCATAGAAACCATTGTTTACAGTTTTTTCCAGGTCAGGATTTATGAGAGAAAAGCTGCCAGTAAAAAGGTCAATTTCATTTTTACCGGGCTCAATTACACTGCGGGCAGCATGAACCAGGTGAAAAACAAAATAGCCCCCAAACCTTTCACTAATAAATTGCTTGGCTATCTTAATAGAAGTATCATATCTTGCTTTGTAAGGGCTAAGGCTCGCAATATAATTACATTGACTATCATATAATTTATTGGCTTCAATCGCCCCTAATTGATACTTGTTATACTCAAAACAATTATAATCAGAATTAATAGCCTCCATACTACTGAAATGAAACTTACCGGTGCGCTCATTATTCCAGCAGCAGTATAAAAGAAAAACAAAAGTGGGCAACAATGCAATTCCAAACGCCCGGATAAACTTTGCTTTTTGGGTATAGGCTATTATTAATAAGGCAAGAATGTGCACGAGTGTAAAGGGATACAAAACAGGTTTCACCATGGCACCGCAGATCAATGCTACGCTCATCCATAAGGCGTACTTCCATTTTTTATAAAGCGCCAGCAATACAAAATTTCTGAAATAAAGAATGGTAAAAAACTGCAACAGGATATCGGCATATACAACATTCGAAAAAATAAATTGTGCAGGGTACATAATAATAAGTAGCAACAGCAACCAATCGTATTTCCTGTTAAAACCCAGTTGTATTATGGTGTCTCTTAGCAGCATAATACTGACAAGCGAGATAATATTCTGAATGGCAAGCACAAGCCAGTTGTTTATCACGAAGAGGTATATAAAGCATAAAAATAAAGGGTATAATGGCGGCCGCATCGTCATGTATTCCTCCCTTATTGGAAGAACTGTATTACCGCAATAAAAAAAGAAATGATCTTTAATATTTACAGCTTCTTGTATGTATTCACCTGAATCGCCCCAGTATATCCGTTTGAAATGAAATGCGAATAGGAAAAAAATAAACTGCACCACGGCAACAATGGCCAGAAATAGATGATCCTGTTTATTAAATTTTCTGAACATTGAAATAGATATACCTCTGCGTGGTTAAAATAATAAAAAACGGAATAACATTCTATATTATTGTTTCCGCCAGCTCTGTAATATAGGGAATCGCCTTCAGCACCCTGCTGCCATACCAGCTGAACATTTCACCATCCACCAGCATTATTTGTGCAGAAGGTAGCACCTCTTTTATCTCATCTATATGTTTTTGCTTAAAGGGGTAGGGCTCTGAGGATAATAATAGGAGCTCAGGCTTTAAATGGGATAATTCTTCTAACTCTATTATGGGGTAGCGCAATGTATTTTTAAGTACATTTTCCCAGCCTGTAGCTTCTATCATGCTGCTGATGAAGGTATCTCCGCCTGCACACATCCACGGGCTGCGCCAAATAAGATATGCAACCCGTTTCGGTTTCTTTGCCCTTTGCAACATCTTAAATCCTTCCGAAATTCCTGTGACTATAGCATTAGCCTTTTCTTCTCTTGCTGTTATATCACCTATTGCCTTAATCATCGCCAAAGCATCCTGTATGTTCTTTATATCGCTTATCCATACATGCAATGTTTTGGAAAGTTCTTCTATTTGTTCCTGCGTATTTTCCTCTTTATTGGCAATAACGAGGTTTGGTTTCAGTTCTTTTACCTTATCTATATGTACTTGCTTGGTACCACCTATCCTTGTTTTACTCCTAAACCAGGCATCTGGATGAACACAAAATTTTGTGATGCCAACAATTTCTTCATCCAGCCCAAGCTCATATAATAACTCAGTTTGGGAAGGTACAAGGGAGACAATGCGTGCAGGAGGAGAGGGTATCTCTACAGATCTTCCGGTCATATCAACGAAATGCCGGACCTTCATCAATCAAACCTTTTATAGAAAACAAAAATGAAAAAGCAAAACAAAACATCTATCGGGAAAATAGAGTTGGTGCACAGGTCCCGGACATCGGGCGATTTTACAGTTACCATGATGATGATATTGATAACAGTAAGGCCTAAATAACTCAATGCGGCCCATTTCCTCAGATCGCAGGTGTATATCCAGCATAGAGTATATGCCCCCATCCACAAAGGCTGTAGCCAGGCAAGGGATGATAGAGGTTCCCTATGCACATTCCACAAACTATAGATAAATGCAAACAGGTGGAACAAAGCAACCAATGCAAAAAGCAAAGGTGGTTTGCGGCTAATGTCTTTAATAAATGTCTGTAGGTTGCGCAAAGGCTTATCCTTTTGAAAAAGCGTTCAGAACATCGTACTTGGTAAGTATATGGTATTGCCCGCTTTCGTCTTTTGTCAATACGGCCCCGTTGTCTTTATTAATATAGTGTTGAAGTCTTTCCAGTGGTATGTCCAGATCTACGCTGGGTATTTCTTTTTCCAACACATCTGCGACAAGTTGCTCGCGCAGGTCAATATTTTCCACCAGCTTTTTGAAAAGACCGCTTTGCGAAATTGAACCCACCAGTTCGCCATTCTGCATTACGGGTATCTGTTCAATGTCATACTTTTTCATCAGTTCCATAGCCTCAGTTACCTTGCTGTCCTTATCAATAGTAACAAGGCGTCTGCGGCCCAGGCCACCCAGCAGGTCTCTCACTGTCCCCATTTCCAGGAAACCACGGTCCAGCATCCACTCGTCGTTGTATATTTTAGCAACATACCTGCTGCCATGGTCATGAAAAATAACAACAACCAGGTCGTCCTTCTTCAGTTTATCTTTCATTTGTCGTAAGCCGGCTATAACCGACCCTGCCGAATACCCGATGAAAATGCCCTCTTCCCTTGTTATGCGCCTTGCCATCAGGGCGCCGTCCTTATCTGTTACTTTTTCAAAATGGTCTATCGCATCATGGTCGTAATTCGCAGGCAGGAAATCTTCTCCAAACCCTTCGGATATATAAGGGTGCACTTCATTCATATCCAGTTCCCCGGTATCAAACCATTTTTTCAGTAGAGAGCCATAAGTATCAATAGCCCATACTTGTATATTCGGGTTTTTTTCTTTCAGGTATTTACCTGTGCCCACAACTGTTCCTCCTGTGCCAGATGCGACAACAAGATGAGTGATCTTACCATCTGTTTGCTCCCATATTTCCGGGCCGGTTTGTTCATAATGTGCCTGTCGGTTGGCAAGATTGTCGTATTGATTCACGTACCATGAATTAGGTATTTCTGTTGCAAGACGGCGGGAAACCTGGTAATAAGAGCGCGGATCTTCCGGCTCAACATTGGTAGGGCATACTATTACTTCAGCCCCGTGGGCTTTAAGAATATCCGCCTTTTCTTTCGATTGTTTATCTGTAGTGGCAAAAATGCATTTATATCCTTTTACAATTGCAGCCAGTGCAAGGCCCATACCTGTGTTGCCGGAGGTGCCTTCAATAATAGTGCCGCCGGGTTTTATTTTTCCTTCTTTCTCTGCCACCTCCAGCATCTTCAGCGCCATGCGGTCTTTAATAGAATTGCCGGGATTAAAAGTCTCTACTTTGGCATATACAGGGCATGGAATATCTGCAACTACTTTATGCAATTTTACAAGCGGCGTGTTGCCTATAGTTTCAAGAATATTATCATAGACTCTGTTCATAAAAAAATAAATTTTCGCTATTAGCGACGAAGGTAGAAAATACCTTTTAATGTACCGTGATATAAAATAAAAAAGGTAGCCAAACAGGCTACCTTTTCTTTAAAAGAAAAAACTTATTAATTATCGTTCTTCAACAATTTATCAACCTTCAGCAGGGTATTGTCCTGCCCAAAAACCTTGATCATATATGTGCCGTTGGCTAAATGACTGATGTCAATATATTTTGTATTGTCCTGGCTCAATACCACTTTCCCGTCAAGCCCCAATATAGAAACATTTACAGGATGCGGCGCATCAATATTCACAACGGATGTAGCCGGGTTAGGGTATATTTTAATGTTGTTATTATTAGCAACATTCGTTACACCGGTATTCGCGTAAACATTGAATGTTGCGGCCTGTCCGGAGCATCCATTGGCATCGGTTACGATAACAAAATAAGCGCCGAGTTGCGTGGTAAGATAACTGGGACCATCGGCTCCATTAATAATATTACCATTATAATACCATTGATAAGTTGCATAAATGTTGGGAACATACAATGTTACGCCGGCAGAAGTCACAGCAAAGCTAATAACCGGGCTTGGTCCCACCGGTGCCGAAACACTAAGCGGTGTGGCATAAGTGGTGCAACCTTGGTTGCTGATGGCAACGCTATATTGGCCACCCTGTGTTGCCGGGTAGGAAAAAGACGTAGCGCCCGGTATAGCGAATCCATTCAACAACCATTGGTAGGTTTGGCCCGGTACTACATTTGTCTGCAACAGCAAGGTAGTGCCGGCACAAATTACCGGAGGTCCGTAAATGATAATGGTGTCAATTGGCAAAGGAACTGCAATTACGTTTACATTCCCCGAGGTAGATGTACAGTTACCTTCAGTATTTATTACCGCATAAGCACCGCTATCATAAGCGTAGATGTAAGAACTGTTCGCTCCGGTTACGCCTGCGCCATTGAATAACCATTGATGAGAGATACCGGCAACTGAATTTGTACTCAGCACCACATAATTCCCATCACAGAAAGTAGTGGGGCCCGATGCTATCACTGTATCCGGAGGTGTTGGGTTAACCGTAACATAAACTGCTGCAGATGTTGCAGTGCATCCATTCTGGCTGTTAGTTGTAATGGAAACTGTATAATTGCCCTGCACGCTGGCAGAGTAAGCTGCATTAGTTGCCCCTATAATATTAGCGCCGTTAAATTGCCATTGATATATGTAGTTGGTGCCGCTTGTTGCGTTTAAAACAACAGAATGTCCGGAGCATATTGTTGTGCTGCCTACCGAACTGATGGCTGCATTGGGTAAAGGATTGGATGTAAGAGATACATTCACAGGTGATGTGGAAGAACAGTTGGCGCTGCTGCTTACTTTCACAGA
>JABDGU010000078.1 GCA_013285905.1 Bacteroidota bacterium | reverse complement strand
CAACTCGGACAACACTCTTTAAGTTTTATAGAAAACAAAGGACAGGTTAGAGACCAATTCTCAAAACCGAGAAATGATATTCAATTTAAAGTGGCTGCCGGGAATGGGCTGAATGTTTTTGTTGGGAATGGGCAGATGCATTATCAATGGAGTAAACAAAATTCCAAATCCCAGATTCCAAATTCCAAAATCCCGGGTAATGCACTTAAGACTTATGACTCAGCACTTACGACTACTATGTACCGCATGGATGTGGAACTTGTTGGGGCCAATAAAAATGCGGAAATTATAACAGAAGAGAAACAGGATTATTACGAGACTTATTATACAGCGCCATTTACTGTTGACAAAGGCGGCATAGTGCATAGCTACAAAAAAATAACATACAGGAATATTTATCCGAATATTGATTGGGTGTTGTACCTCACCCCGGCCCTCTCCATAAATGGAAAGGGAGATATTTTGAAATATGATTTTGTGGAGAGGCCGGGCGGGGATGTAAAGGACATAAAACTAAAATATGGCGGCGCAAGCAATTTATTACTGAATGCAGATGGCAGTATTACTGCCTCGACCCCAATGGGCAGTATAAGCGAACAAAAGCCGACAAGTTTTGAGAAGGAGAGCACTAAGCCTGTTGCCTCAATGTTTATTTTGCAGGACAGTGTTTTGAGTTTTGATGTTGGGCAGTATAATGGAACATTGGTTATAGACCCTGCATTGTCATGGTGTACTTATTTTGGCGGAAGTGGTGAAGAAGGTGGGGGACAGGCGAGCCTGGGCGGCCCAGGGATTTTAGGTACTTTTTTATCGCCATTTGGGTTGAATTGTGATGCTTCCGGGAATCCTTTTATTTGTGGATTTACTTTTAGCACAAACAATATTGCAACGATTGGCGCATACCAAGGTGGATATACAGACAGTGTAGATGCCTTTCTTGCAAAATTCAGCCCGAGTGGTGCACTGTTATGGGCTACTTATTACGGGGGTAGTGGCGTGGATGTAGGAGTGCGGCTCACAGTAGATGGCACAGGCAATCCATATATGACAGGTTATACTAAAAGTAGTAACAATATAGCTAGCTCCGGGGCTTTTCAAACCATCTATGGTGGCGATGGTACTATTGATGCTTTTGTAGCTAAATTCAATGGTGCAGGTGCCTTACAGTGGGCTACATATTATGGGGATAGTACGTTAACCGCGGGCGAAGGAATTGTCTGCGATGGAAATAATAATGTATATATGGCAGGTAGGGCCGAACCCCCACCCGTAAATAATATTACAACAGTCGGCTCTTATCAAAGCACTTATGGTGGTGGTGGTGATGATGCCTTCATTGTTAAATTTAATAGTTCCGGTGCCAGGCAATGGGCTACCTATTTTGGTGGTAATGGTTATGACTGGGCTAATAACATTACTCGCGACATAAATAACAACATATATATTGCAGGTTATACAACAAGCACAAACAATATCGCCTCACCTAATTGTTATCAAAGTACCCCGGATGGCAATTTTCTTGCAAAATTCAATTCATCCGGTGTACGCCAATGGAGTACTTATTTTACTGGTGTTGAAATTGGTAATGGAGTGAGTTGCGACCCTATTGGAAATGTTTATATAGCAGGGTCAACCGTAGCACATAGTGGAGTAGCTACTCCCGGAGCATACCAGACCTCTTTTCCTGGTTCTTATAGGGCTTGTTACCTTGCTAAATTCAATAACCTCGGTTCGATTCAATGGGCTACTTATTATGGCGGAGGAGTTGATGACTTATGTTTGAGTATGAAACGTGATAATTATGGTAATGTTTATTTTACCGGGCAAAGCTTTAGTAGTACCGGTATAGCGACTGCAGGAAGCTACCAAACTACATATTCCGGAGGAGCTTTTTTTGCGAAATTCAATATAAACCCCTGGCACACCTATAATGAAAGTAATAACCAAAATCAATTTTTCAGCGAGTATCAGCGTAAAATATGATCAAATAAGTTACGGTTTCTGCGTGAAAATTTTGTCATGTTATAGTACAAAATCGGGCTCAAATCGGACATTTTGATAAACCTAGTATTTTTACAACTAATTGATTTTAAATTATTTATAACAAATTAAACAAAACAAAATGTCCATGTTTCATGTTAATCGGGCAACTTGTCCCAATACTTCGGAATCGGACATTCTCACTAAACTCTCAACCCTTGGGAACTTTGTTCAATCCTTTGTGGTAAAAAAATTTACGAAAATAAGCCTATGCTGCCCTGACCCCCTTTACTATAGGTCATATCACTTTTTTCTTAGCGGCCAAAAATTGAGCTTTTCGCGAAATCCCGACACTTCGGGAGCGGCCATAGAACGGCCAACCAAACTAAAAGAGCATTATGAAATCCCCCAGCAAACAAGCCCCAAGATTTTAATTTCTTATCATTACTTTTGATGCCTGATGAAGCATTTACCTAATCTGTTAACACTGGCCAATCTTTTTTGTGGTTGCATAGCCATTGTCTTTATACTCAATTCACAACCCTTTCTCGCCAATTTCGATAATGGGGAGCAGTATTGGGTATATGGCACCCAGCAGGCTTACCTCGGCAGCCTCTTCATTGGCCTAGCCGCCATCTTCGATATGCTGGACGGCATGGCAGCACGGGCATTAAAAATTTTCTCTCCCATAGGTAAAGACCTCGATTCACTTGCCGACCTTGTTACTTTTGGTGTGGCCCCGGCAATGATACTTTTTAAAATGCTTTGGGCGGCTTATATGACAGGGCAGGAAGCTTTGGATACACCCATGCTGGTTATGGCGCCTGCTTTTTTACTACCCTGTTTCTCTGCCTTGAGGCTCGCCAGGTTCAATATCAGCTCCGATAAGCAAACACGTTCATTCATAGGTATGCCTGTGCCTGCAGTGGGATTATTTGTGGCATCCCTTCCGCTCATCCTTTGGTATAATATCCATTCTTTAAGAAAACTGGAAGGTGTGTTTCAAAACAAATGGGCCATCTATTTAATTATAGGTGTCCTTTGCTGGCTCATGGTGTCAGGCGTCCGCTTCTTCAAGCTATTTCCTGCAAGATGGAAACCGGCATATTGCTGGCCCCAGCTTCTTATTGCCATAGCCACATTGATCGCTATTCCGTTTTTAAAATTTGCGGCTATTCCTTTTGCTTTTGTTTTATACGTCATTTTGTCAATGGCATATAAGGAACCCGCAGTAGAAACTCTTTAAAAAAATATACTCATGAAATATACAGCACACATCAATGTAATGCCCCTTAAAGAACTGCTGGACCCACAGGGCAAAGCGGTTAATAACAGCCTGCACAACCTGGGCCTTAGCCAGGTGCACGATGTAAGGATAGGCAAACACGTTACCCTGCACCTGGAAGCTGCCAATAAAGACGAAGCACAAAAGCTGGCCCAGGATGCCTGCAAAAAACTACTTGCCAACCAGGTAATGGAGTCATTTGATTTCACATTGTCTGAAGGTTAACAATCGTGATGGGCAATCAAAAATCACACATCAAAAATCATAAATAATTTGCGTCTCTACCTCATTCCATCGCCCATAGGTAACCTTGCCGACATCACATACCGGGCAGTGGAAATATTAAAGAGTGCAGATGTGATCTTGTGCGAGGATACAAGGTCCAGTTCGGTTTTGCTGAAACATTACAGCATTACAAAACCCCTTACTCCCTATCATCAGCATAATGAGCATAAAATACTTACGCATCTTGTAGAGCAATTAATAGCAGGTAAAACTTTTGCTTTGATTACCGATGCCGGCACACCCGGCATTTCCGACCCCGGTTTTTTATTGGTAAGGGAATGCCTGAAAAATAATATACCTGTGGAATGCCTGCCCGGCGCCACAGCATTTGTGCCCGCATTGGTGCAATCGGGCATACCATCAAACCGTTTTGTTTTCGAAGGTTTTCTGCCACTTAAAAAAGGACGGCAAACTTTATTAAAACAATTGGCAGAAGAAGAAAGGACCATCATTCTATATGAGTCCCCACACAGGCTCTTAAAATCTTTATTGGAATTTGCTGTTGTGTTCGGGCCGGAGCGGCAAGCGGCTGTTTGCCGGGAGCTTAGCAAGATATATGAAGAAACCCGCAAAGGCACTCTGCAGGAATTAGCCGCCCATTATGAAAAACACCCGCCCAAAGGCGAGATCGTGATCGTGATAGCCGGAAAATAAAAAAACCACCCTTATTCAGGATGGTCTTTTTATATTTTTGAACTGATGTACTTAGAAGAGAATTATTTCTTCTTAGTTTCCATTTTAGTTTCAGTTGTCTTAGTTTCCATTTTCTTAGTTGTGTCCATAGCTGCTGGATGAGTAGTGTCTGGAGCTGGAGTTGCAGCTGGAGCTGGAGCAGCAGCAGGAGCAGTAGTAGTGCTTGTTGAATCAGTTTTAGTAGAGTCAGTTGTTGAACTACCGCCGCAAGAAGCGATGAAAAGGCTCATTGAAAGAGCGAAGATTCCGAATTTTACGAATTTCATAATTTTATTTTTTTGGATGGTTAATACACTTTATACCCAAAACGAAAGAAGGTAACCCCCTAAAGAAGAAAAAAACTAAAAAATATTGATATTTTTATTTTTGCAATTTATTACATACTGCTAAATAGGGTTAATCTCGGTTCAATAAAAGAATCAGGTAGACCTCCATCAGTAACGCTTTGCGGTCAGACGGGTGTTTGTGCATATAGCCGTCTGACCACGAAAAGCGGTGCTGATGGCTATATATCCATTTAAACTAAATTATGAAAGAAATTTTATCATAATAGCCAATCATAAATCATAAATTTACAATCTCAAATAATTCGGGTTACTTTTTGCCAAAAACAGGATTAACATTGTACAAGCCGGTAGATACTGAGCAGCACTTATTAGCGGAATTTGCTTTGGGTGAACGGGCAGCAACCGAAAAAATATACGATCGTCATTATAAAATACTGAATGGTTGGATATTAAAAAACGGGGGCTCGTCCAATGACGCTGCAGATATTTTCCAGGAGTCGATGGTCATTTTGTTTGAAAAAGCGCAGAATGAAGATTTCAGGCTCAGTTGCAAAATAGGCACCTACCTGTTTGCCATAAGTAAAAACTTATGGTATAAAAAAATAGAGAGGCAGCATAAACAACCCGGCTACCTGCCCGACAATGCGGGCTCGGATGAGGGGTTTGACAAGGAGTATGAAGATGATATAAATGTGCATGTGGAGCGGGAGATGCACTATGAAACTTTGAATGCAGCCTTAGATCAGTTGGGCGAGCCTTGCAGGTCTTTGCTGAAAGCTTTTTACCAGCAGGATAAAAGCATGATGGAGATCTCGGAAGAGTTCGGGTACACAAATCCGGACAATGCCAAAACACAAAAATATAAATGCCTTACACGACTTCGTAAAATATTTTACAGCGTACAGGCCAAATGATATTATAGTATATGCCAACCGACTATCAAATATGGAATATTGCCGAGTCTTTCGTGGCTGGTATTCTATCTGAAACAGAATTGTCCGACTTGCAGCAAAGGCTCGATGCAGAACCCGCATATAGTGCAGCGTTTCGCGAATGTGTGGATATGCTGCGCTCCCTGGATGCTGCTGCCAAAAATAAAAAGCTTCGCGCCACTTTGAAGGATATTCAGCATGGAGCAGGCAAACATGCAATAGAAAAACCACGCACTATTCCGCTGCGCAGCCATTTTTTCCGTACCGCAGCTATAGCCGCGGGCATTGCACTCCTTACTTCGTTTTCCACTTATTGGGCCATTAATAATAATAACAAAAAAGATCTTTCCCAATACAATGTATTACGCCGCGAACTGGAAAATATCAAACGTTCTCAAAACCAGCTTATTAAAGACATTACTATTAAAAACACACAACCCGTATCGGTTGTAAAATATACAGGCACCGGTTTTGCTATAACCAACAGCGGATATTTTGTTACCAATTACCATGTTACGGAAGGCGCTGACTCTGTCTATATACAAGACCATGAAGGCGATTATTATAAAGCAATAGTAATTGCGTATGAACCTAAAACCGATCTTGCCATATTAAAGGTTGACGATGATGATTTCCATTTTGGAAAATCAGAAGTTCCTTACACATTTGCAGGCTACAAAGCAGGCCTGGGCTCACGTGTTTATACGCTTGGCTATCCTGATGATGAGATCGTTTACAACGAAGGCTATATAAGCGCCAAAAATGGTTTTCAAAACGATTCTATGCAATACCGCCTGGAACTTCCTGCAGACCCCGGGCAAAGCGGCGCACCGGTATTGGATGCTAAAGGAAATATCCTTGGCATAGTAACAGCCAAAGGCCAGCAGAATGAAGGCAATACTTACGCCGAAAGTTCAGAAGCATTACTACAGCTGATACATTCCCTACCTAAAAGTATGAACCTGCATATACCTAAACTAAACAAACTTGTTAAGTTGAGCCGAGAAGAACAAATACAAAAATTAGAGTATTATACCTGTTCAGTAAAAGTTTATAAGAAATAATTACAGCCTCCCTTTGCTATATATGTTTCACCTTGCTTTGCCATAGCAATGACCTGAGTTCTATGCCGCGCTATTGATGTTGCAATTAACTTTATCCTACTCCCTCAATTTCGTATAGAACCAATAGCATAATTTAAAAGCTTTATTTTATTGACAAGCAAAGCAATACAGATATTGCTACTGCACAATCATGCTTGAGAAAAATTACCCTAAGTTTACTGTTCATTTTTGTAAACGAATATGATTAGGTTCCTTTACTTATCCCTTATTTTTTTTGTTTTTATAAACTCAGTTAATTCTCAAACGCTGCCCGAAGAAGGCCGTGCATTAAATTACAGGTTGATAGGCTTCTCCTTTCCAAAAATAAAAAATGCTGTTACATACAATATTGAAATTGCAAAAGGTCATTTTGACACAGAAGATTCTTTTAAGCGAAACCTCATTAAAACACTTGTAAGTACAAAAAATAAAATGATAGCAGTGGTGCCGTTTTGGGGTAAAGAATATACCTGGCGACCTGTAGGTATCAACAATAAACAAGAAAAAATTAAAAGTGCATTACACCATTTTAGCACAATGGAGAATAAAGATATGGACCCTACGCGAATTCGGCTAAAGATCTTGCAAAAAGCATTGAAGTATCAGGATGCTTATGTCTGGCTGGATGAAAACAAGGCAATGTTCGACATGCAAGGTAATGCCCTGTGGCTTCTGCCGCGTAGCACATTTCCAAATGACAATGTAAGAGATTTGAAGACTTCAGCACAAGGCACTATCACCTTTATAAGCGCCGAAGATGTGTATGAGGTAAATTACAACGGTGATATTTTATGGAAAGGCCCTAACAGCGGAAAGATAAGCAAAGATAGCACTGAACACTACCACCACGAATTTACAAGACTGGGGAATGGCCACTATATGGTACTTGGGAATGAAAAGGTAAGATGGGTATCGATGCAAAATGACAGGGATTCTGCAACAAAGTATCTTGGTAAACCAGGTAATAGCAAAGACGACATCCCTGTCTCGTTTTTACCAACACTTATAGAATATGATGGGGAAGGAAATATAGTGTGGTCGTGGAGCTCAACCGATTACTTTAAGAAATCAGACTTGTACTATACACCGCCTGTTTGGCTGGAAAATGGAGTAATAGATGTTCATGCAAACGCATTCTATTTCGACGAGAGCAAAAATATTGTTTACCTAAGTTGTAAAAATATAAGCAGAATAATAAAGTTGAAATACCCTGAAGGAGTGGTACTAAACACCTACGGAGAAATTTATAAAGGAGACAGCCTCCGAAAAGGTAATGGGCTGTTTTGCCAGCAACATAGCGTAAAACTTTCAAAAAAGGGATATTTATACCTGTTTAATAACAACATTTGCAAGCAGGCGCTATCTCCAACCATAATCCTGGCGCGCGAACCAGCTGCCGGTAGGCATGATTTAAAAAAAATATGGGAATACAGTTGCACTGAAGACACTGAATACCAACATAGACCCATTACCTCCGGAGGAAATATTATAGAATTACCTGATAATTCATTTTTTGTTAGTATAGGACAGCCCGACAGTAAGGTTTTCATTGTGAATAAGAATAAAAAAAAATTATGGAGCGCCCTTCCTCAACAATGGGATCAAGATATAAAGCGATGGCATATTATACCTCAATACCGTGCAAGTATAACAATTGACCATAAAACACTGGAAAAATTAATATACAATATTCCTGACAAATAAGTGAACCCCAATATGATAAAGAGGTTTTCCAATGTTTTGTGTTAAATATCCACAAGTGTGCCCATAATTAGCACAAACGATTATCTTTGTTTCCTAAGATATATAAAAATGAGATTTATTGTTACCTCTACCGCTATGCTGAAAAACCTGCAGCAGATAAGCGGTGTCATCAGTGCCAATACAGTGCTTTCTGTATTGGAAGACTTTTTGTTTGAGTTGAAGGGTAATACCCTGACACTTACTGCTACGGACCTTGAGACCATGATGCGTGTACAAATGGATGTGAATGATGCACAAGGTAATGGCCGTATATGCATTCCAAGCAAGATATTGATGGACTACCTGAAAAACCTGCCTGAACAACCCATTACTTTTAACATCAATGAGCAAGACCTTTCGATAGAAATGAGCAGTGATGTTGGAAAGTATCGTATAGGCGGTGAAAAGGCAGATGATTTTCCGAAAGAACCTGCACCTGGCGATACAAGCAATTTTACAATGTCTTCTATAGCACTCCTTGAAAGCATTAATAAAACTTTATTTGCGGTTAGCACCGATACGTTGCGCCCTGCTATGACTGGAGTTTATTTTGAGCTGGCAACTGATAACATCGCTTTTGTCTCCACAGATGCACACAGGCTAGTGCAGTTTCGGAGGAATGATGTGGTATGCCCTGCTCAGGACGGTTTTGTTGTGCCTAAAAAACCACTGCAACAATTACGTGCCACGCTACCTGCCGATGAAACACAACTGCAATTGTCATATAACAGCAGTCACTTGTTTGTAAGCAGCAGCCGCCTGAGCCTTAGCTGCCGCCTGATCGATGCACGTTTTCCGGATTATAAAGCGGTAATACCACAGGATAATCCTTACAAGCTTACGATAAACCGTAATGACTTTGTAAGCGCATTGCGACGTGTTAGCATTTTTGCCAACAAAACTACTAACCAGGTTGTGCTGGACATAAATGGTAATTCTGTAAGCCTTAGCGCTCAGGATATTGACTTCAGTTATGAGGGTAAAGAAACCCTGAGCTGCCAATATAGCGGTGAGGATATGAAAATAGCTTTCAATGCCAAACTGATGGTAGAACTGGTTGGAAATATAGATGGTAACGAAGTGAACCTGGAACTGAGTACACCTACCAGGGCAGGTATTTTCCGCCCTGTAGATAAGGTTGAAAATGAGGAAGTATTGATGTTGTTGATGCCATTGATGGTGGGTGTATAATAAACATAACGGTAAAGAAATAAAAAAAGCGG
>JABDGU010000077.1 GCA_013285905.1 Bacteroidota bacterium | reverse complement strand
TTTCTGTATGCCATAATCGCGAATGAGGTATTGATTTTTTTCGAGGCTGAACTTGTAGGGCAGGAGCAAACGGCAGGCATTGTCGTAGGAGTTGCTTATTAATAAAACGTACCTCTTTTTAGTGGAATTGGCAATTTGGGATTGGTAATTTGGATTTTTATTTCCAACAAGAGTTAGATAAAGAACTTCCATCATGGTGCGGGTGGACTTGGCTAGTTCGCGGCTCCACATGCGCACTTCGTACCATTCGGGGTTGGAGAGCACACGCTTGCTTGCTTCTATATGAAACTTTGCAGGCTTTGATGTTGCATACTTTCTGAAGTAGTAGGCGAACCAGGCTTCGGGATCGGCTTCTAAGGAGGCAATGCGTTCTCTTTTTTGTTCGGGTGTTTCTTTGTCGTCGTCGGGGCTTATCTCGAGGGTAGCGCGTTCAACAAGTGCGGCCGTACTGTTGATACGCTTTTGTACATTTTCCATTCTGCCTTTCTTAGGTTTTCAGGCTGCACGCTCTAATTTTTTCATGTAGTCAGTGATGAATGCATCATAAGTGGGGCCTACTTGTTTTGCAAGATCTATATCTGCTTTCTGCAGCCAGATAATGTATTCATCAAAACCATCGAGCACTTCGCTTACACTTTTTTTGGTTTGCAGATTTTTTATGGCCCTTGTGTATTTTAAAAGCAAGTCCGCATCTGCATTGGTGGCTTTATCCCCGCTGTCTTTTATTTTTTTTGTGAGGATGCCTAATAATTGATAGAGGCATTCCAGTTGTTCTTTCTGACAGGTTAGGATGGAGAGGCGCATGTTTTCCCATGCGTCCTGGATAGCCCAGCGTTCGATCGTTTCCCGGTCGTGACCGGTTGTGGAGACGATCATGTCTATGCTGTAGTTCTTGCGGGTGTAGAGGAGTTCTGCCCAGCTTTTTCTGTCTTCTTTTGATAAGGGTATATTCATGTGAGAGATGATTTTAGAGTTTTTAACCGCGGAGACGCAAAGGCGCTAAGGGTTCTTTCCCGCGGATACTCGCAGAGAAACGCGGAGTGTTATTGTGAGGTGCTGTTTGTTTTTCCAGAAACTCGCAGAGAAACGCTTATTGTAAAAGAGGTTTCCCGCGGAGACTCGCAGAAAAGCGCTGAGTGTTATTGTAAAAGAGTTTAACCGCAGCGACGCAAAGGCGCGAAGAAGTTTTCTGTTGGGAAGCTTTGAATTTTATAGTAGAGCGCTTAAGGGTTATTGTTTGTTATTGCAGGCTTTTTATGTTTATGTTGTTTTAAATTTTTTAATTCGATGCTTTGATGGCCCAAAGGTGAGAAGATTTTGTGCTTCGCTCCAAATCGGATTTCGGCCATACGGCAGTTTTATACGTATGGCACGTAAGTATTTGCCGTATGACAGAAAAAAGTTTTGAGGTTTGGCGCGGGTTTGAGGTGGTTTTAGGGTTGTTTTTGAAAACCAACATTATGTTAAATAGGAATTGGGGGATTTTGGGAGATATGGCCTTGGTTTGTAATTTGTAATTGGAGGTTTGGAATTGGTTTGCGAGATGTTTTGTAGGGGGTAATATTAGAATTAATACGTCTTAATAAGAGAGCTTTAGTAATTTTATGTAATAAACATTGCCCTATGAAAAAACTTTTATTCTTTGTCGTTTTTGTTCTGAGTGTTTTTTGTGGTAGGAATGCAAATGGACAGCCACCAATACAGTATTGGGATTTTGATGACAGTACAAATTTTACGTTTGGAGTGAATGATTCTTTAAGCCGCACTTTTCCTCTTTGGAGCCAGAGTAGGCTAGTAAGTATTGACACGTCTCATACTGACTCGACAAATACACAACTATGGCAAATAGGGAATACCAATAAACCTTTCTTTGCAGATAGCGGCATTGTAAGAGGGATTATGACAGATACTATACATGAGTATCCTGTAAATGCCAATAGTTGGTTTGTTATAAAAGGCTTCTCTGATTTTTATTATTCATTAACTATTTTTTCTTTCTGGCATAAATACCAGACAAGCGCGGGACATGACGGAGGAATAGTAGAATATTCTATTGATACCGGACATACATGGAACAATATATTGAAATATGCCTGTTTGGATTCTAATAATTTTTATGGTGTAAATGATACTTTGACAAGTGGTGAACCGGCCTTCAGCGGCACAAGTAATGGATGGGTAAGATCACAATTTGAAATTTTGAGCAATCCTGATCTGTGTGCAGCATATAGCAATGTTTTTGATTTCCAGGTTAGATTCCGCTTTAAAAGTGATTCTATTCCTGATACTTTGGATGGCTGGGCAATTAGTAATATAAGTGTAAGAATAGATGTGGAAGAAGGCATATCTAAAATAAACAAAGCCACTACCCTAAATATTTATCCCAACCCATCAAACGACGCACTATTTAATTTCCCTGCCATGGATGAGGAGAAGGAGTATAGTATAGAGGTGATGGATGCTATGGGCAGGCGTGTGTTAAGAATGCCTTATGTGCATGAGATCAATTTATCAGCTTACGCAAAAGGGATATATTTTTTTAGGGTGAGTAACGGTGTGGAGAATTATAGCGGGAAGTTGGTGACGGATTGACCTCTCCCCGGCCCTCTCCGAAGGAGAGGGAGCGGCTATACTGCGAATTTGGCAATGCGATTAAATATTATGCTATGAAAAAATTTTTATTCTTTGTTGTTTTTATTGTGAGTGTTTTTTGTGGTGAGGAAAATGCAAGGGGGCAAGGAACAATACAATATTGGGCACTATTTGATAGCACAACGTTTACGTTTAGCTTACAAGATTCCTTACATCATGTTTTGTACCCGTTAACCCCCCTTTGTATTACTACAGATACTTCTAACATAATAATTGATACTTCTTACGCTGACTCTGTAAATACTCATTTATGGACAATTGGAAGCACCAACAAATCTTTTTTTGCTGATAGCGGAGCGATCAGAAGTATTATGACCGACAGTATAGATCCTTATCCAGTCAACGCTAATGGTTGGTTTGTTATTAGGCAGTTTACTCTTTTTTGCCATGGTGATTACATTGTTGTTTCATTCCACCATAAATACGAAACAAGTTTGGGGCATGATGGAGGAATAGTTGAGTTTTCAAATGATAGTGGCCTTACTTGGGAGAATATACTGAATTATGCTTGTTTAGATTCTAGTAACCTTTATGGTATAAATGATACACTTTTAAGTGGCGAGCCTGCATTTAGCGGTATAAGTGATGGATGGATATTGTCGCAATTTGAATTCGATTTAACGAACTCTTTTTGCTACCCAGTCAATTATCAAATAAGGTTCCGTTTTAAAAGTGATTCTATTCCTGATACTTTATCTGGTTGGATTATTGATAGAATAAATATCCGGCAGGATATGTGGACAGAATTCGGTGTAACAGGGATTAATAAACAAAGCATCCTAAACATTTACCCCAACCCATCAAACGACGCACTATTTAATTTCCCTGCCATGGATGAGGAGAAGGAGTATAACATAGAGGTGATGGATGCTATGGGCAGACGTGTGTTGAGAGTGCCGTATGTGCATTTGGTTAATTTATCAGCATATCCTAAGGGGGTATATTTTTATAGGGTAAGTAATGGTGTGGAGTATTATAGCGGGAAATTAGAAACAGATTAGTCCGCCTTTCTAAATATTAATACATTCATTTAAACCAGGTACTTTATTCAAGTTGAGAGCATGTGCCCTTATTTGTTTTGCTGTGCAGCAAAACAGGTCTATGAGTATTATTAAGATGGCTAAGTTTATGCAAAACCAGAAAAACAAGATCAACAGGACCAATTTCATATAGGTAGATAGGTTTAATGGTAAATATAATGTTGATTTTATTAAAATATATATAAAACATACTTAAAATCAATGTTTTAGGGCTTAAGATCTTATAAGCAAAGCGCCGTATCATTATCGTATATTTTCGTATCAAATCGTCTCATTTTTTTGGTTTTTGGGTAATTATGGATAAAAATATGGGTAATTATTTATGGGTATATTTGGATAATTATATGGATATGCTTATATTTGTGGGTAATTATGGATAAATATATGGGTATATGGTGCAGACAGACACATTAAAAATAACAAATGACATATTAGCGCTAATCGCCGAAATAGATGAATTTAAAGGCTCGTGGAAAGCTTTGGGAAGATTGGCGCCGGAGCAATTGAGGTCTTTAAAGCATGTTGCGGGTATAGGCAGCATTGGCTCTTCTACACGTATAGAAGGCAGCAAATTAAGCGATAAAGAAGTGGAGGCCTTATTGAGCAATCTTGAAATATACAAGTTTGCGACAAGGGATGAGCAGGAGGTGGCTGGCTACGCCGATGTGATGAACCTGGTTTTTCAGAATTATGAATACATAGCGCTTACTGAAAATTATATCCTTCAACTGCATAGGGATCTGATGCAGTATAGCGAAAAAGATGAGTGGCACAAGGGCAGTTATAAAAGATCGCCCAACCATGTAGGCGCTTATGGGCCTGACGGAAAAAGCCTGGGAATTGTATTTGAAACTGCAAGCCCTTTTGAAACACCCATAAGGATGAGGGAACTGGTGGAATGGGCTACAGAAGCTTTGGAGAAAAAGACTTTGCACCCTTTGCTGGTAACAGCATTGTTCATTGTAGAGTTTTTAGCCATACACCCTTTTCAAGATGGGAACGGAAGACTATCAAGAATACTGACAAGCTACCTGCTTTTAAAGGCCGGCTATGCTTATGTGCCTTACTCATCAATGGAGGCAGTGGTGGAACAAAATAAAGAGAGCTATTACCTGGCCCTGAGGCAAACACAAGGTACAATAGGATCGCAGCAGCCTGACTGGCAGCCCTGGCTATTGTTTTTTTTAAGGACCATGCAAAAACAAAAACAAAACCTGGAAGCCAAATTGGAAACAGAACATTTGCTGCTGAGCAATATGCCGAACCTGTCTGTGCAAATTTTAGAACTTGTGAAAACCCGGGGGCGCATAAAAAACAGCGAGATAGTAAGTATAACAAATGCCAACCGCAACACGGTGAAAAAACATTTGGAAGCTTTGGTTAATGATAAGCTTTTGCAGATGAACGGCAAAGGGAAAGGAGCATGGTATAGCTTGGGAATGTGATAATTGAAGCATAGCTTTGGGTAAGACAAGGGCTATGCTTTTTAACTTTTTAATTGATAGCTTGTTCCCACTGCTCACAAATAGTTTCAAAATTAATTCCGGCGTTTGCAGGACTGGTGCTTGGTAAGGAGTAATATTTTATGTTGCTTCTACGCGAAAAGAATTTATCGTATAATACTTCGGCCTTTTTCCCATTAAATCCGATTGCTAATACTTGTTTATGCGTTTTTAAAAAACTTTCTAAATTGTTTGGAACTTCTTTTGAGATAGAGATGTCTAAACTTCCTTCACGTTCTGCACTTTTTAAAACATCCCATAAACCAATTCCATAATTCTTTAGTAACAGTTTTTTTTCATCATAAGTTTCGGGAGTCTTTTCATTTAATATTGTTGACATTACTTTCCAAAATCTGTTTCTTGGATTGGCATAGTATTCTCCAAGTCGGATAGATTCATCACCAGGCATTGTTCCAAGAATCAAAATTTTAGTATTAACAGACGATATTGGAATGAATGATTTTTTTAAAAGTTGAATCTCTTCGGGTATTGAGGCTTTCATCAAGACATTTGGTGTCTTTTCTGTTATTTTTTTTGAGACACGGATTGGAGCAATAGTTCCACTTTGAACAATTTGTGCTGGAAGTGATATTGTAGATCCCTTACGGCTAAAAAGGTTTGAGTATTTTCTTGTTCTACCGTGTATTTGGAAGGCGTCAATTAATGATTTGTCCTTTTTCTGATACCATTTGTTATTATTTAATGAATCTGCAATTTCATTTGTTGTCATCGGCCTTCCCGTTTCTTTTAGAAGATTTTCGATAGCTTCATGAAGTTTCATACTGTATAGTTATTGGTATTATTGTATAGCAATAGAATTATAAGACTGTACCATATAAAGGTAGATTATAAGCCCTTACCCTTGTAGTAAGTCTCTAAAATTTATAATAAACACCGTTTTCACAACAAAATAATCTTAATGCATTAAAATTCCCCGCAATATCAGCCTCCCAAAATACACCCTAAAAAACCGGGAGGTATTAATAACGTATAGTGCATTAATTATCAAATAATTATCCCAAAAATAATTTCTGTCCTGCGGCAGTTTTGTACGTGCCATACGGCAGTTTTACACGTGGCATAGAAAAAAGATTTGCAAGGCTTTGAAAGCCGATGCAACTTTGTGCCAGATTTGAATCCGACATGTGAAAACAAGAGCAGAAGATCGCAGAAAAAGAATAAAAACCTTAAAAAACCTATCCTATCATGCTTGATAAATTCAGGAAAATAGATAAGCAATACGTACTCTCAGACAGCTCGGTGAACGAGTATGGTTTCCGCCTCCTTACCGAGGGCTACCAGTTAGAAGCCTTTCAGAAAAATCCGATCGGATATTATATGCACCGCCGCGAAGATGGCGTGGTGCTGAAATGGGAAGACCTGGAAATTGTTGATGATAAAATATGGGGCAGCCCTGTGATAAACCTGAGCAATGAGCGCGGCCAGCAAACCTGCGATGAAGTGGAAAATGGTTTTTTGAATGCCGTGAGCGTGGGCCATATAGTGGTGCTGGAATATAGCACAGAACCGGAACTGATGCTGCCGGGGCAAACAGGACCAACCATTACCAAATGGTATAACAAGGAATGCAGCCTGGTGGACATACCCGGAAACTGCAATGCGCTGACACAACTCTATGACGCACAGGAAAATGAAATAAACCTGGCCAACTTTACAAACCACACTGTTATTGCAAACCTGATAAAGCAGGATATTGTAGCAGCGATATGCGATGAACTGAACCTTAGCGGGGCTGATGATACAAGTGTGCTGCATGCGATAAAAGGTATCGGTATGAAGATCTCGAAAAGCGGGGAACTGGAAGCGGAAAATAAAAATCTGCTGGATGACAAAATATTATTGCAGCAGGAACTGAGTGAGTTGAGATCACAACACATACAATATGAAGTAGCCGCACTGCTGGATGCAGCACTGGAAGGCAGAAAGATAACGAGAGAATTAAAAGAGAAATTATCGGCGGATTACGCAAATAATCCTGAAGGCCTGCAATCTTTACTTTCTGCTATGCCGGCCTATATATCCATCGTCGAGAACCTGAGAAATACTGAACGCGAAAAAGCGGAAATGCAATGGGGCTGGGACGACTTTGAAGAGCAAGACCCCAGCGGCAGAAAACTGAAAGAGCTGAAAGCAAACCATCCTGAACGCTACAAAGAAATTTTCAAAAACAAATTTGAAGCTGAACTGAAAAGTTAAAGGTTTGTGTGTAGTAATATAAATAATATCACCCTTTCAGGGTTTGTGTATTGTATAATTGACTTTGCTATAATCATGCCAGTCCTTCGGACTTTTCTTCCTTAACTAAATGATATTTGCATAAAGGTCAGGGCAAATAAAACAAAAACGGTAACACTTGGTTACCGCTATGGTAGGCCGGCACGATGGCCGATCATGGACGAGCCTGTGAAAGGAGTGATGCTGAATTCCGTGTTGGGAAATGCAAATGGCTTCATTCAATTTCCGGCAGACGACAGTGATGCCATCATAGCATCTATAGATGGATCCGGGGAATATTTTTTGGTTAGGGCGGCGGTACTTACAAAAGCAATGGTAAATATAGGCGAGACTAGCTTTACAATTGATGCCAGTGGATACAGTATAGAACATAATGGCGAAAGCCTGACACAAATATTGAAAGATCTTTTGGACAGGATCGTGGCGATAACTGTACCTACAAGTTCTGGCGCAAGCGGTACCCCGATAAACGCGGCGGATTTCACCAATATAAAAACCCGTTTGGATAATCTTCTGACATAAAAACGCACTCATACCATGAAACAAATGATAGACTATGCGCAGGACGATACAGATGATCTTGTGATGACTAATGGCGATTTTGTACTTACAGAGAGCACCCAGCAACACCAGGAAGACCTCTTGCTTTGTGATAAGGGGGACTATAAAATAAATCCCACGACCTGCGTCGGCGCCTTCTCTTACCTGGATGATGAAAATATACAGGGCCTGGCAAGGGCTGCCGGTATTGAATTTACTAAAGACGGTATGCAGGTGGATAGTATTGTACTTGCGCAGAACGGAATATTAAACATAGACGCTAATTATTAACAGGCAATGACAGCACAGCAGAACCAGACATTCCTTGATATGGCCATTATGGCATCCGGCACCATTGAATCCCTTTTTACAATAGTGCAGGCCAATGGAAAAAGTATAACAGATGCTCCCATCGCAGGTGACGATTATCTTATTCCAGGAGATATCGTTACAGACAACGACACACTGCAATATCTAATGCAGAATAGCATCACCATTGGCACCAAAGGCCAGGCCCTTCCGCAAGGTATTGGTTATTGGATGATACAAACAGACTTTACAGTCAGTTAAACTCTCAAAAAAAACTACAGAAACCGCTACCACTTATGACTTACGACTTAAAACTTACGACTAAAATATGGCCCGCACAATAGCACAGATACAGCAGAGCATTATAGATGCAAAAAACGCCAACAGTAATCTCTCCGGACTTACCAGCAATAGCAATGTAGCCGAATGGAACCTATGGACAGCCATTGTGGCCATTTGCCAATGGACGATAGAGACGCTGTTCGATTCTCACTTAAGTGAAGTACAGACATTATTGGCTACAATGAAACCACATACTGCAGCCTGGTATGCAAGTATGGCACAGGCTTTCCAGTATGGTGATGCCTTGCCTTATGGCAGTGATACGTATTCCGTCATAGATCCAACCAAGCAAGTGGTGAAATATGCTGCTGCGCAGGAGATTGGTAGTGGCAGTAGTTTGGAGCTGGCAGTAAAAGTGGCGCAAGCTACTACCGATAGTTTCACAGGTGATACCGTTTGCGCGCAGATAACGGATACACCTACCCTGAATGCCTTGAGCGCTTATATGTTATTGGTAAAAGACGCGGGCATCAATCTGAATGTAGAAAGCTGGGCGGGTGATATTCACAAATGCATGGCCACCATATATTATGACCCGCAAATAATAAATAGTTCCGGTCAAAGGCTGGATGGCACAGATAATTTTCCTGTTGACAGGGCTATAGCCCGATATCTTAACGATCTGCCATTTAATGGCTTGCTTACTGTAGATGACTACATCAGTGCTGTGAAAGCAGTGCCGGGTATTATAGCTTTTAAACTAGCTGCCCTAAGTGGCACGATTGTGATAGGTACCGTCCTTACTGATATATTGTCAATAGGTTATTACAGGCCATCAGCAGGCTATTTAACTTATACAGTGGGTACCAACCAAACATTTACATGGACAGTGTTTAACGGATAATTTATCAACGGCTGATTGTCTCAATTTCTCAATGCCCAAAAAATACCTAATAGAAGTCATCTAAGGTAAATAATATAAAACTTTGCGCCTCTGTCCCGCAGATGCGGGAGTTAAAAAAATCACTATGAGCATATTTAATATTAACTACCCGGTCTTGCTTAATTACCTCTTGCCGGTAAGAAAAAGAAAAAGCATAAGGCTTGCATGGCTCGGGGCCCTGGTGGCGCCTGTTGTTTATATCTACCAGCTGTTTTACACCAACCGTGCCAATAATTTATATTATCTGCGGCACAGCAGCCAGGTATGTTTCCTCGTGGCTGCCCTTAATGATATATTCGACCCCGTTTTGCAGCGCATTTATTATAGCGAGGCCATCGTATCACTA
>JABDGU010000076.1:7446-9905 GCA_013285905.1 Bacteroidota bacterium | reverse complement strand
GTATAAACCCTTGGCATGCCTAAAATGAAAAAAAAATCAAAAATTCCTTGTCAACCAAAATCACTGTAAAACATCCTTCTATCCATAGATCCATTCCGAAACTTCACATGGACCAAATCCGGACCGCAAAACTCACAAATCGGACATTTTTATAAACACAATATTTTTACAACAGATTGATTTTAAATTATTTACAACAAATTAAATAAAACAAAATGTCCACGTTTTTTATTGATCGGGCATCGGGCATTTTCACCCTAAAGCCTTAAAAAAACCTTCTCTGTGAACATTGTGTATCCTTTGTGAACCTTGAGGTAAAACCTTTTCAGAAAAACTGTACATCGCCGCCTAAAACCCTTTACCATAGACCATATTACTATTTTTCTTAGCGGCCAAAAAGCGGCAAGCGGGATGGAACGACGAGCTCACGCCTGCCCTCCTTTTTTGCACATCCACCTTGTATTCCGATATGAAACCAGGCAACCAAATAGCAAGCCAAACATTAGCTCTTTTTTCCTTATTTTTGTTACTACTTCCACTCCATATGAATATCAGACATATCCTCGCAATAGCCGGCATTTACCTGCTAAGTCCCTGCCCTACCATGGCGCAAAATCCGCCAAAAGACACAGGCATTAAAAGCAGCAGCAAGTACATGAAGGTAATAGAAACGTTCTCGCAGCGCACCCTGCCGGGCGTGCGGGGCATGAAGCCGGTGACCGATTATCATTTTATAATGCTGTGGCAAAATAAACTGGCTCCTTCTCCTGTTTTCTGGCGCGGGGACAATGGCTGGCTGAGCTGCAATGTTGCGAAAGTGCATAAAAACAAGATGCCAAAAGCAAAGCGCGAAATGCAGGACCCTGATTACATCTCTGCCGGCAACGGCCCCATAAAAAAAGGTGACACTATTGAGATCATGCCCATAAGGGGTGGCAAGTTTCCTATACCGGCAGAAATACCTGTTGAGGCAAAAAACACCCTCTTTTTTAAAACGGCCAAAAGCAATTGGCTGTCCTTTCCGCTCAAAAAAATCAGTTCAAAGCCCGATATAATATTGCCTTAATTAAAGATGAAGCAGTTATTTATAATAATCATTCTTTCGCTATCGGGCTTATTTGCAAATGCCCAGCCATGGATGCCTGCAAAAAGTAATGGGCCTGTAAAACTGCAGGACGTGGTGGAGGCTTATAAAGCAATGCCCCACAATAATGATGCGGATGATGAGGACATGCCGCCTGATGCGCAATCCGTAAAAGAAGGCAAAGATTACCAGTTCGACCGCTGGCTATGGTACTGGAAAAGCCATACCGACGAAAATGGTTTTATAGTACCCACTATGAGGACCTGGACAGAATGGAAGAACTATCAGCGGCAATTGCCTGCAGAAAGATCTGCTGCCAAAACCAGCGGGGGCATATCGTCCAACTGGCGCTTCCTGGGGCCATTACAAGCTTCATCCGGCAACTACGGCCTGGGGCGCATCAATTGCATTACCTTCCACCCCACCGATTCTAACACTTTATGGATAGGCAGCGCCGGCGGCGGCCCATGGAAAACAACCGATGGGGGAACCACCTGGACGCCGATGTACAATAACCTGCCTGTATTGGGCGTATCTTGTATCACCATAAACCCGCTGAACCCCAATACTATTTATTTGTGCACGGGCGACGGGGACGGCCAGGATAGTTACAGCAGCACTTATAGCATAGGGGTTTTTAAATCTACCGATGGGGGAAATACATGGGATACTACCGGGCTGCAATGGAACAGCAGCTCTTACTACATTGCGGGTTCGCTTGTTATTAATCCGCTTGATACCAATACCGTGCTGCTTGCCTCTTCAACAGGTATTTACCGTTCGCTTAATGGCGGCCTAAGCTGGACAAATGTTAAGTCCAACGATTTTAAACAGATCATGTATAACCCTGCAGACACTAGTATCGTTTATGCAACAAGTTATAATACTGCCAATATATTTCGCAGCAGCGATGGCGGGGCCACCTGGTCGCAGGTAACTAATATTTCCGGTGCACTAAGGATAGCACTTGCTGTAACAAGCGCCGCGTCTGGCATCGTAAAGGCTGTGTCATGTAATACCGCTTATGGCCTGGAAGGCATTTATTCTTCCTCCGACAGCGGAAATACTTTTACAAAAATCTGCAGCGATTCCAATTGCGCCAATAATATATTAAACAGTAACTCCACCCTAAATACCAACTCCTGTGGCGGACAGGGTTGGTACGACCTCTGTATTGCAATAAGCCCGCTTGACACAAACCAGGTATTGGTAGGTGGCGTAAATACTTACCAGTCAACCAATGGCGGCGTGTCCTGGAAAATAGTGACCCAATGGACCTCCAGCCTGCCGGGTGTAAAATTGATACATGCCGATAAACATTTCATGGCATTTCACCCGCTCAGCCCTTCCGTTCTTTACCAGGGTAATGACGGAG